>DASWDF010000082.1:0-10975 GCA_036395475.1 Casimicrobiaceae bacterium
GGCCGGCCTCTGCCGCTCGATACCGACGAGCCGGTGAATCTGGCCGAGACGATCGCGGCGCTTAAGCTTGCGTACGTCGTGATCACCAGCGTGGACCGCGACGATCTGCGCGACGGCGGCGCCGGGCATTTCAGGGATTGCATCCGCAAGCTGCGCGAGATTTCGCCGAGGACCCGGATCGAAGTGCTGGTCCCGGATTTCCGTGGTCGCCTCGAGCGCGCTCTGGAGATCCTGTCGGAAGCTCCGCCCGACGTGATGAACCACAATCTCGAGACCGTGCCGCGGCTCTACAAACAAGCGCGCCCGGGTTCGGACTATGTGCATTCGCTCAAGCTGCTGCAGGAATTCAAGCGCCGGTTTGCGAACATTCCCACCAAGTCCGGCTTGATGGTCGGCCTGGGCGAGACCGACGAGGAAATTCTCGCGGTGATGCGCGACATGCGCGCGAATGAGATCGATATGCTGACCATCGGCCAGTATCTGCAGCCAACCGCCGGCCATCTCCCGGTGTTGCGTTACGTGCACCCGGACACGTTCGCGATGTTCGAGCGCGAAGCCTACGCGCTCGGCTTCCGCCACGCCGCGGTCGGCGCGCTCGTGCGCTCGTCGTATCACGCCGACAATCAAGCGCACGGCGTGCTTGAGGCTGCCGGAAGTTGACGCGGATGTCGTAGCCCGGGTTGAGCCGCGCAGCGGCGATACCCGGGGCGGCATTACGCAGCGCCGCGTCCTCCCGGGCATCCCCCGATCAAGTCCGGGGTCAGCCCGGGCTACGCTGTCACGAAGGCGGCGGCGCATCCTTGGGCCAGAGCAGCCATAGACGCGCGGCCTGCTTCATGCGGCCAGCCTGGCGCGCCGCATCTTCGCCGAAGCCCCAGAAAAAATCCATGCGCAGCGGCCCCCGGATCGCGCCGCCGGTATCCTGCGCGAGGACGAGACGATTAAGCGGCCGGCTCGACAGCGGCCACGTCGTCGAAAGAAACACCGGTGCGCCGAGCGGGACGGAAAGCGGATCGACAGCGATCGCGCGGCCCGCCGCAAGCGGAACGCCGAGCGTTCCGAGCGGACCATCGATGGTCGCGGTCGCGTCGGGTGTGACTTCGCGGAAGAAGACGTAGCTCGGATTCTGGTCGAGCAATTCAGGCAGCGTCTCCGGATGCCGCCGCCCCCATTCCTTGATCGCTTGCATCGATGCTCCATCCGGCGAAAGCTGGCCGCGATCGATCAACATGCGCGCGACGGAGCGGAACGGGTGCCCGTTCTGGTCGGCGTATCCAATGCGCATCACGCCGCCTTCGGCGAGTCGGACGCGGCCCGAGCCCTGGATCTGCAGAAAGAACGCCTCGATCGGATCATCGACGTAGACGAGCTCCTTGCCCGCCAGCGGCGGTTTGCCTGTTTCGATATCGGCGCGCGTCCAGTATGGAACCACGCGCTTGCCGTCCACGCGGCCGCGCAGCCGCTTGTCCTTGAGCTCGGGATAGAGCTCGATGAGATCGATCGTCAGCAGATCATCCGGAGGCGCGTAGAGCGGATAACGGTATTGCTCGCTTCGGATGCGGCTGCCGTCGAGCAGCGGCTCGTAATAGCCCGTGACGAGGCCGGCGTCCTTGCCGTCCGGGCTGAGCGCCTGGTATGCGGTAAAATGCCGCTCGAAGAATGTTCGCACCGCCGCCGTGTCGCGAGGATCGACGGCAACTGTTGCGGCGCAGGTCTCGCGCCAGATTGCTGCGGTCGCCTCTTGAGCAACTAGCGCCGTGCAACCGGTAGTGAACGCAGGCCAGGCGTCGGCGAGGGTGTCGTCGGCCCAGCCCGGCAGCTCGGCGAACGCAACGGGGCGAAGCATCGCGCGCTCCGTGTCGGGTACGACGATCGCGGGCGGCGGGGGCTTTGTTCCGGTCTGGGGCAGTGTGGTGCAGGCGGCGCAGACCGCAGCGGCCACGGCTGCGAGATATTTGGGGAGAACCATCGCGATGATCTGGTTCCTGCTCGAAGCGCTGGTCGCGTTGCTGCTCGCGGTATTCATCGTCTGGTTCACGATGGGCGGGAAGCGCAAGCCGTCGCCGCCGCAGGCAGACGACGACAATAAGGACGAGCGCTAGTGCAATACGCGCGGTACCGACAGCGTGAACGACGGAATCGGCGCGTCGAACTGCTGTCCGTCCTCAGCGATCATCTGGTAGGTGCCGTGCATTGTGCCCACCGCGGTCTCGAGATGCGTACCGCTCGTGTATTCGAAGCTCTCGCCGGGCTTGAGCAAGGGCTGCTGCCCGACGACTCCAAGGCCCTTCACTTCGAGCACCTTGCCGTTCGCGTCGGTGATGATCCAGTGCCGGCTGATGAGCTGAGCCGGGATGCTTCCGGTGTTGCTGATCGTGATCGTGTAGGAAAAAACGTACTGGCCCTTCGACGGGTCCGATTGGTCCGCGATGTAGGTCGCCTTGGGGACGACGGTGATCTCGTATTTGCTGCTTTCGGGCATCGGGTGCATTGCATTGAACAACAACCAAGATTATAGCGCCATGGCCCCTTGCTTTATTGCTCCGTCGATTCTCTCCGCCGATTTCGCGCGCCTCGGCGATGAGGTGCGCGCGGTAATTGCCGGCGGTGCCGACTGGATTCATTTCGACGTGATGGACAACCATTACGTTCCCAACCTCACGATCGGTCCGCTCGTCTGCCAGGCGCTCAAGCCGCACGCGACCGTGCCGATCGACGTGCATTTGATGGTGAAGCCCGTCGACCGCATCATCCCCGATTTCGCCAAGGCGGGCGCATCGGTCATCAGTTTTCATCCCGAAGCTTCCGATCACGTCGATCGGACGATCGGGCTCATCCACGATTGCGGCTGCAAGGCCGGCCTGGTGTTCAATCCGGCGACGCCGCTCATCTGGCTCGATCACGTGCTCGACAAGCTCGACCTCGTGTTGATCATGTCGGTGAACCCGGGGTTCGGCGGCCAGTCGTTCATCACCGAGACGCTGACCAAGCTCAAGCTGGCTCGCGCCCGGATCGACGCGGTGCATGCGCGCACGGGGCGCGAAATCCGGCTCGAGGTTGACGGCGGCGTAAAGGTCGACAACATCGGCGCGATCGCCAAGGCGGGAGCCGATACGTTCGTCGCCGGGTCCGCGATCTTCGGCACGTCCGATTATGCCGCGACGATCGCGGCGATGCGTGCCGCGGCGTCGTCGGCGTGAGAGCGGCCGTTCGTCCTGAGCTTGTCGAAGGAGAACGGCCGTCGTGGTTCGACAGGCTCACCACGAACGGCGCATGCGGCTGGGCAAACTGGCTCGGCCGATGCTATAGTGCCGGCGTACGAACCGATCGAGACGACTTCAAGGTCTTTACAGCAATGAGCTTCAACGCTTTCAACCGCAACGGCCAGACCCAGTTGATCTGGGCGCGTGGCGACGACTGGCGCCGCTGGCGCCGCTCGTAGGCCGCGCCCGCGTCGCGCGCAAGAAGCGACGCCCGAATCTAAGTTTGCGTACGTTGAGAGAACCGTTGAAGCATCATGACCGAAGCCGAATTCTGGGCGCTCGCCGCGCAAGGATATAACCGCGTACCGCTCGTCCTCGAATCCTTCGCGGACCTCGATACCCCGCTATCGCTCTACCTCAAGCTCGCCAATCGCCCGTACAGCTTCCTGCTCGAATCGGTCGTCGGCGGCGAGCGCTTCGGCCGCTTCTCGTTCATCGGCTTGCCCGCGACGACACGCTTGCGCACACGCGGGCGCGACATCGAGGTCGATCAAGGCGGCGTTGTCTCCGAGCGCGACGATGGCGATCCGCTCGACTTCATCGCCGCATTTCAGCGACGCTACCGGGCAGCGCCGGTTCCCGGCCTGCCGCGCTTCTGCGGAGGGCTCGCCGGATACTTCGCCTACGACGTCGTGCGTCACATAGAGGATCGGCTCGCCGCGTCGGCGCCGCCGGCGATCGAAGCTCTGGCGGAAATCCCGGACATCCTGCTGCTGCTGACCGAAGAGCTGGCGGTGGTCGACAACCTGCAGGGCAAGATTTCGTTGATCGTCTATGCCGATCCCGCGGTCCCTGGCGCGTATCGCGCCGCGCACGAGCGCCTGCAGGCGTTGCGGCGCAGGCTGCGCGCGCCGGTCGAGATTCCTTTCCAGACCGCGACACCAAGAGCGGAAGCGCGCAGCGAATTCGGCGCCGACGCTTTTCAGGCTGCGGTGGCGCGCTCCCGCGAATACATCGCGGCGGGCGACATCATGCAGGTCGTGCTCTCGCAGCGCATGGCGATGCCCTTCGCCGCGTCGCCGCTGTCGCTCTACCGTGCGCTGCGCTCGATCAATCCATCGCCGTACATGTTCTACTATGATCTTGGCGACTTTCATGTCGTCGGCGCCTCGCCCGAAATCCTGGTGCGCAAGGAGGGCGATACCGTGACGCTGCGGCCGATCGCCGGCACTCGCTCGCGCGGCGCGACGCGCGACGCCGACGAAGCGCTGGCGCAGGAGATGCTTTCCGACCCCAAGGAGATCGCTGAGCACGTAATGCTGCTCGACCTCGGCCGCAACGACGTCGGCCGCGTCGCCGTCACGGGAACGGTAAAGGTCACCGATCAGATGATCGTCGAGAGGTACTCGCATGTGATGCACATGGTCTCCAACGTCGAGGGCAGGCTGCGCCCCGGGCTCACCGCGCTCGACATCCTGCGCGCGTCGTTTCCTGCGGGAACGGTCAGCGGCGCGCCGAAGGTGCGCGCGATGGAGATCATCGACGAGCTGGAGCCGTCTCGTCGCGGCATCTACGCCGGTGCGGTCGGCTACGTCTCGTTCCAGGGCGACATGGACCTGGCGATTGCTATCCGCACGGCAGTGCTCAAGGACGGCATGCTCTACGCGCAGGTCGGCGCCGGCATCGTGCACGACTCCGTGCCTGAAAACGAATGGCGCGAAACGCTCTCCAAGGCGCGCGCCGTGCTGCGGGCGGCGGAGATGGTTCAGGCGGGTCTTGACGCCGAAGGCTAGGGTGCGGCCATGCTCCTGATGATCGACAACTACGACAGCTTCACCTACAACCTCGTCCAATACCTGGGCGAGCTCGGCGCCGACGTACAGGTGTATCGCAACGATGCGCTGACGCTCGAGCAGATCGCGGCGTGGCGGCCGGAGAGGATCGTCCTCTCGCCCGGGCCGTGCACCCCCTCGGAAGCGGGAATTTGCGTCCCGTTGATCCGGCGCTTTGCCGGCGAGATCCCCATCCTCGGCGTGTGTCTCGGCCACCAGGCGATCGGCCAGGCCTTCGGCGGCCGTGTCGTGCGCGCCGGGCGCGTCATGCACGGCAAGCTCTCCGCCGTCACGCATCGCGAGCAAGGCGTCTTTGCCGGTCTGCAATCGCCGCTCACGGTCACGCGCTATCATTCGCTGGCGATCGAGCGCGCGAGCCTGCCGTCGTGCCTCGAAATCACGGCGGAGAGCGACGACGGCGAGATCATGGGCGTGCGCCACCGCACAGCGGCTGTCGAGGGCGTTCAGTTCCACCCCGAGGCGATCCTGACGCAGCAGGGCCACGAGCTTCTGTCCAATTTTCTGACCATTCAGTAGAGGGGAACGATCATGCCGATCACCATGCAGGAAGCGCTGCAGCGTACGATCGAGCACCGCGAGATCTTTCATGACGAGATGCTCGCCATGATGCGCAAGATCATGAGCGGCGAGGCCTCGCCGGTGATGATCGCGGCGTTGACGGTCGGCCTGCGGGTCAAGAAGGAGACCGTGGGCGAGATCACCGCGGCGGCGCAGGTCATGCGCGAATTTGCCACTAAGGTCGAGGTGCCCGACCGCGAGAGCTTGCTCGACGTCGTTGGCACCGGCGGCGACGCCTCGCATACATTCAACATCTCGACCGCCGCGATGTTCGTCGCAGCCGGCGCCGGGGCGCGCGTGGCCAAGCACGGCAACCGCTCGGTGTCGTCGAAATCGGGCAGCGCGGACGTGCTCGAAGCGCTGGGCGCGAACATCATGATTACGCCGGCGCAGGTTGCACAGTGCATCGGCGAGACCGGAGTGGGCTTCATGTTCGCGCCCAGTCATCACGCGGCGATGAAGCACGCCGCTCCCGTGAGGAAGGAACTGGGCGTGCGGACGATTTTCAATATCCTCGGGCCGCTCACCAACCCCGCCGGCGCCGCGAATCAGCTCGTCGGTGTGTTTCACCCCGATCTCGTCGGTATTCACGTTCGCGTTCTGCAGCGCCTGGGCGGCAAGCACGTGCTGGTCGTGTACGGCAAGGATGGAATGGACGAAGTCTCGCTCGGCGCCGCGACGATGGTGGGCGAGCTCAAGGACGGCGAGGTGCGCGAATACGAGATCCATCCGGAGGATTTCGGGCTGCACATGAAGTCGAATCGTGGCCTCAAGGTCGACGGCGCCGCGGAATCGAAGGCGATGGTGGAAGAGGCGCTCGCGAACGTCGACGGGACGCCGCGGGAGATCGTCGTCTTCAATGCCGGTGCCGCCCTCTACACCGCGGGCATCGCGGGATCGATCGCCGAAGGTATCGAGCGGGCGCGCGAGTCGATCGCATCGGGCGCGGCGAAGAAAAAGCTCGACGCCTTTGTCGCAACGACGCAGAAACTCGCCGCAACACGCTAAATAGGGTCAGAGACGACTTTGCGGCACCATGAACGGAGCCAAATGATCGCTCGCGGGAAAGTCGTCTCTGACCCTACTCAGGTCATGCTGCGGCAGCCGACCGCCGACGATCTGTCGCAGCTCGGCGAATGGAACGCAGCGTTGATCCGCGACGAAGGCCACGACAACCCGATGAGCGTCGCCGAGCTGACCGAGCGTATGCGCGAGTGGCTTGCCGGCGAGTATCGCGCGCGGATTTTCGTGTGCGATGGCACCGACGCCGGATATGCGCTCTATCGGGAGCTGCCCGAGTTCGTGCACTTGCGGCAGTTCTACATCGCGCCCGAGCGGCGCCGTCGCGGCATCGGTGCCGCGGCGCTTCAAGCGCTGCGCAAGCGCGAGTTTCCCGCCGACAAGCGCGTGCTCGTCGAGGCCATGACGTGGAACGCGGCGGCGCTGGCGTTCTGGCGCGCCTGCGGTTTTGGCGACCGTTACGTAGGACTGGAGGCGCCGCCGCTGCCGAAAGCCGATCGAGACCGCGTGCGGTGAGTTCCCTTCCACTTTGCTCAGGACAGGTTTCGCCAAGCGCAGCGCGGCTACCTACATGAACCACGGTGCCGATCCGGCCGGCGGCGATATCCTCACCCGGATTCTCGCCGCCAAGGCGAAAGAAGTCGCCGCGGCACGGGCGGCGAAGCCGCTCGCGGCATTGCGCGACGAAGCGCGAGCTGCACCGCCGGTCCGCGACTTCGCGGGCGCGCTGCGGAGACGGATCGCTGCGGGCGCTGCCGCCGTCATCGCCGAAATCAAGAAGGCGAGCCCCAGCCGCGGCGTGCTGCGACCGATCTTCGATCCCGCCGCAATTGCGGGCCGCTACGAAGCGGGAGGTGCGACCTGCCTGTCGGTGCTGACCGACCGGGCGTATTTCCAGGGCGCGCCCGAGCATCTCGTCGCGGCGCGCGCGGCGTGCTCGCTGCCTGTGCTGCGCAAGGATTTCGTGCTTGACGAATATCAGGTCGTCGAGTCGCGCGCGCTGGGGGCCGATTGCATTCTGCTGATCGTGGCGGCTCTCGACGATGCGCGACTCGCGGCGCTGGAGACTTCCGCGCGCGAACTCGGGATGGACGTGCTCGCCGAAGTCCATGACGCGGCCGAGCTCGACCGCGCGTTGCATCTGACGACGCCGCTCATCGGCATAAACAATCGCAATCTGCGCACCTTCAACGTCGCACTCGAGACCACGCTCGACCTGCTGCCAAGGATCCCGAGCGAGCGGCTCGTCGTCACGGAAAGCGGCATTCTCGCGTCGGCCGATGTCGCCCGGATGCGTGGGGCCGGCGTGCACGCCTTCCTCGTCGGCGAGGCGTTCATGCGCGCCGCCGATCCCGGCGCGGCGCTGCGGGCGCTGTTCGCCGCAGGGGCGTAGTGGGCGTAGCCCGGGCTGAGCGAAGCGATGCCCGGGAGCAACGCAGCGCTGAAGCGCGCCCCGGGTATCGCGCTGCGCGCTCAACCCGGGCTACGGCACTCAACCGAGGCTACGGTGGTATTGAGCCGATGCTGACGCCGGAGACGGTTTGGTATCATTGCCGCCCGGTGTGGCAGGCTCGCTTTCGCTCTCGCCGCCACGCCCCGAGGAGCACGCGTGTCGGCGATCGCCGTCGAAAACGTCAGCAAGCACTGGACGACCGCCGAGGGCCAGGTGCGCGCCGTCGACGGACTGTCCTTTGCCCTCGACGAAGGCACCCTTAACGTCCTGCTCGGGCCGTCGGGCTGCGGCAAGTCGACGACCTTGCGCCTGATCGCCGGCCTCGAGCCGGCGGATCAGGGCCGCATTCTCATCGGCGGCCGCGACGTCACCCGCCTGCCGCCGGCGCAACGCAACATCGCGATGGTGTTCCAGTCCTACGCGCTGTTTCCACATCTTTCCGTCGCCGAGAACATCGTCTTCGGCCTGCGCGTGCGCAAGGTTGGCAACGCCGACCGCGACCGCCGGCTCGCGCGCGTCGCGGCCCTCCTCGGCCTGTCCAAGCTTCTCGATCGCAAACCGTCGCAGCTCTCCGGCGGCCAGCAGCAACGCGTGGCACTCGGCCGCGCGATCATCGCCGAGGCGCCGGTGTGCCTGATGGACGAGCCCTTGTCGAACCTCGACGCGCAGCTACGCCAGGAGATGCGGCAGGAAATCCGCAACTTGCAGCGCGAGCTTGGCATCACGATGGTTTACGTCACGCACGACCAGGTCGAGGCCATGACCATGGCCGACCGCGTCATCCTGCTCTCCGCCGGACGCATCGAGCAGAACGGCGCGCCGGTCGATCTCTACGAGACGCCGGCAAACGTCTTCGTGGCACGATTCATCGGTACGCCGCCGATGAATCTGCTGGCGCTCGAGCCGGGACATGACGGCGCGGTGATCGCCGGCACGACGGGCCCAGCGGTCGCGCCGCAGGAGCTCGCGGGGAACACGCTGGGCGTACGCCCGGAGCATGTCACGATTGGGCGCGACGCGGGCGTCGATGCGTGCGTCGACGCCATCGAGTATCTCGGCGCCGACTCGTTGCTCACCTGCCGTGTCGGGGGTCAGACGCTCGCGGTGCGCGTCCCCGGCCGGGTAGGGCTTTCCCAAGGCGATGCGACGCGGTTGTCGTGGGCGCACGGGGCGCAGCATTTCTTCGACGGCACGAGCGGCAGGCGCTCGCAAGAGGAAACAAGTCACAACAACGCAACGATGTTTGCGTAGCCCGGGCTGACCCCGGACTCCATCCGGGGGATGCCCGGGGTCACATCACATTATCGACAAGAGGGGGAAGGACGATGAAGACATGTTTCTGTTGGCTCACCGGCTTCTTTGCCGCGATGTTCTCCACGCTCGTATTCGCACAAGCGCCCATCGAGATCTCGTTCTACTACCCGGTCGCTGTCGGTGGGCCGATCACCAAGATCGTCGATGGACTCGCCGCGGATTTCGAGAAGGAGAACCCTGGCATCAAAGTCAAGCCGATCTACTCCGGCTCGTATCAGGAGTCGATCACCAAGGCGCTCACCGCGGTCAAGGGCGGCGACGCGCCGACGACGGCGGTGCTGTTGTCGACTGACATGTACACGCTGATCGATGAGGACGCGGTCGTCCCGTTCGATAGCTACATCAAGACGCCCGAAGACCAGGCGTGGGTCAAGGGCTTCTACCCGGCGTTCATGGAAAACAGCCAGACCGGCGGCAAGACCTGGGGAATCCCGTTCCAGCGTTCGACGATCGTGCTCTATTGGAACAAGGAGATGTTCAAGGAAGCGGGGTTCGATCCGAACAAGGCGCCCGCGACGTGGGCGGAAATGGTTTCCTATGCGCAGAAGCTGACCAAGCGCGACGCGTCGGGCAAGGTCACGCAATGGGGTTTGCAGATCCCGTCGTCGGGATTTCCCTACTGGTTGTTCCAGGGGCTCACCACCGAAAACGACGTGATTCTGATGAATCCGGCCGGCACCGAGACCTACTACGACAAGCAAGGCGTGATCGACGCGCTGCAATTCTGGGTCGATCTGTCGAAGAAACACAAGGTTCACCCCGAAGGCATCGTCGAGTGGGGCACGACGCCGAAGGATTTCTTCGAGCGCAAGATGGCGATGATGTGGACGACGACCGGCAATCTCACCAACGTGCGGAGCAACGCCAAGTTCGAGTTCGGCGTGGCGATGCTGCCCGCGAACAAGCGGCGGGGTAGCCCGACCGGTGGAGGCAACTTCTACCTGTTCAAGGAGACGAAGCCGGAGCAGAAGGCGGCGGCGGTGAAGTTCATCCGCTGGATCACTTCACCCGCGCGCGCCGCGCAATGGGGCATCGACACCGGCTATGTCGCAGTGCGGCCCGATGCCTGGGAGACGCCGGCGATGAAGAAGTACGTCGCCGATTTTCCGGCGGCCGCGGTCGCGCGCGACCAACTCCAGTACGCCGTTGCCGAGCTGTCGACGCACGATAACCAGCGCGTGACCAAGGCGCTCAACGACGGCCTGCAAGCTGCATTGACTGGCTCCAAGACGTCCGATCAGGCGATGAAGGACGCGCAACGCGAAGCGGAGCGCCTCTTGCGGCCTTATCGGAAGTAAGAATACGCAGTCAGACCGCCGCCCTGCACATGACGTCATTCTCGGGCGAGCGCCAGCGAGACCCGGGGATCCAGGGTCGTCAGCTCCACAATCGGGATTCCCGCCTACGCGGGAATGACGCCACAGGAAGGTCGGCGGGCGCATCGACTGGCACATGACGCGCACCTCACAATGGCTCTACGGCTGGCTCATGCTCCTGCCGGCGGCGGCGCTGCTCGCGCTTTTCACGCATTACCCCGCCGCCGCGACGCTGTGGCAGAGCTTCCATTCGACGCC
>DASWDF010000083.1:0-52329 GCA_036395475.1 Casimicrobiaceae bacterium
CGCGCCGCGTTACATCAACAAGCTCGTGCGCAAAATCGAGGAGCTGGGCGGTCTGGCCGACATCCTCCTCAGCCATCGCGACGATGTTGCGGATGCGGACCGCTATGCCGCGCATTTCAAGGCTCGCGTGTGGATCCAGGAGCACGACCGGTCGGCCGCACCGTACGCAACCGATTTGATTCGAGGTCTCGAAGCGATCGAAATTCGCAGTCGGCTGCTCGCGATCCCGGTTCCCGGCCACACGCGTGGCAGCGTCGTTTATCTGCTCGACGATGCTTTTCTCTTCACCGGCGATTCGCTCGCCTGGAACGAAAAGCGCGGCGATCTCGTCGCGTTCCGCGAGGTGAACTGGTACTCCTGGAGCGAGCAGCGTCGCTCGCTCGCGAAACTCGTCGACTATCGCTTCGAGTGGGTGCTCCCGGGTCACGGCGGCAGTGTGCATCTGCCGGCCGACCAGATGCGTCGGCGCCTGCAGGCGTTGGTCGAGCGGATGTAGTCGGTCCGATCTAGAGCCGGCTGAACCACATGAGCGACAGGATCAGGGCAGCCGCCAACAACAACGTCGCGACACCCGCAAACAGGAACGCGATCTCGGTGTCCTTCTTCTCCAGGACGAACTGTGTGGTCAGCCGGTGATAGACCTTTTTCAGATCCTCCGAAGTGCCGGCATAGAAGTACTCGCCTCGCGTCACTTCGGCCACCTGCTTGAGCGTCTCCTCGTCGAGACGGACATAAACCGACCAGCCTTCGTATCCGATGGCACCGCCCTGCTCGGTGCCGAAGCCGACGGTATAAACGCGAACGCCGCGATCGGCGGCCATCCTGGCGGCGTCGAGCGGATCAGGACCTGTTGTCCTGCGGCCATCGCTCAAGAGGATGATCACGCCCGATGTGTACGACCCGGGCGTAACCGGCTTGAAAGCTTTCTTTTCCGTCTTGGGCGCTTTCTCAAGCGCTTTCCCGCGCTCGCCGCTCCGCGACAATCCGCCCTTGAATATCAGCGACTCGAGATCGATCTCCGCATCGGGAAACAGCGTTTGCAGCGCGACATAGAGCGCGCTGCCCGTCGCGGTGGCGCGCTGCAACTGGAAGCGGTCGATGGCGGCGAACAGATCGTCGCGGTTGCGCGTCGGCGGCTGCACCAGCGCTGCGGTGCCACCGAAGGCAACGATGCCGATATTGACGTCCGGCGGGCGATCCTGGACGAATGCCTTGGCCGCGATCTGCGCCGCGGTGATCCGATTGGGCTCTACGTCACGGGCGCCCATGCTGAGCGACACATCCATGGCAAGGACGATGGTCTTGCGTTCCGCGGGCAGCGTGACCACCGCCGTCGGATCGGCGCAGGCGATGATCAGGGCAATCTGGGCCAGCAGAAACAGCAGCGGCGGAATGTGGCGCCGGAAGCGCTGCGCCGGTCCGATCGCGTCCTTGACCAGGCCGACGCTCGCATACCTGATGACGTGCTTCTTCTTGCGCCGGAGCAGCGCAATGTACGCCGCGACGAGCGCCGGTGCGACGAGGAGGAACCACAGGATTTGCGGGTGCAGAAACTTCATACGCTTACGTTCCGGCGTCCGGCGCTGGGCACAGCGGCTGTAGCGATGTCGGCCTGAGACGACTGTTGATTGTCGCGCAATGCGGCGACGCCGTCATCCTTGCGGCGCCGTCGTCGCCCAGTACGAATTATGCACCGATAGGCCGGCGAATAGAGCGGTCTTGCCGGCTGGAAGTCAACGCTCAGACCGGCGTCGTTTAGAATGGCGAAACCTGGGACGGTAATGATCCGAGGACACGACAGCATCAAGCTACCGGACGCTTCTCGCGTGAACCCCTCACCATCCAAACCGTTCGCGGGAGTCTTTCCGATCGCGCCGACACCTTTCACCGCAGCCGGCGAGGTCGACCTCGACGGGCAGCGTCGCGTGCTCGACTGCATGGTCGACCAGGGTGTCGACGGTATCTGCATTCTCGCCAACTATTCCGAACAGTTCCTGCTCACCGACGCGGAACGCGACTCGCTAGTCGATGTCTGCCTTTCGCACGTTGCAGGCCGCGTGCCGGTCATCGTCACCTGCAGCCATTTCAGTACGCGGATCGCGGCCGAGCGCGCACGCAAGGCAGCTTCCGCGGGGGCGGCGATGCTCATGCTGATGCCGCCCTATCACGGCGCCGGTCTGCGCGCGGAAGAAAGAGGAATGCTCGAGCATTTTGCGCGCGTGGCTGAAGCCGCGGGGCTGCCGCTCATGATCCAGGATGCGCCGCTGAGCGGTGTCACGCTGTCGGTGCCTTTTCTGGTCCGGCTGGCTCGCGAGGTACCGGCGGTCCGATACATCAAGATCGAGGTGCCCGGCGCCGCCGCCAAGCTGCGCAGCCTCATCGAAGCCGGAGGCGACTTGATCGCCGGACCCTTCGACGGCGAGGAGTCGATTACGTTGATGGCGGACCTCGATGCGGGCGCCACCGGCACGATGCCGAGCGCACTGCTCCCGGACCTGATCAAGCCGGTGCTGGAGCAGCATCGTTCCGGCCAGCGCAAGGAAGCAGCCGCTGCCTACGCTCGCATTCTTCCCCTGATCAATTTCGAGAATCGTCAGTGCGGCCTGCGCGCGACCAAGACGGTGATGGCCGCGGGTGGCGTCATCAAGAGCGACGCGGTACGCCATCCGCTCGAGCCCCTGCACCCGGCGACGCGGGCAGGATTGCTCGAGCTCGCCGGCGAGATCAATCCGCTGGCGTTGCGGTGGGGAAAATAGCGGTTACGGCCACGCGATGAGCGCACGACCACAGGTCGTGGTCGCGGTTTGTCATTTCGCCGTCCTGTAATTCGCAGTGATAATCGCGGCCGCGGAATAATAGTCGCGGATTGGCTGTTTCTCCCGACACACGCTGATGTTTTCGCCGATCCGCCATGGGCGCCGGCGGAAGAGAGGGGTCAGCGTGCCGGAGTCCGGCAGATGTCGGACGCGTTTGTAAAAATTTCAAACGAGGACCTCTCATGACTGCATCGTCTCCCATCGCACGTCACGTTTTGCGGTTCGCTGCGCTGGCCTTCGGTCTCGCGCTAAGCACGGCGATCATCGCGGCATCACCCAACAGCTACCAGGTTCACAATCTCGTTTCCGACGTCGCCGGCGAGGCGGACAACACCGATACTAATCTCGTCAACGCCTGGGGCATCGCCCTCAGCCCAACGAGCCCGATGTGGGTCTCCAACAACGGCACCGGCACGTCGACGGTCTACGACGGCACCGGCGCACTCAAGCTCACAGTCACCGTTCCGTCGGTGAGCGGCACGGGCCCAGGCGTGCCGACGGGCATCACGTTCAACCTTGGGTCAGCCTCCAAACCGAACGACTTCGCCGTGGCGGGCGCGGGAACGGCAGCAGCCTTTCTCTGGGCGACCGAGGACGGCGGCATCGCGGCCTGGGCTGGAGGAGCCAGCGCGACGATCAAGTTCGTCGCCACGGACGGCGCGTCCTACAAGGGTCTGGCGATGGCCGGCGATGGCGTCAGCCATTTTCGTCTATACGCCGCGGATTTCCACAACGGGAAGATCGACGTCATCGATTTCAATTTCGCGAAGACGAGCGTACCGGGCGGATTTGCCGATCCCACGATTCCTGAAGGGTTCAAGCCGTTCAACATCGCGAATATCCAGGGCGATCTCTATGTCGCGTACGCGCTAAAGGAAGAGGACGAAGACGACGAGGTGGCGGGTCCCGGACTGGGGTTCGTTGACGTCTTCGATGCCGAGGGCTTCCTGCTCAGGCGCGTGGCGTCGCGCGGGAAGCTGAATGCGCCGTGGGGCATGGCGCTTGCGCCTTCCGGCTTCGGCAGGTTCAGCAACCATCTCCTGGTCGGCAATTTCGGCGACGGCACGATCAACGCGTACGATCTGAAGAACAGCACCTTCGCCGGGCAACTGCGCACGACCAGTGGCCAGGTGCTGAAGATCGACGGCCTATGGGGCATCGCGTTTGGCAACGGCTTTCAGCAGCAACCTACCGACACGCTGTTCTTCGCTGCCGGCCCGGACGACGAGACTCACGGCCTCTACGGCAGGATCGAAGCGGCTGATTGAGCCGTGAACTGTCGGGCGTGCCGTCCGGCACGCTCTTGCCTCGATGAAAACGCCGCGGGGAACCGCGGCGTTTTTGCATCCCCCTCACTTCCGTCCGCAATGGCCCGACAAGTCAACGGCGTCGATCAGCGCGGCGCTCGAGGAAGTTGGCAACGGCCGCGCAAAGCATTTCGGGCATCGACGAATTGCGACGATCAGTAAAGGCGTCTCATAGCCGGGTCGCGCTTGCCTTCTTGTATAAATCGACCGGGAGCTAGTCTTATAACTCTCTGTTTTTACAATAGATGCTGAATGGCACATCAATTGCTGCTGGGAATCACATACCCGGCCAATAACCAAAAGCCTCGGGCCATTCGAAAATACGTCACCATACGCATGCCGCGCGCCAGCTCAGAGCCGCTCTCACCGACCATCGCTATCGAAGACGATGGCCATGGATTGGCGCTTACCGGCACGCTCGACATCCGCACCATGGCCGAAGCGGAAAGAGCGCTGAAGCACTGGCCGAAGAAGCAGAAGTCCCGCGCGCTCGATCTCAGCAACTTGAGCGAGCTTGATACGCCGGGTGCGCTGTTCCTGTGCGGCCTTCGCGACAAGGGCGTGGCATTGACCGGCATCCGAGCCGAGCACAAGGCGCTGCTCGATCTTATCGGCGGCCTGGAGCTCAAGCCGCTTGCGAAACCGAAGTCGGTCTCCGGATGGCGCCAAAGCATCATCGAGCTTGGCAAAGGCGCCGACGAGGCCTGGCGCGACACGATCGATATCATCACTTTCATGGGGCGGGCAGCGAGCTTCACTGGCTACGCACTGACGCATCTGCGTGCCCTGCGACTGCCGTCGATATCCCGCCAGATCAGGGAAACCGGCATCGATGCACTGCCGATCGTCGGTCTGATGGCCATCATGATCAGCGTGGTCATCGGCTACCAGGGCGTTGCCCAGCTGCGGCCCTACGGCGGCGAGGACTTCACGATAAATCTGGTGGCGGTGTCGGTGCTGCGCGAAATGGGCGTGCTGATCACCGCGATCATGGTAGCCGGACGCTCGGGCTCCGCATTTACGGCCGAGATCGGCGTCATGAAGGCGCGGGAGGAAATCGACGCGCTCAACGTGATGGGCATGGAGCCCATGGAATTGCTGGTGGTGCCGCGATTGATCGGACTCGTCATCACGCTGCCGCTGCTGACGTTCTTCGCCGACATAATGGGTTTGCTCGGCGGAGCGATGATCTCGAGCTCGCTGCTTCATGTATCTCCGCTGCAATACATCGATCGCGTGCGCCACGCGGTCGATGGCAGCGACCTCTTCGTCGGCCTTTTCAAGGCGCCGATCTTCGGTTTCCTGATCGCCATCATCGGCTGCATGCACGGGCTCAGGGTGAGAGGGTCGGCGGAAAGTGTCGGCAAGGAAACCACCCGAGCCGTGGTCAAGGCGATCTTCGTGGTGATCGTGCTCGATGCGTTGTTCTCTATTCTTTTCGAGAAGCTCGACCTATGAGCGCCAAGGCCCAACCGCATCCCGAGTCGATTCTGTCTGCGCGCGACATCGTCAACCGCTTTGGCAAGCAAGAGGTACACGACAAGATCAGTCTCGATATCCGGCGTGGGGAAATCCTCGGCATCGCTGGCGGCTCGGGGTCGGGCAAATCGGTCCTGCTCAAGACGCTCACCGGCTTGCATCGGCCAAATGGCGGCGAGGTTCTCGTAAACGGCAAGCCCATCGACAAGATCGGTCCAGCAGAAAAGGCTTCGCTCATCGGCGTGCTGTTCCAGCAAGGCGCATTGTTCTCCTCGCTTTCGGTCGCGCAGAACGTCATGCTGCCGATGCGCGAACATACGGCTCTCGCCGAAGAAGACCAGAAGAAGATAGCGGCAATGAAGCTCGAGCTTACCGGCTTGCCGGCCGATAGCGCCATCAAGTTTCCCTCCGAGCTGTCCGGCGGCATGGTCAAGCGTGCCGCATTTGCGCGCGCGCTCGCGCTCGATCCACGGATTCTATTTCTCGACGAGCCGACCTCCGATCTCGATCCGCTCACCGCCAGCGGCATCGACGCGCTGATCCGGCGGCTGAACGAGAGCCTGGGGATTACCGTCGTCATCGTCACCCATGACCTCACGACACTGTTCACCATCTGCCAGCGTGTCGCCATGCTGGCCGACAAGAAAATCACCGTCGGTACGCTGGACAAGCTGATGCAGTCTCACCAGCCGTGGATACGCGAGTTCCTCCACGGGCCGCGCGCGGAAGGCGCGCTGACCGCAAGGAAGCAGAGCCATGGAAACGGATAAGCATTATTTCGTCGAAGGTCTGTTCATCATCGGCATTGCAGTCGCCGCGGCATTTTTTTCGGTCTGGCTGGTGAGCTCCGGCCATCGCGACGACGTGCTCTACCGCATCCATTTCACCGAATCCGTCAGCGGCCTGGCAATCGGCGATCCGGTGAAGTTTCACGGAGTCGATATCGGGTCGGTCAAAACCATGACGCTCGACCCCGCCGATCCCCGGAAAGTGCAGGTGGATGTCCGGCTGCGCAAGGAAGCACCGGTCAAGACCGATACCAAGGCGAGCCTGAAGCTCAAAGGCATCACGGGTGTCGTCTTTGTCGAGCTCAACGGCGGCGCCCCTAACGCCCAGACCCTGCTGGCCGCAACGCCCGAAGGTCAGATCCCGGAAATCGCCGCTGAAAAGAGCACGCTCACCACAGTGATGGACCAACTGCCGAAGGTCATCGAGAAATTCTCCGCCATCGAGGAGCAGACCAAGAAAGTCGTCACCGATGTCGGCGAAGTCACGGGCAGGATCAAGGAAAGCCCGATCATGAAGATATTCCCGTCGAAGGAAAAGACGACTTCGGAGCCGGCCGAAAAGGCAGCGATCCCGCCGAAGGAAAAGCGGTCCCGGAGCGACAAGTAGGTCCGAGAAGAATTGGCCGCGCCCGATTGGATACCGACGCGCTGGCGCTGCTCTATAGCGCCGGGATCTTCGCCGGATCTTCGAGCACGAACCGCGGATCGATCCTCGCGTTGTGCCAGCGTACGCCGAAAAATAAATGCGGGCCGGTCGAGCGTCCGGTCGTACCCACCTGCCCCACGCGATCGCCTTTCCTGACCTCCTGCCCGGTCTGCACGTGGATATCGGACAGATGGAAGTACATGCTGACGAGGCCATCGCCGTGATCGACGAACACCGCGTTGCCCGGATAGAAAAGGTCCTGCGCCAACACCACCGTTCCGTCGGCAACCGCCAGTACCGGCGCGCTGGCGGGCACCGGATAATCGCCGCCCATATGCGGTTGCGCTGCCGGCTTGCCGTTGAAGATGCGGTCGACGCCGAAGGACTTGCCTTCGGGTAGCGGGTTCGCAGGCTTGCCCAGCGGCAGCGCGAACCTCGCCGGTCCCTCTTTGCGGTTGAATACTTTCGCCAGCAGAACGCGCTCGCGCGCATTCCGCTGCAGATCGGCGGGCGATGGATTGGCTTGCGCGATATCGGGCAGCTCGATCTCCTGCGTCCCATAGCTACGCGATTCGATCGCGATGCGCGCGGTTTCGCTCTTGCCTTGACCCTGCCGCGCGACGGTGATCACGCCGGGTTTCTGCTCGAGATCGATCGGGAAATAACACGTGTCGCCGAGCGGCGCCCAGGACCGGGCGCTCATCCGGCAGCGCACGGTTGCCGGCACCGACCAGCGCACGAGCGTGCCGGGCGCCGCGGATAGTGCTGCTGATTTCGTGCTTGCCTTTATCTCCGCTGCGGAGCTTGGCGACGGCAGTACACACACCAGCACGCTGGCGATGACAAAAACGGCAGTTCCGAAAGAACGGTGATCGACGATCATGCTGCAACCTCCGTCGACAATGGCGCACTTTCGCATCGTCATACGATCTGCATCATATAGGAAACGGCCGGCACTCGCCTTCCGCAGAGGCCCGCCGCGATATGTGCTCGACGCGCGACTTACCCGAACAGATGCTTGTATAGCAGAAAGCCGCAAAGGCCAAGCCGGATATAGGCGGGGACTTTCAGAAGCAGCAGTGGCGCATGCCGAATGCGCTGCAGGTAGCCGAGGTGTCGCTCGCGAAAAAATACAAGTCGAACGCAGGCCCAGGTTTCATAGCCGAGGACGGCAAGCAACAGGATCGGCACGACCGGCCACTCGCGCGCAAAGTAGAACGACCAGGCGCAGACCAGAGCCAGGGATAGCCAAAAGAAGCCGGCCCGGAAGGCGATCTCTTTCGGATTGCTGCGTTCCAGCTTCTCAAGCGTGTCGTCAACGGTCACCCGCAGTCCGCGCAAATCAACCCAGATGAACACGACGAGCAGGAAATCGATCAGCACGACCTCCTCCCCCAAAGGCGGATTGTGGGACAATACCGCGCCTCGGTCGTGCGTGCGCGTTTTACGTGAGCGATGAGCCCAAGCTACACCTGGTTGATCCTCCTAGCTCTTACCTTCGCAGTCGTCATTGCTGTGGCGACGATCCGGACCAAGGCACGCCATCGGCGGATTCGTAAAGCCCTCGGCCTCCCCGCGAGAATGGAAACGTCGTCGGCGGAAGCGCAAGCCAGGCAGGCGGTGCGTGTGTTTCAGGAGACCGACCACAGGCTCAGCACGACGGCGCGCCGGCTGTCGAAGCAGGAGCGTCGCCAGATGGCCGCCGCGATCGTCAAGGAAAAAGGACTGCTGCCCAAGGTGCGTCCGAAGTCGGAATAGCGGGCCGCCGACCCGAGCGGGGGACCGGTTGCCCTGCTCTCCCACTCCGATTTTATGTCGGCGTCCTGCCGGCAAATCCACCGCAAAAAAGGGCCGCCCGGAGGCGGCCCTTCACTTTGGAGGCCTGCCGCAAAGATTACGGCGTCACGGTCAGAAGGTCGACATCCTGCGTCGTTCCCGGTGTGAGGTTAGACGTCAGGTTCGCCGTCGTCGTATAGGTCCCGGCTTTCTTGGCCGAGGCGTTGTAGCTGAACGTCACGCTGCCGCCGGCAGCTGGCGGCGTTGAACTGACCCTCAGCTCCGTCCCAGCGGCGGGTAGCGTTCCCGTGCCGTTGTAATAAATCATCCCGCCACGGTTCCCGAGTCTGTTCTCAGCGCCTACCGTGAGCAACGCGCCGTCACCGTTGCCTAGGATTGTCCCATACGCGATCGTGACGTCCTCGGGAACCGGATTGCCGGCAAGGCCGATCCAGATCTCGAACGAATCCGTATTCGCCGTGCTGAACTCCTTCACGGCAGCGTAGTCGACCACCAGCCAAGTGCTGACACCGTCGGTCAGGGTGGCGATACGGATGGCTCCCCCTGCGCCCGGGTTCAGGTCCGTCCAGAATGGCGCGACTACATTGTTCGGTCGCGTCGTGTCCGGGAGACTCTGGTTGAGGAACTTGACGTCGGCGCTGGTGCCGCCTCCGATCACGACATACCCGTTGCTCACGATACCGACGCGCGTATAGACCTCGCTGCCATAGCGGAACGCGGGAACGTTGAAGTTGCTGATCGTCTCGTCGCCAACGCCGGCAATCGGCGGAACCCCGAAGAGGGAAAGCGGCAGGTAGCCGGCTGGAGTGCTGCCGGGAGCAATAGCGATCGAAATGCCGGGCGGGGTCGTGGCAGCCAGTGTGCCACTCCACGTGATGGTGTCCTTCTTCACAAGGATCGCCGGCGCCGAAACGTTCGAATACTCGAGCCCAGCGCTCGCATCAACCTCGATATTCACGTTGGCGTCCGTGCCGATAAAGTTCTCGGCATGGACGATGCAGGTTGTGTTGCTGCTTGTCGGGAACGTCGAAGGGCTGCAGTCCTGCGCTAGCGATACATTGCCCTGCTGTTTGAAGAAGGCGACCGGGATGACGACCGGGTAGTAGCCTTTCTTCTTCGGGTCCAGCGTAATCTGCCCGAAATATTGCCCGTTGGGAAGCGTCGGGGCCTTGATCGTGACCTGGAAAGTTGCCTCCTGGCCTGCCAGGACAGCCATGCTCTTGTCGCTGACGCTGGCGGGCTTGCTGCCCTTCGGCGTCGCGGCGACGATGATTTGCACGCCTGGAGGCGCCTGCACCGAGACCTGCAGACTGTGGTCGACGTTAGTGACGTTCCGCATCGTTCGGAAGGTCGTGATCTGGCCTGGCAGCGTCGGCACATTGATGCTCGGCAGATTGAGGTCGATCCGGCCGAGGGGATCGGTCGTCGATGCGTGGTACGCGAGCGGATCGACATCGAAAGTCACCGTCGGGCTGACCGCGCGGTTCGCCCGGATCGCCCCGGCGCCGCGGTCGTAGGGATCCGCCGGCGTGACACCGTCCTCCTTGAGGGTGTCCTGGACCGACGAGGTCATCAACGCCGACTTGATCTGTCCCGGCGTCCAATTCGGGTGGGCGGCCTTGACCAGCGCCGCGACACCTGCCGAATGTGGACTCGACATCGACGTGCCGGCGATGGCCTGATAGAACTCGCCAGGCGGGCCGACCACTATGTTCCCGGGACGTGGTTGCGGCGTCATGCCCGCGAGGACCTGCACGCCGGGCGCCGTAACGTCGGGCTTGAGGAAGTCACCCACCGGGCCGCGCGACGAGAACGCGGCCATCACATCGCCCCGTACGGGCGTCGCCGTGCCATTGGCCCAGGTCGCTTTTACGCCGGTGTTTGCCGCAAGAAATGCGAGCAACTTGGCGGCGTTACCCGTCGAGCCGGTGGACGACGGACCGTCGATGTGGATCGCGGGCAGCCAGTGGTTGTCCGACTCGAGATCCTGCAACAGGGTGTTGTAGAGAATCATCCCCACCGCACCACCCTGCAGAACGTTGTAGCCCTTCTCCACGCGCGCATTGGTGCCGCGTCTGCAGACGACCACCTTCCCCGTATACGTCCCCGGCGCGGCCGGAGCGAGGCAGAGTCCGTTGGGATCAGATGCGGGCTTGGCTGCGAGCACGACGTCCGTGGGGGACAAGACACCGGCTGTCACCGTCACGCCCTGCAGGTCGAGCGTGGCGCCGCCCGTTGCGGTCAGATGCAGCGTCGAGAAAAAATGTCTGTTCGAGGTGGACGCGCCGACCGTGTTCGTCCAGGGGCCGGCATGAGCTGCAGTCGCAGACCCCGGGCCGCTGTTGCCCGCCGACGCGTTGACGAGGACGCCTGCCGCGTACGCATCCAAGAAAGCGAGCTCGACCGCGTCGGTGTAGGCACTGGCGCCACCCGAGATCGAGAAGTTGATGACATCCACGCCGTCGGCGATCGCCTGGTTGACCGCGTCGACCGAATCGGAGGTGAAACACCCTTGGTCGAGGCAGACCCGGTACATGATCACGTGCGCGCCGGGCGCCATGCCGCTGATGTGGCCACGGTCGACGCCGAGCAGCGTCGCGTGGTCGACCGGGCCGCCCGCGGCGGTGGTCGACGTGTGCGTGCCATGCCCGTCTGCATCACGGGCCGAGCACGTGCTGCCGATACAGAACTCGCCGGGCAAGGCGCCAATGAACGTCGTGTAGGTATGGAGAAACGCGTAGGCGCCGATCAGCTTATGGTTACAGGTAAAGCTCGCATCGCCGCCCACGCCGAACTGGCAAGCGAACGGCCCGCCGGGCGGAGCCGCGAGGCCGTGATCGATCAGCGAGAAATGCTCGGGCCAGATACCTGTGTCGAGCACGCCGACGATGACGCCTTCACCTGCCTTGGTCGAACCCCCGAGGGAGGGCCACACTTGGTCGGCACCGAGGAATGCCGGTGTTACATCGGTGAGCGGTTGCTCGAGCGAATCCTCCTGAACTGCGACGACACCCTGGACCGAGAGGAGATCGCCGATCTTGTTCGCCGGCACGGTCATCGCTACGCCACCGTAGACAGTTCGGAACGACTGACGCACCGTCGCCGTCGGAACTCGTCCCTTGACGGCGTCGAGAACCTTCGCCTCGTATGCGGCGATATAACCCGTGTACATGCTGACGGCAGCCTGGTTTTGCTTCAGCTTCTTGCCCGTCTTTTTCGGGCTCGTGGCTGCGTAACCAGGAACGTTCCCCTCGTAGCTCGCCACCGCGTCGTAGTCGAGCTTGACTATCACGTTGATGGGGGTGGAGTCGGTCCTGTCGAGCAGGTCCGGGTCGGTCTGGGCGATCTGCCCGAGCCGCGACTTCACCGGTTTGACGGTGACGGTCGATTCGTACTGCGGCTGGGTCGCGGCCGGCGCGAGGCTGCCGGCGAAAGCCGGGTACGCGGAAAAAACGGCGAGCGCGGCCGTGACGGCAATAGCGCGCAAAACGAAATTGCACCTCGTGTGCGCAAAGCGGAACGCCCGCGCCACATCGGGAAGATACGTGTGCATCGGAAACCCCCTATGACTTCGTGATTGTGTGTCGCCGCTGCGCGGCGATTGCAGGCCGCAACGTTCTCACAATCGATTGGAGCCCGTCAAGCCGGATGGCTTGAAACGGCGCACAAATATAATGATTCCAACGTCATCAAATTGCTTCGCCGGCTTCGGAGCACGTTCGCGGATCTGTGCATTGTTTTTTTTGGTGCGCTTGTGCCGGCGGCATGCCGAACGAAAAAGCCCCGCATTCGCGGGGCCTTTTTGCCGGTATTTCGCTTGTGTCACGCGGGAACAGTTTGGCGTTCCTTGACCGGGGTTTCGGGCGCAGCCGGTTTCGCCGGCGGTGAAGGTTCGCTCTGCTTCTTTTGCGCTTCGGCGGCTTCGCGCTCCTTTCTCGCGAGTTCTGCAGCGCGCGACTTCCATGACCATTCGCTGAATTCGTAGCACATGGGTGACTCCTTTCCGTTCAAAATACGACGGGTCCTCCCACCTCGTTCGAGTTATACCTACATGTTACGCCCGGTTTCGCTACGATGTCCATCGGCGACGGAAGCTATTGCGCGGCGACGAAGTTCTGGGCTTGTCCACGCCCGCCCGGTAGGAGCGATCGCTGCGGCTCATCCGCGGCGTCCAGCCGCTTGACGTCGCCGCTGAGCTCGCCGCCTTCCGCCACGATCAGCTTGCCATAGCGAATCGTGCCGGAAACGCGGCCGGAGCCGTGCACGACCAGGCGCGTGCGCGCCGTCAGCTCGCCCGAGAAATCGCCATGGATTTCGGCGACGTCGATGAGCGCCGTGCCCTTGAGCGTACCGGGCTTGTCGATCTGCATCGCCTTGCTGTGGACGGTGGCCTCAATATGCCCTTCGACGACGAGCACGTCGCAGTCGGAAATTTCTACGCCTTTGACCTTGATGTTGATGCCGATGAAGAGTCGGCTTCCCTGCGTTTCTGCGGGATCGAGTGCAGGAACGGATGGCGCCGGCGCAGCGGCGATTGCCGGTGCAGCTTGCTCGCGCGGCGTTCCCGCCGGACTTTCACGGACAGGCGCTACGGGCGGAGGCGAGGGGCGCGCCGGCGTTCCGGGTGCGGGCCTGGCGAGAGATCCGGGCGGATCGTAGAACGCGGGCTTGAGCCCCGGCTTGCCGGCATCCCTTGGATCGGAAGGACGATTGACACCGAGCATGGGGCCTCCTTCGGGCGGGAAAAGCGTCTATGACAACGTCATTATTATTATCCCGCGCGACTGTTTACGCAATACCTGCTGCGCAGATTTTTTCGATTGCCCGCACCTCTGGGCCGTTGCTCGGCGTACTGATGGGCAGATGTGTTGGAAGTACGGCGGGCGAGTACAGGGCCCGTTCCGCGGTTAGCCCGCCGGATTGGGATAACGAGCCTGCACCGCCGCGATGTCGGCCAGCGTCTCGGCGTCGAGCTCGAACTGCGCCGCGGCAATGTCCTCTTCGAGCTGGGCCAAGCTCGTCGCGCCGATGATCAACGCGCCGAGAAACCACCGACTCTTCACATAACCCAGCGCCAGCTGAACCGGCGATAGCCCGCGCTTCTTCGCCAGCGTCACGTACGCCTCGATGGCCTCGCGCACCATTGGCTTCCGGAATCGCACGCCCAATCCGTCGAACAGCGTGAAGCGCGATCGAGGCGGTTGCGCACCGCCAAGATATTTGCCGGAGAGCATGCCGCCGGCGAGCGGGCTATATGCGAGCAGTGACATCTCCTCGCGAAACAATACTTCGGCAAGATCGTTGTCGACGTTGCGCGACACCAAGCTGTAGCTGTTCTGAATGGAGACCGGAGCGGGACCTCCCAATTCCCGCGCAACGCGCCGAAATTCGCACACGCCCCACGCGGTCTCGTTCGAGAGACCGTAGTGCCGGATCTTGCCAGCCTGGATCATCGCCGCCATGCCTTCGACCTGATCGCGGATCGACGGCCCGGCTTTTTCCTTGGCCGGATCGAATTCCGTTGCGCCGAAGTTCGGCACATTCCGCTGCGGCCAGTGGATCTGATACAGGTCGATGATGTCGATCTGCAGCCGCGCGAGGCTCGTATCGACGGCCTCGGCGATAGCGTCACGCGTGAGATCGGTGCGGCCGTGGCGGATCCAGTCGCGGCGGCCCGGACCGGCGACCTTGGTCGCGATGACGAGGTCATCGCGCGGACGCCGCGCCAGCCAGTTGCCGAGAAACGTCTCGGTGCGGCCCTGCGTCGTCGCATTCGGTGGCACCGGATACATCTCGGCGGTGTCGATGAAGTTGATGCCCTGCGCGATCGCATGGTCGAGCTGAGCGTGGGCCTCGGCCTCGCTGTTCTGCTCGCCCCAGGTCATCGTGCCGAGGCAGACCTCAGAGACATTGAGGTCGGTACTCGGCAGGGTACGGTATTTCATTGCGGTTCCCGCCTAGGTAAACGAACGATTTCATAGCTTATCCGATTCGTAGCATCACTAGGCGCCAGAGTGGATGCGGCAGGTTTTCATCGGACGAACCGCCCTCAAACTTCTTGGCGCGAAAGCGGGAAATTCACGCGACGAGCGCCGGCAATCTTGCCGATCCGACAGCCTTTCGAACGCAACTTCGACGTTGCGCAAGCACCGGATTCGCCGGCGACGGAGCTCTTTTCGCTTACGATGATGCCGAGGAGTCTTTTTATTACTCTGCAGTTACGGCGACGATGATTCGCGCGAGGACCCGAGATACGCCGCTTGTTTCCGGCCAGCCCGCGTTCCGCCCTCAGTGGACGGGAACGCCTTCGGCGACGTCGTGGAGCTCAACTGCGCGGTGCCGGTAGAGAACCGCACGGGCGATCGACTGCTCGTCGGCATTGTGTATGGGAACGGACACGACACCGCGGCGCTTTGGCTCGGTGCGCTGCCGCTGAACCCAATGCTTCTCATCGAGATCGAACAGGTCACGGACGAGCATTTCCAGAGTGCCTGGCCACCTCGCCGATCCATTGACCAGGCCAACCCCGTCTTCCCTATTAGCGGCATTTGTCGTCACACGTACGTCGGACCCAACGAATCCGCTGCCGCGCAGCTCTTCAGCCGCCGCGCAGGCGTCGGCAAATTTGTCGAATGTTCCGGCGATAAAAGCTTCCATGATCGCCTTTCCCCTGTCGTGTCCCGTGACATGCGTGAATGCTCGCACAGTAGAACTTTTGCGGGAGCGCAACTATCGGCGAAAATCGGATTGCCGTGTAGGATGAGTCCACATGCGCAATAGGCACCCGTCTTACAGCCGACGCGAAGAGAGCCGAGTGATGCAACGACCCTGTGCCGTGTCGCTGGCCGTTACGACCGTCCCGTCAACGTTGTTCGCCTGCATGATTGCGCCCGTGTCGAGCCAACCGTAGCGGTCGCCGAGCTAGCGTCGGCGCGGACAGCTCCTATGATCTTTACCTCACGCGATGGCGCCTCGGTCGCGCCGGCGGCAGGACGCAACTAGCCGCCCAGGTTCCTTAGTGTCCCGCCAGCTCGGCGGCGAGAGCGCGCGCTCCGTAAATCTTGACCAGCGCCTCGACGATGGCACGAGCGTCTACCGCAATGGCGCGCGCTTTCGAGTCGGTATAGACGAACCGGCCGCCAAGCCCTTCGAGATTGCCGTCGAATATGAGGCCGATCAGCTCCCCCTTGCGGTCGACCACCGGTGATCCCGAGTTGCCCCCGATGATGTCGAGCGTGGAGACAAAGTTAAGCGGCGTGCTCAACTCTAGCTCGCGCTGCTTTTCGAGCCACTGCGTAGGCAGATCGAAGGGCGGCATCCCGCCGAACGCATCGCGGCGGCCGAACAGGCCCCAGAAATTGGTCCGCCACGGCATCAGAATTCCATCGGCATCGTATCCGCGCACAGTGCCATAGCTGAGCCGCAAGGTCCCGGTCGCGTCCGGATAAGCGTCGGTGCCGAACAGCTTGAACCTCAACTGGCCCAGCTCGTCAGCGGCCTGACGAATCGGCGTCTCGATGTCGATCTCCTTGTACTTCGCCAGACGGCGGCGCAGCGGATAAACCGCTCGGGCCAATACGATCAAGGGATCGGCCGACGCGTTCACCGCGGCCGCCCCGCCATCGATCAGCTTTCTGCGTTCTTCGACGCGGTCGACACGAGTCGCCTCGATCACTGCGGTGGCAGCGGCGAGCGGAGACTTGCCGTCGAGCACAGTCTTCACGAAGGGGTGTTCCGCTCCGAGCAGGTCTACGGCTTCCTGCCAGATCCCGGCGAGACGGACTATTTCGAGATCCTTGTAGACCGGCGTGTCCGACGTCAGCCGCAGCAACAGCCTGGGAATCGCCGAATCGCGGTAATCCGGCAATCGCTCCCCATCCGGCAGCGCCCTCTCGCCTACCGTTTCGACGATCTTGCCGGCGATCGAAAACAGCGTGCCGTAGCCATAGCCGACCGCCCACGATTCCTTCAGCACGCGCGCTTCATTGCGTGTCGCCGCATCGATTCGGATCCAGGGATCGACTTCGCTCGCCGCGCCGCGGAAGGATTTGCGCAACAGCGCCTCCTCGTCGCTTCTTTTCCCCATGAGCGCCGGCTCATGCAGCGCCTTGTGTTCGCCGAGCATCGCCTTAAGCCAGTTTTCGGTACTGAGCAGTTCGTCGGCCGCGCGGCGAGTCGCCTCTGCCGACCGCGCGCCGAATTGCTGCAACACTCTTTGTTCCCGCTTCGCGCTCGCGATCATCAAGGGATATCGGGCGTCGCGGTCGAACTTCAGTTGCGCGATCGTGACCAATCGATCGGTCGAATAGGGATGGCCGGCAGCAAAGACGAGGTCGCCTTCGCTTACTCCGTGCCCGGTCCAGGTGAGGTAATGCGCCGGACGGACCGGCGTTCCCCCGTCGTAGACGCGCATCAGCGCGAAATCCAGATCGAATCGCGGATAAACGAAGTTATCCGGATCGCCTCCGAAAAAGGCAACGCGGGTTTCGGGCGCGAACACGAGCCGAACGTCGGTCCATACCCGGTACCGATAAAGCTGGTAGGCCGCGCCGCGGTAGAAAGTGACGACTTCACAGCGCAACCCGGTTGCCGCCTTGCATTCGTTCTCAAGCGCTGCAATGGCAATATTGCGCTCGGCATTCACCGCTGCGTGGGCCTTCGACTTGATGGCCGATCGCACTCTTTCGGTCACCTCTTCGAAGGATTCGAGGCGTCTCACTTCCGCGCCGGGGCAGACGCGCTCGTCGGCTCGAGTGCGCGCAACAAACCCGTTTCGCACCAGGTCGCTTTCCTCGGTCGACAGATCCTGCACGCAGGACAAGGCCACATGATGATTCGTCAGCACGAGCCCATCGGCCGAAACGAACGAGCCCGAAGCGCCGCCGACGCGGACCGCGGACAGGCGCAGCGCGTCCAACCACGCCGGCCGCGGCGCGAAGCCATACTTCGCCTGCAACGCTGCGGACGGAGGGCGGTCGAAGGCCCACAATCCCTCTTCGGCGCCTGCCGGAGCTGCCGCGATCCACAACGCTGCGCCGACGAGGGCAGCGCTGATGCTTCGTACCATGCTGCGCTCCTGTTATTGTCGACGGCCGCGGGATAGGCTGGCTTTCAACGGCGTCGCATTTGTCGCAGGGGATCGTAACCCATTGCTCCTGCGTCTGCCACCGCGCGCGATTGCGTTGCCGATCGATGCGCGATTCCTTCTGGTAGAGTCTGGCGGCGCAAACCACGAATTCACCAACCATGAAAATGCTCCTGCAGATCGTTTGCACGTTGCTGCTGGCCTGCGCGAGCTTCGATACCGTCGCGAATACGATTGTCCGCGACCTGCCGCCCGGTCTGCACGTGCCCGCGGGTGCGCAACCCGGCCCGGGGTTCGACACCAAGCGCGCAACCGAGGCATGGCTCGGCCTGCTCTCGCCGGAGCAGCGCGCGCTGTCCGACGCGTATTTCGAGGGCGGCTACTGGCTCAAGCTCTGGTCGCTGCTCTACGGGCTCGGCGTCATGGCGATTCTGCTGTGGACCGGCTTAAGCCGGCGCATGCGCGATTTTGCGGAGCGGGTGGGCCGCAGGCCGTGGCTCGCCGTCGGGATCTATGGAGGATTGTTCATTGTCGCCGCGTTCGTGCTGGACCTGCCTCTGTCGATCTATCGAGGTTTCCTGCGCGAGCACCAATACGGCTTGTCGAACCTGACGTTCCCGGACTGGCTGCGCGAAGCGGCGATCGGGCTCACGGTGACGTTGGTCATCGGTTCAGTCATGCTGTCGGTCCTCTATGCCGGCGTACGCCGCGCCGGGCCGCGCTGGTGGGTCTGGGCGACGGGCTTCGCGTTCGCCTTCACGCTGCTCCTGGATCTCATCTATCCGGTATTCGTCGCGCCGCTATTCAACGACTACAAGCCGCTGCCCGAGGGGCCGGTGCGCGAGGCCGTCCTGTCGCTCGCGCGGGCAAACGAGATTCCCACCGATCACCTGGAATGGTTCAATGCTTCGAAACAGACCGCGCGCATCAGCGCCAACGTGTCCGGTCTCGGCGGCATGGCGAGGATCAACTTGAACGACAATCTCCTCAACAAGACTTCGCTGCCCGAGATCCGCGCGGTACTCGGCCACGAGATGGGCCACTACGTGCTCAATCATCCGTTCAAGCTTGCCGTCTACTTCGGGCTTCTCCTCGGCATCGCTTTCGCCATCGTCCACTTCGCGCTCGACCGTGCGCTCGCGCGCTGGGGCTCTGCGTTGGGCTTGCGCAATCGAGCCGATCCGGCCGCGCTGCCGCTAGTGGTGGCGATCTTTTCGGTCGTCTGGTTCGCGCTTACTCCATTGAGGCACACCGTTATCCGCAGTGTCGAAGCCGAAGCCGACGCCTTCGGTCTCAATGCTGCCCGCGAGCCGCAGGGTTTTGCGATGGCGGCGATGCGCCTGTCGACCTATCGCAAGCTCAAGCCGGGCGCGCTCGAGGAATTCGTCTTCTACGATCACCCCAGCGGCTACGACCGCGTGCGCCGCTCGATGATCTGGCTCAAGGAAAACCAGAACGTAACGCCGCAGCAGCACCACCCGTAGCCGGCTGCGTCCTTCGCGCAGGAGAACAGGCAACGGAACGCGCCGGCCGCCGACACCCGTGGTGCAATGCGATAAACGGTCGAACCTACCCGCCGCGGACCTTGAGCGTCAGAAACTCCCGCCGCGTTTTTGGGCCGTAAGTGACGAACGCCGGGTCCGCGCGCTCGCGATACGCGAGCCGATCTCGCGCGACCGTGTCGTCGGCGAGGTGCTTTTTCAACACGTCCGCGGGAATCTTGTAGACGGCGAGTGCATTGCGCCCGAACACCTTGGCGCGCAGCGCCGGCGTGATCTTGCCGTACCCATGCTTCGCGGCAAGCTCATCGGAAATCTGGAACGTGCGAAAGGCCTGGATCTGATCCTGCGGGGACCCGTACCAGATCGAGTCCGTGCCCCACAGCACGTTATCCTCGCCGACGTGCTTGAACAGCTTGCCCAGCGCATGCGCCGCCGCATCCGGATCGCGCATAAGAAAGCGCCAGGTCGAACCGAGCTCGGCGTAGACGTTGGAGCCCGGCTTGACGCTGTTTTCGCGCAGGCTCGTGACGAGCGCATCGATGCCGTCCGTGCGCTGCGGGTCGTAAGGCCCTTCGGTCTTGCCGGTGACGAAGCCCGAGTGATAGATCAGGAAATTCACGTCCGGATAGCGTTTCGCGACGCGGCCGACGTCGACGCAAGTCGAGTGCGCGTACGACTCCGATCCGAACGGCAGGCCCTTGTGAATCGCGATGTTGCGAATGCCGAGCTTGCGCGCCTTTTCGATCATCGCCAACCCGGCGTCGTCGTCGAGAAAGAATCCCTTGCCCTGCGGCCCCCACTGCGTGTAGGTCTTCCACGCGGCGATCGGATGGCGCGCGGCGAGCTCATCCATGCCTTCGAGGTCGCCGGCCTGATTCGGATTGACGCGGCCGTGCAGCAGCAGCCGGTGCGTACCCTCCATCCGCTCGACGATCCCGGCCGTCGCCGCGGCCTCCTCGATCGTCAGCGGCTCGCCCTTGCGCGTCGACGGAACGAACGAAAGCACGACGAGATCGGTGTCCGAGTCGAGAAAAACGTCCTTGATGAACGCGTCCGAACCCAGGCATTGCAAATAGCCGAGACCGGGCGCCGAAGCCGCGCTGCAGCCCTTGAGCTCGCTGAAGCTTTTCAGCGGTTGTGCGCCGGGCGCCAAGGCGCGTGTCCACGCGCCGGTGGGATTCACGAAGTGACCCTGCACATCGAAGATGAATTCCTGGCGATCCAGTGCCGAGCGCGCAAGCTGCATATCCAACGCCGACTCCGACGGCAGGTCGTAATAGCCGCCGCGGCGCGCGCTTGCGGCGTACGCCGCGTTCATCGCGAGCAGCGTGCTCGCCGCGCCGCAGGCGGAGACAAGGAACGCTCGACGCGTAAGACCCAAGCGGCGGGCGTACTTGGTTGCGGCGTCGATCGCAAGCTTCCGTGCACGGTGATGCACTCGTGCGAGCGGGACCGGCGCGAACTCACCGTTGGTCGTCGGGTCGAGCTTGATCGGCAAACGCGTGCCGTCCGGGTCGTTGCGATATCGCATACTTGATCCTCCAACCTGCGCAGCGACGAGATATACGCCCCTTCAACGGGCGACTCAAGCGAGCATAGTTGTTTGCTGCATTGCGTCAAATTATGGAACCAAGTCGCCTATCGAGGCAGTCAAACGAGCGAGAAGGCAACGCGATTCGAGGGAGGCCTTATGAGCCGGATCGTTGCGTTAGCTGCAGCTATTGCAATACTCGCGGGCTGCGCGAGCGCGCCGGCGCCGCCGACGGCGATGGTGACGCCGGCGCAAGACGTTGCGGCATCGCCGGTTGTGCGCACGCCTGTCGCACAGACCCCGTTACCGACGGATACGGAGAAGGTAGCTGCGGCTCCGCTCCTTCCAGTGGTCGTTCCTCCAAATACGCAGTACGTCTGCGTGACCGATATGCAAGGCGTCCGTCAACTGACGGCGATCGAGTTCTCACCCAAGGTCGGAACCCTTTGCCGCAAGCACCCGGAGATGAGCGCGTGCAAGTACGAACGCAGCCTTTGCCGGCGCAACGGGGGCCGCGTCTTCGCCGCCAACGGCATCGAGATCACGCAGCTCACCGAGCTGGAGTACGACAAGCGGGTGCTGCGCGTGGTGTTTCGCGCGGATTGAAGACGGCCGAACACAAGCTCGCCTCGCGCCAGACGCCTGCAAGACCCTAGCGTTATCGGCTGCGCGCGGCGCCGGCGCGAAGCGCGCGGAGTTCGGCTTCCAGCTCTTCGATCTGCGCGACGAAGCGCAATACGACAGCGAGAGCATGCGCGTCGAGATCGAGCTCACGGCGCAAGCGCCCCGCGGCCCGTGCAAGGACCAGCGCATTCGCATCGAAGCTCCAGGTTGGCGCGCCGATATCGACCGGAATTAGCGCTCCGTCGTCGACCAGCTCGCGCAACTCGGCCTCGGGCAGGCCCGAGACTTCGATCAATTGCGTCCAATCGATGGCGCCGCGCTCGTCGATGCGCAGCGCCTCGCAGATTTCAATGTTCATGAGCGGCCTCCCGTTCGAACTGCGCGCGAGGGTTGAAGGTCGACGTCTCCGCAAGCTGTCTGTATAGCGCGCGCTCGCGCTCGTCGACGACCGACGGAACGACGATCTGCACGATCGCGTAGAGGTTTCCGGCCGGCGCGTTGGGCCGCGACACTCCCCGCCCCGCGAGGCGCAGCTGTTGGCCCGCTCGCGTTCCGGGCGGAACCCTCAGCGACACGGCGCCGGCGGGCGTCGGCAGATGCACGCTTGTTCCGAGCACCGCTTCCCAAGGCGCGAGCGGCAGATCGATATAGATGTCCCGGCCGCTGACACGGTAGAGCGGGTGCGGTTCGACTGTGATGTCGAGGTAAAGATTGCCGTCGCGGCCGCCCTCGACGCCTTTGCCGCCTTTGCCGGGAATGCGTAGCTGCTCGCCGTCGGTAACGCCTTTCGGGATGCGCACCTTGATGTGGTGGGGCACGCGGCGCGCGTTGCCCTTGTCGTCGAATTCGAGCACGCTCAACTCGAGCTCGATCTCGGTGCCGTGAAAAGCCTGCGCGAAGCTGAGGCGCACGGCGGCCTCGTAATCGCGCCCCGAGGTAAACGCGGTACCGCGGCGCGCTCCCGAGCTACGTCCGGTCAGGCCGGCGAAAAGATCGGCCAGATCGATGTCTTCAAAAGTCCCTGCGCCGGCGAATTGCTGTCCCCAATCCGGCGGCGGCTGGAATTCCTGACCCGCGGCGTAGCGGCCGAGCTGATCGTACGCCGCACGCTTCTCGGGATCCTTCAGCGTTTCGTAGGCTTCGGCCATTTCCTTGAATTTTTCTTCGGCGTTCGGTTCCTTCGAAACGTCGGGATGATATTTACGCGCGAGTTTGCGGTAGGCCTTCTTGATATCCTCGGCGCTCGCGCCGCGTTCGACGCCAAGAATGGCGTAGTAGTCTTTGTATTTCATCTTGGCTGCCCGCTGAAAATCTGCGCGATCGAACATTCTAGCGCGAGCCTAATGCGGCCGCGCGTGCCACTTTCGAGTCACCTGAATCTAAGCGCTCGTCGGCAGAAGGCGCGCGAGCAGACGGCTCGTCCGGAATTATTTGGAATCGAGGTTCTCGCCGAGGTATTCGGCGATCGATCGCGCATCGAGCCACGCGACATCCTTCGCCGAGGTGACGGCCACGAGCTTCTCGACTCCCCGGGGCAAATGCTGCCGCAGCTGACCCAGAAACTTGGGTGGAGCGACGATGCCGAGCTTATCGTAGCGATGATCGGTTCGCGCCTTGTCCAGATGATCGCTCAAGCGCTTGGCGAACAATTCGGCTTCGTGCTCGGTCGGAGAAACCTGCGGCGGAGCGACGTGGCCTTGCTGGCGCTCGCCTTTGCCGTAGTAGCGCCCCTGCGCATCGGTGCGCAGATCGCGGTTGTGCGCGCGCCCCTCCGGATGTTCGAATTCCTCGATTTCGCGCCACGGTTTGCGCCCGTCGGGCGATTCGAAAATCTTGCCTCGGCTACTGTCTGCAACGAGAATCCAGGTTGTATCCATCGGCTTGCCCTTCGTCTATTCGTACCCGATCGTCTTTGGCGGCTCAACACATTTGATTCGCTGCAATCGTGCCGGGTTCAATCTGCCGGGAACCTAGCTCTCCTGCAGCAACACGCGCGCCGCAGCCGGAAGTGTGGTCGCCGCTTGCGCCTTCCGCGTGGCGCCCGCGTCGGACCGCCGCACGATCGCGCGTACGCGCTCGCCGGCATCGACCAACCTGCGGGCAAGCGCCGCGCCGGTGTGTCCTGAAACTCCCGCGACTGCGTACCTGGCTTTCTGCGTTTCGAGGACGATGGCGCCTCCAGCTTCGGTCACTCCGCCAGCAGATAGCCGCGGCTGTCGTCGAGAAAATGCGGGCCGGTATCGGCGCGCACCGCAGTGCCGACGCCTTCGGCCGTCAACACTTCGAGCAGCAGCGCGCTAGGCACGCCGCCGTCGATGATATGCACCGAGCGCACGCCTTCGCGCACCGCGCGCAAGGCCGCGGTGACGCGCGGCCGCATCCCGCCCTCGACGACGCCGTCCTTCAGCAGCACTTCGGCCTCGCTTGCGGTCAGGATATAGGCGAGCCTGCCGGTGCGGTCGCGCACGCCCGGGACGTTGGTCATCAGGATCAGCTTCTCCGCCTCCAGCGTGCGCGCCAGGCGGCCGGCGAGCAGATCGGAATTGATGTGGTACGCAGTCCCGTCGGCGCCCACGCCGATGGGCATGATCACCGGGATGAAGTTGCGCGAGAGCAGGAGGTGGATGAGGTCGACGTCGATGCTCTCGATGTCGCCGACGAAACCGAGCTCGGGCTCTTGCTGCGCCGCATCCTCCGGCGGCAGCGTCATCTTGCGCGCGTGGATGAAACGTCCATCCTGTCCGTTGAGGCCCACTGCCCGGCCACCATGCGTGTTGATGAGCCCTGTCAGCTCCTGGTTGAGCTCGTCGAGCGCCATCTCGACGACGGTCAGCGTGCGCTCGTCGGTCACGCGCAGGCCGCGGTGCCTCCGGCTTGCCATGCCCATTTGGCGCATGAGCGCGTCGATGCGCCAGCCACCGCCGTGGACGACGATGGGCTTCATTCCCACGGAGCGCAGCAACGCCACGTCGCGCGCGAAGCCGGCCTTGAGCGCCGGATCGGCCATCGCGTTGCCGCCGAAGCGGATCACCAGCGTCTTGCCGTGATACGCGCGAATATACGGCAGCGCCTCGGCGAGGATGCGGGCTTTGGGATTGGCAGCCACTGCCAGGGATTATAATGCGCAGGATAGTCGACGCTAACGTTTCGAGCTTCGAGGGCACGATGTCGCGAATTCGCAAAGGTCAGGTGGCGCCCTTTCTACCGCGGGCCGAGTTTCGCGAGCGCTTTTATCGTTCGTACTTCGATCCGGCATTCGACACCGAGCGCGATGCGCTGCAGCGGATCGAAGGCTTCGCCTGGAAGGCCCGCACACGATGAGCATCGACTGGACCGCCTTCACACCATGGTCCGCCGCGATCGGCGGCGTGATCATCGGCGCGGCCGTGGCGCTGTTCGTGTTCGTAAATGGCAGGATCGCGGGCATCAGCGGCATTGTCGGCGGCCTGCTGCGGCCGGCGTCGGGTGATGTCGCGTGGCGGCTCGCCTTTGTCGCAGGGCTGCTGGCGGCGCCGATGCTGTACATGCTCGCCGCGACGCTGCCGCCGATCATGATCGAGGCGAGCTATCCGACGCTGATCGTTGCCGGATTGCTGGTCGGCATAGGCACTCGCTATGGCGCAGGTTGCACGAGCGGGCACGGCGTGTGCGGCATTTCGCGCGTCTCGCCGCGTTCGCTCGTCGCCACGCTATTGTTCATGGCGGCCGGCTTCGCGACGGTGTACGTCGTGCGGCACGTCATCGGAATGTGAGGAGCGCGGTGTACCTATTGAGCTCCTTCGTTGCGGGTCTCGTCTTCGGCGTCGGGCTTGTCATATCGGGAATGGTCAACCCGGCGAAGGTCCTGGGATTTCTCGATCTCGCAGGTGCCTGGGATCCCTCACTCGCAGTGGTCATGATGGGCGCGGTCGCCATCGGCGCGGTTGCCTTCGCCATCGCCGCCAGGCGTGCGTCGACGTTGCTCGGCGCGCCGATGGCGCTACCCATGGCACGCGGGATCGACCCGAGGCTCATGCTCGGCAGCCTCGCGTTCGGCGTCGGCTGGGGACTCGCGGGTTTCTGTCCCGGCCCCGCCCTGGTCGCGCTGGGCGCGGGCAAGGTCAAGGCGCTCGCCTTCGTCGCCGCAATGCTCGCGGGCATGCTCATCTTCGAGCTTGCCGAGCGCGCTCGGTCGGGCGGCTCCGGCGCGCCGGAGGGCGCGCGTCCGAGCGCATGAGCTCGCGCTAAACCACGGCGCACCTGGCGCCGACGAAGAGACCCAGCGATGATGATTTTCCGCCAGCTGTTCGACCCGCAGTCGTCGACGTATTCGTATTTGCTTGGCGATGCGCGCGCAAAGGAGGCGGTGCTGATCGATCCGGTATTCGAGCACGTGCGGCGCGACGCCGCGCTCATCGCCGAGCTTGAGCTCAAGCTGGTCGCCACGCTCGAAACGCACGTCCACGCCGACCACGTGACCGGCGCATGGCTGCTGAAGCGGCAATTCGGCAGCGCGATCTGTGTCTCCGCCGCCAGCGGTGCCGAGGGCGCCGATCGCTATCTCGCGCATGGCGACCGCGTGCAGTTTGGCGCGCGCTATCTCGAAACACGCGCCACGCCCGGGCATACGCACGGCTGTGTGACGTATGTTCTCGACGACGAGAGCATGGCGTTCACCGGCGATTGCCTGCTGATCCGGGGCAGCGGTCGAACCGATTTTCAGCAGGGCGATCCGCGGGCGATGTATCGTTCGGTGCGCAGCCAGATTCTCACGCTGCCTCCGACCTGTCTGCTCTATCCCGCGCACGATTACCGCGGCTTGACGGTGACCAGCGTCGCCGAAGAACGGCGCTTCAATCCGCGACTGGGTGGCGAAATCGGCGAGTCCGACTTCGTCGGCTACATGAACAACCTCGGGCTGCCGCACCCGAAGTTGATCGACATCGCCGTGCCGGCGAATCTGCGCTGCGGCCATCCCGAGAAGGACACGTTGCTGCCCGCGGAGCCCGGCTGGGCGCCGTTGACATTCACATTTGCCGGTATCTGGGAAATCCAGCCCGGCGCGCTCGAGGAAAACGCTGCCAATATTCAGATCGTCGACGTGCGCGAGCTCGAAGAGTTCAACGGCCCGCTCGGGCGTATCCACGGCGCGAAGCTGATTCCGCTCGGGCAGCTCGCCGCCCGCGCAGGCGAGCTCGCGCGCGATCACCCCGTCGTCGCCGTGTGTCGCTCCGGCGCGCGTTCAGCGCACGCGTCGGTGCTGCTGCAGCGCGCAGGCTTTAACGAAGTCGCCAATCTTGCCGGCGGAATGTTGCGCTGGCGCGCCGAAGGATACCCGGTAGAGGGCGGCAAAGCTTAGCGTTTTCTCCGGTTCGGATGTGCTTAGCGATACGCTTGTAGACCTATGGGCGAGCGCCTGCGAGTCGGCGCGCGCTGGTGGTGCTGTGAGCTGTGATCGCGCACGATGCTCGTGCCTGCTCTCGCCGAAGAACCCTCCCAGGCTGAGCCGTCGGATAACGTCTGACATCGAAAGCGCGTTTCGCCGATTTCACGCCACTTTCCGATGCGGCAGACTAACGATTGTTTGCGCAACCCAGCAGAGGGTCCTATGAAATCAGCGAAGCTCAGTGCGATGGCGCTCGCCATCGCGCTTGGATGCGCGGTGCAAGTCGGTGCGCAGTCTACCGCCGGCGTCAGCGCCGTTGCCCCGCCGGGCGTGTCGAAGCAGGCCGAGTACGATTGCTCGGGTATGACCTGGACGCCTTTGGAGAATTGTCTGCGATTGAACGCGGACAATGCGCGGGCCGGATCGACTACCGTTGACAAAAGCGCACGCGGCGCAACACATGATTGCAGCGGCATGATCGGCGCCCCGCTCGAAACCTGTCGAAAACTGAACGGACAGACTCCCGAGCCACGAAACGCCAAGGGCACGAATGCTGCTCCGAGCAGTACCGGTTTGACCGCAGGAGAAAGTGAGTAGGCTTATTCCGCACGGCGGAAAACCTCCTCGGCGCGAGCCGCGCGCGAAGGCGTCGGAGGCTAGGCATCTATCGCTGAACCGCAGGTAACTGGCGCGGGTGGCCTCGGCCTCCCGCACCTTTCTTCATTTGACGTTGCCGGCGGCCTTCGGGTACCGTCGAATACTCTGCGATCAAGAACGCTGCCCCTCGAAGCAGCTCGCGACAGAACGTCAACCGGAGGACTCCGATGATCCTTGCCCAATGCTTGCCGCGTTTGCGGCGATGCGCCCGCGCGGCGCTGCGCCTGACCGTATGGACGCTGCTCGCGGTGTCCGCGCAGTTTGCGGCCGTGCCGGCATTCGCGGTGGATACGATGAATGCTTACTCGATCTGGCCAGAAAACTGGGCGCGCCCGATGTTCGAGGAATTCGAAAAGGCCACCGGCATCAAGGTCAACTTCGTGCGTTTTTCTTCCGGTGAGGCGCTCGCCCGCGTCGTCGCGGAAAAGAACAATCCGCAGGTCGACGTGCTGTTCGGCGGCCCGGTCGAGACGTTCGCGGCCGGCATCAACGAGGGCGTGTTCGAGCCGTACAAGCCACCCGCCTTCGCGCGGCTGCCGGCGCGCTTCCGCCATCCCGACGGGCAGTGGATCGCCATCGCCGACGATCCGCTCGTGTTCATGTCGAACGACAAGTTTCTGAAAGAGCACAACCTCAAGGCGCCGGCGTCGTGGAACGATCTTCTCGCCCCTCCCTACAAGAACATGCTGCAGATGGCCGATGCGCGGACCTCCGGCACGGCGGTCACACGCATCTTCTCCATCCTCGAAGTCAACGGCCGCGACGAGAACAAGGCGTTCGATTACATGAAGAAGCTGCGGCCCAACGTCCAGCTCTACACCAAGAGCGGCGGCGGCGGAACGCTGCCCGTGGGACTGGGCCAGGCAGGCGCCGGCATCTTTTTTATCGTCGACGCGCTCGACACCAAGGCGAAAGGCTACGAGGTCACGATCAGCTTTCCCAAGGAAGGCATCGGCACCGCGGCCGAAGGGATTGCGCTCGTCAAGGGCGCCAAGAATCCGGCGCTGGGCAAGAAGCTCATCGATTGGGCGAGCTCGCCGGCGATGCAGGGCCAGTTCGCGAAATACAAGATCAACTTCGTGCCGGCGCATCCCGACGTCCCGCTCGAGCCCGGCCTTGCCGCAGTGCTCAAGGACGCCAAGCTGTTGCCCATCGACGCCGCCTATGCGGGCGCGAACCGCAAGCGCATCGTCGACCGCTGGGTCGCCGAAGTCCTGAACCCGTAGCCGGGCCGACTCGTGGTCGCAACGACGCGGTTGCGCAGCGACCCGGTGGTCGCGGCGGCGGTGTTGTCGCTGTGGCTGCTGCTGGCGCTGTTCGTCATATACCCGCTCGCAATGCTGCTCGCGCGCGTGCTCTTCGACCACGGGACGTTCACGACCGCCGGCCTCGCGGCGGTGCTGACCGATAAACACCAGGTCCGCGCCTTCTGGAACAGCTTGCTGCTCGGTCTCCTGGTCGGCGTTGTGGGCACCGTGCTCGGCTTTCTGTTCGCCTTCACCGCGACGCGCTGCCGGTTCCCGGCCGCGCTGCTCACCGCGATCGACGCCTCGGTGCTGTTGCCGCTCGTTTCGCCGCCGTTCACCACCGCGATCGCGATGATCTTTTCTTTCGGGCCGCGCGGACTCATCACCTACGACCTGCTCGGAATCAAGGGTTACACGGTCTACGGGCTGTCGAGTACGCTGCTGTCGGAAGCCCTGACTTACTTTCCGATCGCCTATCTGACGCTGCGGCCGATTCTCGCGGCGATCGATTCGAATATCGAGGGGATGGCGCTGTCGCTGGGCGCATCGCGCGCTCGCGTCTTCCGCACGGTCACGCTGCCCTTGTGCATTCCCGGACTCGCCAACGCCTTCCTGCTGCTGTTCGCGGCATCGCTGGCCGACTTCGCGACGCCGCTCATCCTCGCCGGCAACAGCTTTCCGGTGCTGCCGACGCAGGCGTTCCTGCAGATCACGGGGCTGTTCGATTTGCGCGGAGGCGCGGCGCTGTCGTTCGTGCTGCTCGTTCCGGCGCTCGCCGTCTTCGTGCTGCAGCGCTATTGGGTGAGCCGCCGCTTCTACGTAACGGTGACCGGAAAGGGCGCCGGGCAGACGCCTTTTGTCAGCGTTTCGCCGGCTGCGCGCTATGTCCTGCTCGCCGCCTGCGCGCTCATCGCGCTCGTCGTCGTCTACTTCTACGCACTGCTCCTCTACGCTTCGCTCGTGGTCGCGCTGGGCGCCAACCATGCGTTCACGTGGCAGCATTACCGGGTGATCTTCACCGATGGTCTCAAGGCGATCCGCGACACGCTCATCATCGCCGGCTTTGCCATGCCGCTGGGAGGGCTCTATGGCATCTTGCTCGGCTATCTTGTGACCAAGAAGGCGTTTCCCGGCCGCAAGACGATGGAGGTCGTGTCGATGATCAACTACGCGCTGCCCGGGACGATCGTAGGCATCGCGTACCTGATCGCCTTCAACGATCCGCCCCTGGTGCTCACCGGTACCGCTCTCATCATCATCGCCTGTTACGTCTTCCGCTACGGGGCCACCGGCATTCGCGCGACCGTGGCGCTGTTGCAGCAAATCGACAAGAGCCTCGAGGAAGCCTCGCTCGGCCTGGGCGCCGGCAGTAGCACGACGTTTCGCCGCATCACGCTGCCGCTGATCATGCCGGCGTTTTTCGCGGGACTCGGCATCGTGTTCATCCGCTCGATGACCGCGATCAGCGCAACGATCTTTCTCGTATCGATCAGCTGGACGCTCATCACGGTGAAGATACTCGAGAACATCACCGAGTTGTCGCTGGGACCAGCGGCGGCGTTCTCGGTGCTGGTCGTCGCGATCGTGTTCGCCGTCATCGCCCTCATCGGCCGGGTGCTGCGCTTCTTCCGCGCGCCCGGCGCGCTGCCGGTAACGAGCCTGCTCGGTGGTTAAGGAACCTGCGATGGATGCGATAGGCCTGCACGTCGACGGCGTGTCCAAGCGCTTCGCGCACCGCGTGAAAGGCGAGATCTATGCCGCGCGCGACGTCAGACTCGACGTGGGTCCGGGTGAGTTCCTCACCCTGCTCGGACCCTCGGGTTGCGGCAAGACGACGACGCTGCGCATGATCGCCGGTTTCGAGGTTCCCGACGCCGGGCGCATCCGCTTCGGCGGCCAGGACGTCACCGCGCTCCCTGCGAACCAGCGCAACATCGGCTTCGTGTTCCAGAACTACGCGCTGTTCCCGCATCTGTCGGTGTTCGAGAACGTCGCCTACGGCCTGCGCGTGCGCGGGCTGAGCGCCGACACGATTGGCCGGAGTGTCGGCGAAGTCCTCGCGCTGGTCGGCCTCGCCGGTTACGACCAGCAGTTTTCCGGCCAGCTTTCGGGCGGCGAGCAACAGCGCGTCGCGCTGGCGCGCGCGATCGTCATCCATCCGCGCGTGCTGCTGTTCGACGAGCCGCTATCGAACCTCGACGCGAAGCTCCGCGTGCAGATGCGCCGGGAGATCCGCGATCTGCAGCGCCGGCTCGGGATCACCACGGTGTACGTGACGCACGATCAGGAAGAGGCGATGGCGGTGTCCGACCGGATCGCGGTGATGAACCAGGGTAGCGTGGTGCAAATCGGAACGGCGGAGGACCTCTATCATCGCCCCGCGTCGCCCTTCGTCGCGCAGTTCGTCGGCCGCGTCAATCTCCTCGCCGGGCGCGTCGTGGAAATCGCCGGCGACACGGCAGGGATCGAAACGCTCGGCAGCGTGATCGCCGCGAAAGCGCTGCCCGAGGGGATCGCGCCCGGCGACGCGGTGCAGCTGGTCTTGCGCCCCGAAGCCATCGAAGTCGTGCGCAGCGACGCCGCGCACGGGTTGCTCCGCGCGACTGTTGTCTCGCGTGCATTTCTGGGCGAAAAAATCGAGTACCTGCTCCGCTGCGGCGACGCAACGCTGCAGATCGTCCGCTACAACGCGGGGCCAAGCGAGGTCATCGCCGAAGGTGCAACGGTCTCGGTGCGCGTGGTCGAGGATGCGGTCGCGGTGCTGCCCGGAGTTTCCGCTTGACCCTTCGCGCAGCGCTTCTGGTGTGCCTCGCGCTCGTCTGTGTTGCCGCGGCGCCCGCCGTTGCGGCCGATCCGCAGCGCGAGATTCACGGCATGGCCGACGCCTACGCCGGGCAGGGCGTTGCGCTGGCCTGGGCCGTCCTGCGCGGCGCGGACGAAGCGACAACGGTGGTCGTCGTGCGCATCGTTGCCGATCCGGAGCTCTACCCTATCGTCGCCGCGACCGGCACCAACCCCTTCTCGCAGCGAACGCGGTCGCTGTTGCCCGGAACGCCGAATGCCGGCAGCATCGAGCTGCGCGCGGCGCGAGCGCATTTTGCCGACTTTCCGCGCACCGAATTGCGCTTCTACGCCACCGCATCGGCGGCGCAAGCCGGAATGCCGCGCCTGGTCGTTTACTTCCTCGGCGTACCGGATACGACGCCGGAGTTTGCGGCCGAGGCGAATCTCGCTGCCTATCTCGCCGACCGCGTCGCGCGTATTCGCACGCCGGGAGTCAAAGCGCCGTGACGCGTGCCGAGCTCGCCCGAATGATCGATCACTCGGTGCTCAAGCCCGAGGCGACCCGACGCGAAATCCGCGCGGGTGCCGACGTCGCTCGTAGCTGGCACATCGGCTTCTACTGCGTGCAGCCGTGCTGGATCAAGTCGGCTGCGGAGGCGCTTGCCGGCACAGATGTGTGCCTCGTCGGCGTCATTGGGTTTCCGCACGGCTGCGACCGCGCCGAGGTGAAAGCGCGGGCGGCCGCCATCGCCGCCAGCGAAGGAGCGGGCGAGATCGACATGGTGCTGAATTTCGGCGCGCTCAAAGGCGGCGATGCCGCGATGGCTGCCGCAGACGTCGAAGCTGTCGTGCGGGCCATGCAAGGCATTCCCGTCAAGGTCATTGTCGAAACGGCTGCGCTGACGGAGGCCGAAAAGCAGCTCGCGTGCCGGATCGTCCGCGACGCCGGCGCCCGGTTCGTCAAGACCTCGACCGGCTTTCATCCGGGCGGCGGCGCGACGGTCGCTGACGTGCGACTGCTGCGCGCGGCCGTCGGTCCGCAGTTTGGCGTCAAGGCCTCGGGCGGGATTCGCAGCCTCGCGGACGCGCAGGCGATGATCGGCGCCGGCGCGAATCGCCTCGGCACGTCGGCGAGCGCCGCCATCCTCGGCGAGCTCGAGCCTGGCGAGTCAGCAGCAACCTGAATCCACCGCGGCCATTGTCACGTAAGAGGGCAATGTTTTACTCTCGTCCGTCCATGAAGGAGGAATCGCCATGAAGCTCAGGACTGCTCTTGCCGCATGCGTCATCGCCTTCGCCGTCGCGGCGCCCGCCGCCGCGCAGCAGACGACCGCCCCTACCTTGTACAAGCGCCTCGGCGGCTACGATGCGCTGGCCGCAGTCACGGACGATTTTGTCGGCCGCCTCGCCGGCGACCCAGGCTTGTCCCGCTTCTTCGCCGGTCACAGCACCGACTCGCTGAAGCGAATCCGCCAACTCGTCGTCGACCAGCTCTGCTTCGCGACGGGGGGACCGTGCGTCTATATCGGGCGCGATACCAAGACCACGCACGCCGGCCTGGGCATCACCGAGAAGGATTGGGAGACGTCGGTCAAACATCTTGTCGCCACGCTCGACAAGTTCAACGTGCCGGCCAAGGAAAAGGAAGAAGTGCTGACGCTGTCCTCGACGCTCAAGAAGGACATCGTCGAAAAACCGTAGGCCTTTCGTAGGGCCGAATCTATTCGGCCGCGCCGCGCTTTCGCAGGGCCGAAGTTATTCGGCCGCGCCGCACCAATCTACGGCTGCGTGCGAATGAATTCGCAACTACAAATTACGTCTTGCACTTGCCAACGTAGCCCTCGGACACCGGCGCCTCCGAGTCCGCGGCCGGGACGCTGCGGCCGTCGAACAGTACGGGAAGCTGGTTACCGATGCCAAGGCGGCTGTCGTTGCGCCGCCGCTCATTGATCAGGCGAATGATGTTCCACTCGTCGTGCGCGCCGCGGCTGAACGCGGACGAGGCCTTGAGCGCGTAGTAATTACGGAAGGCGGACTTGGTCAGCCCGCCTTGCACCGCTTTCTCCAGGTCCGGATCCGCTTTGAGCCGCTTGTCGAAATACTGGTCGATCCGGGCCATGTCTCCGCTGCCGTCGAGCTCGAACACGCGGGCGAAATCCTGCGGGCCGGCGAAATACACGAAGTCGAAATCTTCGCCGAGGCCGTCGCGGCCTTCGAGAATGCTGGTCCACATCAGCATGTAATCGGCGCCGGAGCCCTTGGGAAGGTTCGCATCCGCCGTCCCGGGGTTGAGCACCCAGACAAAGTTGCTGCCGAAGCGTTTCTCGATCGCCGCCTTGGCGGCCTCGGCCACTTCGAAGTTGAGCTTCATGTAGCCGCCGCCGGTCGGCGACAGCGGCACGGAAAGGTATCCGACCGCCTTGCCAGCCTTGCGCGCTTCCGCGGCCTGCTGCCGGAAAAAGGCGACCTTGGCTTCGATCACCGGCTTCAAATCCGAGCTGACGCAGTAGCAGATGCCGATTTTGCTGCACTCGGTGCTCTTCCCGGCTTGAGCCGTGGCTGGCGAGGGTGCCATGACAACAGCCAGCGCTGCGACGATCAGCGGCAACCTGCCTGCCGGGGTTCGGGACATGGTTCGGTTCTCCATGATCAGCGGCCTTAAGAACATTCGAATAGCCCCCGCGTGGTCCCGAGAGGCTTTCCGGCATTGTCACACATCATCATTACCGGAATGGACTCGGCTCAGCCTGAGAGCTGCGAAGGCACGCGTGTTCGGTGGTTGGCGACCATCTCGCGCGTTGGTTCGACGGCTGACAGGATTGCCATGCGCGCGTACGTCGCGATGGTTCTGCTGGAGCAGTCGTTGCAAGACGGCGAGCCCTGTGACGCTTACCCCGGCAGCCTGTCGAAAACCGGGAACTGTCGATAACTCTTACAGTTCGCTCCTCATGAGTCTGCCGCGTCTCGATAAGACAATGAAAACTAAATCTGTTTTTCATTAGGCACTAACTTTGCTACAACTCCGCCGTGAGCGAGCAACGCTCCCGGAATTGTAAAGCGGGAGCGCTGGGTCTTTTGGGGATTTCATAGGAGGGGGAAACAACATGTTTGCCGGAATGAAACAAAGTGCGTTGAGGCTGCTTTCGGTTCTGAGTGTGTTGGTGGTGTTGGGCGCGTTTGCGGGTCTCGGGAACGCGACCACGGTTGTTCTTTGCCCGGACACTGGCGAGGATCCCTTCGGGTGCATAGCTGATATTCCCACGGCCTCACCCGTCCTTACCGTTGCCAGCGACAGTGAGGTGGCTTTTCACCCGTTCGGCATCACCGTTGACGTTAGCGACGCGATTCAGTTGAATTCAAATTGGGCTCCCGATCCGGCCTTCGCGGCGGCCTTTGCTCCGGGATTCTGGACCCAGCTACCCGGCACATTCGTCTGGTATCTTCCCGCAACCACGCCTTGCGGGTCTGAAAATGAGCCAGTCTGCGAACCCATCGCGAAATGGTATTTCACCCCAGGCAGCCCGTGGAACGCCGGCACCCCGGACAATCTTTTGATCTTCGAGGGGGCAGCATTCGACCTCAGCCAATTGAGCGACGTGATTCTCGTAGACAACACCGGGCCTGGCGGGTCGGCAGCAATTACATTCAACTCTGCTCCCATTCCGGAACCCGCCAGCCTTGCCTTGCTGGGTATTGGAATGGCCGGCCTCGCCTTTGCGCGCCGCCGCAAGAGCTGAGCGCCTAGCTTTCAAAGCTAGTGAGCATTGGCCCGGAAGTCTCTTCCGGGCCATTTTTTTGATGAGAGCGCTAAGTCGTGTGCGCTCTGCCGGCCGAAAGAGCGCAGCCGCAAGCGACGGAGGCACGACGTTCCCCGTTTCCCTCCTGGTCGCGCTTTATGCTATTGTCATGGCCGTCCCGTTTACGCCAACAGCAGCATGAAGGCACGGACGCTCGTCACGCAACGGCTTTACTTCGGCATGAACGCGCTCAATCTGCGCGCCGCGACCGCGCGCGTGTTGTCGCGCGTGGTGGGACTGCCTCCCGAGCGGGCACGGGTCAGCGTCCGGAGCCTCCGCCAGGACTTCGGCATCGATACCGTCCAGGGAAACTCGCTTGTCGAACAGTTCGTCGCCGAAGGCCTTCTCGAGCCACCCGCCGCACTGCAGACCGATTACGGCCTCACCGAGCGTTTTCTCGAGTATGCCTCGGCTCGCGTGGTCGAACCCTTGCCGCGTGAGCGCGCCAAGCAGCTTCTGGCCAACGCCTGCGAGCTTGCCGCCCGCGTCAACGGCGAATGGACCCGCAACCCGCTCGAGATCGAAGCGGTCGCACCGTTCGGATGTTACATGAGCCGCGACAGGCAGCTCGCCGAGCTTCCGCTCGGAATTGTCGTGCGGCCGCGCACCGCTATGCGGCGCGCGCGCTGGGGACGCACCCAGACTAAGAGCGACGGCGCACGCGCGATACGCGCCGAATTCCGCGAGCTATCCTCGTTCATCCATGTGCGCATGGTCAACGCCACGCGGCTGCTGCCACGCCCGTTCGCTGTCGCTTTCCATGCCGACTCGCCCGCGCTCGTCGCGAGTCTCTCGAGCCATCCCGCGTAATACAGTGGTCGCCGCGCACTCCGCGGTGATCGGGCCGCCTTTCCGGCCCGGCGCGTAGCAGCCGCCCGCCGCCGAAAGCGTCGACGCATGGCTTGCGCGCAGCGCTGCCGTATCCCATTGTAAAATCGCCCGACAATCTCCGGAGAACTACCTTTCCTCGTGTCGCTCGATCCCCAGACCAAGAAGCTGCCGCTCATCCTGGTGACCGTTGCCGCCACCGCCGTGCTGATATTGCTGGCGGTCAATTTTTCGGTCGGCGAGACGCAGATCACCGAGCGCGTCACGCACACGTATGCCATCGCCGATCCCCAGTTCCAGCGCTCGATGGGCGTGCTGCTGGGACCGCCGCTCGTCGACGGCAATCGGGTCGACACGCTGGTCAACGGCCGTGAAATCTTTCCGGCGATGCTGACGGCGATACGCAGCGCGCGAAAAACCATAACTTTCGAAACGTACATCTACTGGTCCGGCAGGATCGGCAAGGAGTTCGCCGAAGCGCTCGCCGACAGGGCCCGCTCCGGCGTCCGCGTCCATCTCCTGGTCGACTGGGTCGGCAGCAATCGCATGGACCCCCATTATCTCGATGCCATGCGCGCAGCCGGCGTCGAGATCGAGAAATATCACCCGCCGCGGTGGTACACGCTGCACAAGCTCAACAATCGCACCCACCGCAAGCTCCTCGTGGTCGACGGCAGGGTCGGCTTCACCGGCGGCGTCGGGATCGCCGACGAGTGGGACGGCAACGCCGAGGATCCGGCGCACTGGCGCGACACCCATTTCCGCCTCGAAGGTCCTGCGGTTGCGCAGATGCAGGCCGCCTTCACCGACAACTGGCTCAAGGTGACGGGCAAGGTGCTCGACGGTCGCGACTATTTTCCGCCGGAAACGCTGGTCGGCCCGGAACTCGGGCAGGTGTTCAAAAGCTCCCGCGAAGGCGGCTCCGAGAGCATGCATCTGATGTACCTGTTGTCGACCGTCTCGGCGACCCGCAACATCGATCTGGCGATGGCGTACTTCGTGCCGGATGAGCTCACCGAGAACGCGCTCATCGAAGCGCTTGCGCGCGGCGTGAAGGTCCGGATGATCATGCCCGGGCCGTACACCGATACCGAGGTGCTGCGCAAGGCTTCGCGCGCGAAGTGGGGCCGTCTGCTGCGCGCCGGGGCCGAAATTTACGAATACCAGCCGACCATGTTCCACTGCAAGGTGCTGGTCGTCGACGGCGTCTGGTCGTCGGTCGGCTCGACCAATTTCGACAATCGCTCGTTCCGCCTGAACGACGAGGCGAATCTGAACGTCTACAGCCGCGCCTTCGCCGAGCGGCAGCTTGCCTTGTTCAGCAACGACCTCAAGCGGTCGCGGCGCGTCACGTTCGAGGAATGGGAGCAGCGTCCGTGGACGGAGAAGTTCCAGGAACAATTCGAGTGGCTGCTCGATTCGCAGCTATAACGCTGCGGCGCGGGTGATCTGGAGCTCGACGCCGCTATGGCGACACCGCGCGCGAATCGCGGACTGCCTTGAGTTCGCCGCGAACCCTGGCGAAGCGGTCGAGCTCCTGCGCTTTTTGATCGAGCAACGCCTGCCGCGCGGCGCCCAGATCGATGATGGTGCCGTCCGCGGCCTTGAGCTTCCTCGGGTCCGCGCCTTCCGCCTCAGCCGCCGCGCTGCTCGAGCTCAGCGCGGCGATGGCGTCGTCCATGATTTTCACCGCTGCAGCTTCATGCGAATCCAGCGTTGCGCGAGCGCGCTCGATCGACTCGCGCGCCAGCACGACATCCTTCGCCTGCGACCAACCCGGCGGTGGAGCTTCCTCCGCATCGAATGCAGGCACGGCGACGATCAGGGTTTGCTCGGTCCAGGTCCAATAGGGAACGTCGAGACGAATTCGGCGCTCCTGCCACCCCCATTCGGCGACATCGTAGTCAACATGCCTCTTCAACATCGTCAGGACGGGCAGATCGGCATAGACATCGTGCCATACCGTGCGGCATTCGTTGGGAAGCCGCCAGTCCATGTACTTGCACTTAAATTCCGCAACCTGACCGAGCTTGAACCTCTCGGCGCGCAAGGCGGGTATCTCGTAGTCCCAGCGCCGCGACCGTACCGTGGTCGCCGGCGCCTGCACGATGATCTCACGACGTTCGAGCGTCATCACCGGAACATAAAAGGTCCAGCGGTACTCGCGCGTGCCGCCGTAGACCGTTGCGGCCGCGCCGGAGGCCGGAGGCAAAGCTTGCGCCCCCGCCGTCTCGAAGCCGGAGCCGAGGGCGATCAGCAGGCCGGATGCGGCCACAATGAAAAGGGCGGTCTTGCGCATTGGCGAACCCGGCCGTTGGAGCCTCCCGCGAGAACTTAGTGCTCTCTTCCGGGCGTTCATTGCAGCCTGACCTCGCCGTCGAATTTGACGTTGATCCGCAATCCGGGGACCTCCAGTGTCACGTGCGCGGGAAAGGATTCCGTCCCCCCGATTTCCTTGCCTTCGAGCGCTTTCGCGACTGCCTGCTCGATCTCGCGCTGCGAGTTGATGCCGACCATCTTCAGAAATTTGCGGATGCTCAAATTGAAGGTTTCCTGATTCATCGGGTTCTCCCGGGTTGGACAACGATCATCGTGGACGTCGTGTGCATTCAATGCCAAGCAGCCACAGCCAGGCGCGCGGCCCCGTTCAGCGGCCGCGCCACCAGGCCGCTTTGCGACACCGTGACTTCATACGCGGCTCCGTCGGCCATCGGCAGGAACGTTGCGCTGCCGTACAGCGCGTCGGCCCATGGGACGTAGTCATGCCAGGTCCGCAGCAGCGCCCAGACATCGACGCGCTCCGGCGGATGGAGCGCATACACAGTGCGCGGCGCGGTGCGCTCGCGGTCGACGTCGCTGTAACGGCCGCTGATCCGCTCCAGACGGTAGGCGGTGTCGAAGCTCAGAACGTTGGCGACGCCGCGCCACTTGAGCACGCGGGCGTCGATCTGCCATTCGTCGCCGCGCAGGACGTAAAGCTGGACCGCGCCCGACGGATAGATCAGCGTTGCGTTGAACCGCTGCTCGGCGGCGCGCGCAAACTGAGCCCTGACCGCCGGTTGCTCGCGGGTGAGGCGGTCATAGGTCAGCAGATTGAGTCCCAGCAACGCGACGGCGGCCGCAGCGACAAAAAAGACGAGTGACGAAAGGCCGTGCACCGCGCAGGCACCGTAGCGGCGCCGGCGCAACCGGCGACCCGACGCGATCAGGAGGAGGAGACCCACAAGGCTGCATACCGCGACGATTGCGGCGACGATCATCGATGAGGAGCCGGTCGCCATAAGCCAAGAATTATCCCACGCCGTCGTGACGGCCGGCGCGCCGCTGCCGGCGCAACCCCGGCTGCCTTAGGTCCGGCTTGCGCTGGCGCGTGCGAGCCCCTACATTGACGTCATGACACGACGCAAAGGCACAGGTGCGAAGCGGCGCACGCGCGCGCGGGCGACCGTCAGGAAGCGGCCGGCGCGCAAGCGTGCCAACCCGTGGCGGCACGTGGTCAAGGCGCAGCTCGCCAACTTCGAGCTGGTCAAGGCCGGTTCGTCGCTGCGCCTGCAGATCTTCTCCAACGAGGAGAAGATCGGGCAGCTCGAGGTCGGGCGCGGGTCGCTGTACTGGAACGGGCGCAATCGGAAGAGCCGCGAGCGCGTCGACTGGTCACGCTTCGCCGACATGATGGACGAGCTGGCCTACGGCAAGTAGCCACCGGTCCACGGTCGAACGCAAACGCTGAACGGCCGATCGAGGCATTCCCCGGCGAGGCTTCGCTCGCGTTGCTGTCAAGGTTTCCAAACGCTCTTCCGTCCGGAATGCCGAGGAGACGATGCGAGACAATCCGGTCAAGCACTCGCTGCGCGCAGGCGGCCGTGCCTATGGCGCGATGGTGTTCGAATTCTTTTCGCCGGGCCTGCCGCAGATCTGCAGTAACGCCGGCGCCGAGTTCGTGCTCTACGACATGGAGCACACCGGGCTCGGCTTCGAGACGCTGAAGACGCAGTGCGCGCTGTGTCGCGGGCTCGACATCGTGCCGATGGCGCGTGTTCCGCGCGGCGAGTATCACTTCATCGCCCGCGTGCTCGACATCGGTGCGCTGGGCGTGATGGTGCCGATGGTCGGCACGCGGGCCGAAGCCGAGCAGATCGTCGCCTGTACCCGCTATCCACCGCAGGGACGCCGGGGCGCGGCGTTCGGTTTTGCGCACGACGACTACGAAGGCGGCGACGTCGCCATCAAGATCGCGGCGCTGCACGAGCGGACGCTGGTGATCGCCCAGATCGAAACCACCGAGGGTCTCGAGAACGTCGAAGCGATCGCCGCGGTGCCCGGCGTCGACGCTCTGTGGATCGGGCACTTCGATCTGACCAATTTCCTCGGTATTCCGGGACAGTTCCAGCATCGGGCGTATCTCGCCGCGGTCGATCGCGTCGTCGCCGCCTGCGCCGCGCACGGCAAGGTGCCGGCGTTTCTTGCCGCCGACCCGCAATGGGCGCGCGACTACGCGGCGCGGGGCTTTCGCCTCATGGCCTACGGCATCGACCAGCTACTCCTGCAGGACGCGCTGCGGAACGGTCTCGATGTGCTGCGCTCGACGGAACCGCCGAGATGACGATGGCCAAGAAAAGAGCGAGAGGAAGACGCAATGGCTGACAAATTCCGCGTCGCGCTGACCCGCGATATCCTGGACACGCGCGGCGAGCCGGCGTTCGGCCGGGCCGCGCTCGCGATCCTCGAGCGCGCCGGTAACATCGACTGGGAATACCTGCCGCGCGTCGTGCCCGAGATCGACGCCGAACATGCGGCGCGTTACGACGCGATTTACGTGAATATCGCCCGCGTGCCGGCTGCGGCTGTCGCGAGGTCCGACTGCCGCCTGCGCGTGGTCGCGCGGCACGGCGTCGGCTACGATTCGGTTGACGTCGCGGCAATGACGCGTGCGGGCATCCTGGTCACCAACACCCCGAGCTCGATGCCGCGGCCCGTTGCCACGACGGTATTGACCTTCGTCCTCGCGCTCGCCGGCAAGCTGTTCCTGAAGGACAAGCTTACCCGCAGCGGCCGCTGGCACGAGCGCATGGATCACATGGGCATGGGCCTCACGGGGCGCACGCTCGGCGTGATCGGCGCCGGACGCATCGGCCAGGAAATCCTGCGCATGGCCCGGACCTTCGATCTCAAGCTCCTTGCCGCCGATCCGGTCGTCAACGACATCGAGCTCGCCTACATCGGCGCGCGCAACGTCGATCTCGCCACGCTTCTCAACGAATCGGACTTCGTGGTCGTCTGCTGCCTGCTCAACGAGCGCACGCGCCACCTGATCGGCGCCACGGAGCTCGCGCAGATGCGCCCTGGCGCGTATTTCATCAACGTCGCGCGCGGTCCGATCGTGGACGAGGCCGCGCTCATCACCGCGCTCTCCGAGCGCCGCATCGCCGGTGCCGCGCTCGACGTGTTCGAGCAGGAGCCGGTCGATCCGGCCAATCCACTGCTCGCGATGGACAATGTCATCGTGACCCCGCACGCGCTGTGCTGGACCGACGAATGCTTTCACAACATGGCATCGACGGGCCTTGCCAGCATCGTCGCTGTGCTAAGCGGCCGCAAGCCCGAATTCGTGGTGAACCCGGAAGTCCTGAGCCATGACCGCGTCAAGGCGTGGCTCAAGCCCTGGCCGAGGTGAAGCAGCTCCTGCACCTGATGGTGCACTCGCGGTGGGTTGCGGGCTGGGTGCGGGCGGCGAGGTCGTTGCTAGCAGCGCGCGGGCGGTGACGGCTGCGCGCAGCGGTGAGTTTGGGCGCGCGCACGCCGAAGTAACGGTGGCGGTGGACGCGCGGGGGTGGCACCACGGCGGCGAGGCGGTCGAGCAGCTTGAATGGCGTCAGGATCTGCGGGCCACTGCCGCCGTGGGCCCGATTCGGGTGGTCGTAGCTGAGCTGCTCGCCATCGAGTTGGCGTAGCCGTTCCAGGGCGAACGGTGGCCGGGCGCAATAGCGCAACAGCCGCTCCCGACCGGCGCGGTCGGCGGCCGCGATGCGCACCGAGGCATCGACGGAAAAGCCGCCGCCGTGTTGCAAGCCCCCCGGTACCTCATCGCCGTGGAGTCGAAAGTTGTGCTTGGCGGATGTCCGCTTCTAGGCCACCGGCCGGACAGATGAAGTTCCGCCTGGAGGCGTAGGATAGTTGGACCTCTTCCCGTCGGCGCGGCAAATCATTGATGGATCGGCGAACGTTCATCGGCGTTGCCGTCGGCGCGTGTGCTGCCGCCTCGCGCCATGCCCACGCGCAACAGGCGCAGAGCATGCGGCGCATCGCCGGACGCATTCGCTCGAGTGCTAGCCGCTGACGGCAAGCCGATCGAGGGACTCTATGCAGCGGGGTGCGATCAGGCGAGCGTGATGGGCGGGCACTATCCGTCCGGCGAGATCAATCTGGGACCGGCGATGACCTTCGGCTTTATCGCTGGGCGCCACGCCGCTCAAGCGCAGTCGAGACTCGACTCGCGTGTCGTGGCGACCTGACGCGGTGACGCTCTGGAGACCGGAGATAACGCAGGCCGTCACCTCATCAATCGGGCGAGCGTGCGAACCGCTTCTTCGATATGTCGCGAATCGATCGCACCGAACACGACGACGTCGGCCTTTCCATCGGCTCCGGCAAAACGCTTGACCGTCACGCTTGCTCACGAGTCACCACCAAGCTCCAAAGGCGCAAACTCGAACTCCTGCGGCTGCGGCGCGTATTGAATGTCCGGAACGCTCCAGATGTTCGGGAGACCGCTCGGGCGCCTCGGCACGCGCAGCACGTTCGTGCCGCAATGGATCTCGCCGGCGCGCACGTGGTAGTACCATGAGTCGATCCACGACACGCGCGCATCGATCTCCTCGGCCACCGCGAGAATATACGCTTCGAAGAGGTCGACCATCCCTTCATCGAGCTCGAACCGGCGCCAGCCTTCGCGCAGCTTGCCTCGCGCGTCGAAGTGGCGTCTGTTCGGCTTGATAATGCGGTTGCGGAGCTCGTCGTCGCCGGCGCCGGGAAAACTGTCGCGGAACTGGTCGATGATCTGCGCCTCGGTCTCGAGGCCCTCGTAGATCGTGTGCTCGTCGCTCATGCCGCTGTATGGCGCCGGCGTGCCGGGGCGCTGCACCGGTTCCTGCCGCTCGATCCAGTAGATTCCTCGAGTGAGCCGATGCCGGTCGATGAAGCGCCGATCGATGCGGCGTGCGAGGCTGTCGGGCAGCTTGAGTGCCCGCACGGCATCGACGATCACCGCAATCGCATCGTCCGGCAGCATGCGCGGGCCATAGGGACGCGGGATCATCATCCGGCCGTTGACGGCCTGCATGTTCACGACGTTCGGAACGAACGCCAGCGTCGGAAAGCGTAACGGAGATTCGGCCCATCGCGCCACGCTCGCCACGCGGTCGTACAGCACCGGCAGCGGAAACATGCGCGCGCGCGGAAAGGCCTTGGCGAGTATTCGTGCCGCGCCGTCCAGATGCTTGATCTGAATGAAACGGTTCGTGCTCTTGCCGTCGCCGTCCTGCTCGCCGTACAGGACCTCCTTGACCGTGATGTCCGCCGGATAGGTCCGCACAGGCCCCTCGCCAGGCCAGTACCGGATACCCGAGATATTGACGCCGCCGCCGTACACGCTCGTCGGGATGCCGCCCATCATCGCCTGCGCGACGCGCAGGTAGATTTCCGGTGGCTCCAGCAAGTTAGGAATCTGTTCGCCCGTAGGGGCCGGGTGGAAGTGGAGCCAGACCTTGCCGCGAAACAGCCGCGTCACGGGCGAAGCACCGTCGCTCAGCAGCCTGAGCTGCGCGCCGTTGGGCTCGTCCGTGTAGCGGAGGCGGTCGGCGGCGGAAAGCCCTGCAAGATACCGATCGCGCGCAGCTTCCATGAGCCGCAACGCCAGCGCCGGCGACGCGTGCAGCACGCCGAACGCCGTTCCGGGTTTGCCGCTGGCCGGCGCGAAGCACATGATCTCGTCGACGTGGCCTACATGGAGCCAGGTCGTGTCGAGCGCCACCACCGGTTGCTTGCGCTGCTGAAAGAGCACGTGCAACAGATCGGGATCCATGAAATCGCGCTGGCCGTCGATGATCGCGTTGCCGATGACGATCTTGCCCAGAGGTGCGTCGGGTGTCGGCGGCGACGCGTCGATATTGCCTCCGTAATTGGCGGAGTGATGCATCTGGAAGAGGCGCCGGTGCAGGCGATCGGCGTCGACGAGGCTGAGATCGAGCGGACCTGAGCTCGTTTGCAGGCGAACGGTCTTGCGCTGCGGATCGACCGCGGCGCGATCGGCGAGCTGCCTGGCGCGCGCCTCGAAGTCCTGGAGGGTTCGCTTCAGGGTATCGCTCCATTGCGACTTTTTGGCGGCGACCGTGCGCACGCGCGCGCCCAACTCGACCAGTAGCTGCGGGACCCACGCTAGATGCTCCGTCCACGTGTCGGGCCACTGCGGGTCGTAGGCCGGTGCGATGCTCTTGATCGTGTCGACGAGCCTGGTCGCGACGATGATGACCTGCTGCATCGCCCGGGCGATTCGCTCGCACTCGCGAAACGGAATGCGGTGCTGGGCGCCTTGGATATCGTAGACATGCAGCATGCGCGTCCACAGGTCGTCGAACAAACCCAGGTTGCGCGAAGGAAAATGCGATGTGACGAATGTCGCAAGGTTCGATTTGGTCGTGCCTGACGACGTATTGCTGCGCAGACGCGGCAGGTGCACGATCACCTGACGCCAGCCGTCGGGGCCTTGTATCAACGCGTGCTGGAACTGGTCTTGCAGCCAGGTGTCGCCCTCGCCGATTTCGGGATCGAGCTTGATCAGCGGGACGCCGAGCTCGCGATGCGCCGCTTCGAGCTCGATCACCGACGGCTCGTTCTCGTAGTGGTCGCAAACGTAGGTGCGTATCGCGGTCGCGCTGTGATCGAGAATCACGAACGGCGCGATGGTGAACTGCGCCTCGTCGTGCAGCGTTTCACGACCCGCGGGATCCACGCTGACGAGCTGGACCGCGAAGCGGCTCTCATCGCTCTGCGGCGGGCGGAATCGCGTGTCCAGACTCGTGACGCGCCCGTACGGCGCGCCGGGGACGGTCGCCGTCGACACGGTGAGATCGAGCTTCCCGGGCGGCGCCGGGATCGACACTGGAAGATCGTTGCCGCGTGCGAGGTCGCGCGGGAGTATCCGTCCGCGGCCGTCGTTGAATCTCAGCCGGATGCGCGGAAATCCCACCGGCCGCACGAAGAGGCGCGACCCCGGCGGTGCGCTCGCACGCGCGACGATACGTAACGGCAGTTGCTCGTCGTCGTTGGCAGGCGCGACGGGCTGCTCGCCGTCCAGCACGATCCGCGGACCGATCTGCACGCTCGCCGGCAAGCGCCGTCGATCGGCATCGAAGTCGGGGACGACGATCGCGCCGGGCGCGATCGCGCGCCGCCCGTACTCGGTCGCACTCGCGGCGAGCCGTCCATCGCGGTCATAATCCGCGTGCAGCTCGTAATCAGGCATCGCGGGTCAACCGGTAATGACGATGGCGTTTCCGGTCAGCACGTCGCGAATGCCGGGCACCTCGTCCAGGTTCTGGACCAGGACGAGCGACGTCGGAATGCGGACTTCCCACGGTTGCGAATCCGGCGGGTAGGGCACGCCGTCATCGAGCTTGCCGAGGTTCTCGGCGATCTCGTCCACGATCGGCACGTACAGATCGTCGTCCGCGAGCGGCGGGTCGTTACCTTCCCAGATCTTGGTGAACTGGCAGAAGTGCGCGACCGCCTTCTCGAAGCCGGGTCTTACCGGAACCTGCACCCGTGCCGCGCCGGCCTTGAGGAACGCGGCGAAGTCCGGGTCGGGATCGGTGAAATGCAGCGCCGAGATCCAGCGCGCCTTGCGCCCCCAGAAGTACGGGTACAGCACGTACAGCATGTTGTTCCACTCGAAGGCGTTCTCGAAGAACCGGATGAACGAGCCGTTCGCGCAGGCCTGCTGCAGGTCGATCAGCGGCTCGGTCGAAGGCAGCATCGAGTTCTGCGCGATGTCGTTGTTGGCGGTAAGCATCATCAGCACGAGCTTCTTCAGCTCCTCGCGCTCGATGCGTCGATTCTCGAGCGGGTTGCGGCCCAGTACCTTGACGCCCTGCTGGATCCCTAGCGCGGCAAGCTTCTCCTCGTAATCGGCCTTCTGTTGCAGGTACGCCTCCATGATGGCGTCGTAGACCTGCTGCTGCCACTTCGCGAATCCCTCGCTGGTGAGCTGGCAGGCCACATCGATCGCGATGGCGAAGCTCTTGCAAAGATGCAGATGAAACGCGACGCCGAGCTCGCGGTATCGTTTGTTGAGGGTCTGGTATGCCGAGCCGGCCGACGGCGTGCGATCGAAGAGACGATCCCCGACGATCACCCGGAAGTGATGCGGAAGCGAGCTGTCGAAGCTATAGTCCGTCATCACCGACGCGCCGAACGCTTCGTATCCCGTGGGAACGTCGAGCTTGGTCGCGCGCCCGAAGCTCGTGGCATCCTCGACGCGATCCTGCTTGTCGAACGTGCTGACGTGCTGGAATTGCGGCGGCGGCGCGGGAACGTTACGGACCTGATAGAGCGCGACCAAGTCGAGATAAGTCGAGCGGGTCAGGTGCGATGGCTTGAGCGGCGCACCGTACCGCATCGGCGGCAGCGGCTTCACGAGCTCGGTGTCGGCGGGCGGGTTCTCGATCAACGCATAGAGCAGATAGGCTGCGGGCTCGGGCACAACGAATTCGAACATCATCCGCTGCCCGTAGTTGAAGATCTGTGCGTCGTAGATCTTGTTGAGCCAGCGATAAATGCCGCGGATATGACCGTGGGTGGCGGGAACGTTGGTGATCGAGTGACGATTGATCTCCTCGACCTGCTCCAGCATGCGTCGGCGGATTTCCTTCTTGACGCGTTCGCGGACCTTCTCCGAGGTCTTGTCCGTCACTTCGCGCGAATAGGAGACGGCCTTGCGCTGTGTTTCTTCCGAGCTCGTGGAAAAGCCCGTGTTGAGGCTCGCTGAAAAGCTCGCGCTTGGTCCATACGAGCCGCTGATTTGCAGACCCGACTCGAGCTGGAACTGGCTCTTGACCGTCTTCTCGGCCTCCGCCTGCATCTCGTTACGCTCGGTGCTCTCGAGATTGCGCTCCTTTTCGGTCTCGCGCTCTTCCTCTGTGGCGACGATTTCCTCGCGCAGATTGAGGCGGCGGTGCTCGCGTTCGCGCGATTCGCCCGCGAGCACGTTCTCGACATGCGCGAATTCGGCGAGCTCGTAGGCCTTGAGCGTCTGCTTCACCAGCAGCAGATCGGCGACACCGGCCTGGAAATGACATTCCTCGGGGATCGGCCCGCCGAATGGCATGCCCTTCAGCGAGTCGGTCAGCTTGCGCGTGTTCAGCATCACGCCGCCCAGCATCAACACGGTATTCGGCGATTCAATCGCCGCTAGACGTTCGGACGTCGCATTCATCTCGTCCTCGATTACGGCCACGGCGCTGGTCGGCTCGATGGCGCCGATATCGATGCGGGTCTTGCCCAGGACCCGGCGCGTCGTTTCGGACAGCGACTTGATCGCACCCGCGCTGAACGCCAGCCGGGCGACGTATGATGCCGTGGGCGCATCGCTATCGCGTTCGGCGGCGCGCGCGGCGTGGCCACCAGGCGCAGGCTCCACCCGCGCGTACGACGCCTCGATGGCGCGCTCGTCGGTGATCTTACGGGAGAGCTCGCGATGCGCTTGCTCGAGATCCTGCAGATGCTTGCGCAGTCGGTCGCGCTCCGCGTCCGTCGGCGCCGGTGGCGCGGGAGGCGCTGGTGGCTTGCCCGGCACTCCGGCAAATTCCGGAATGATCAGCGTGAGGTTTGCGAACGCGCTGCCGAGTTGTTCCCCTGGCGGCAACGCCGCGCCGTCGGCGCTCGCACGGATGAGCGCCAGCAGCTTGCGTGCGGCGGAGAGTTGATCCGTCGGCGTAAACCAGGACGCGCGAAAGGATTCCGCCACGAGCGTATCGGACACCCGATCGAGCGCATCGAGATATTCCGGTGACGCCACGATTTCTTGTGGCGAAGCGTCATAGAGTTGCGCGAACGCCTGCTTGAGATCGACGTCGTCGGTTCGTCGGGCACTATGCGAGGCAAGCCACGTCAGCCCCCTGACGATATCGAGGCGAAGGCCGTCCAGGTTGGCGACGTGCTGGTCGGAAGCCTGGTACGCCGCGATGACGCGCATCACTTCGGCGGCGTTCGCGCGCGTCGCATGCAGCCGCTCGAGCGTCTTTCCGAGCTCGGTCGAGCGGCCAGGTTCGTAGACGAGAATTTTCTGCGGCGCTCGCACGGTCTTGCTGAGCAGCGTGCCAGGGCGCAGCGCCAAAAATCGGAATACGTACTCCTGGAACATCGCGGCTCTCCTAAGTCTGGAAGCCCTGACGAGCGTGCACTACCTACCTATCGAACTGCAGAGGTCCGATCGATGATTCCGATGAGTTGCCCATTGTGCGGCAATTGTCGGCCAGCGGGCAAACGAGGGTCGGCCATCCGCGTCGATAGCCTTTCGAATCAACCGTCGCAATCAAACGTCTTCTCTTGCGGAAACCCGAGAGAGCAACCCGCGAGACTGTCGCCAGATTTTCAGCCCGCCGCCATTTCCCGGTTCAGCGCTTCGCGGTCGACGACCTCGACGCCGCCGTAGCCGATGTGCATCCAGCCCGCCTTTTCCCATGGAGGCGCTCCGCGCATTGCACACGGAACAGCCGGATCGAGATCATCACCCGACCCTTTCCGCCGCAGGGTTTTATGACGGTTCGAGTGTCAGCGAAGCTTCTTCTCCGCGGTGACCCCGATCCGGAGCGCCTGCAGTAATGGAAAAATTCCGGCCGTATCGGAACTATGGGTCGCGGCCCAAGTCCTCATCACGTTCCCGCCCTTGACGGGCTATCGCTTCAAACCGACTTGTCCACAAGCAACAAGCGCCTTTTAACTCTGTTGGGTTTATTCAAAGAGGAGAGCTGCTATGCCACATCGACCGATCAGAACGATCATCGAGAATCAAGAGATTCTGACTGCTCCGAGCACAGCGACGGTTGGCGACGCTGCGCGTTTGATGAAGCAGCACAAAACCGGGGCACTCCTCGTATGTAACAAGGAGCGCCTTGTCGGCGTGTTCACCGAGCGCGACGCGCTCTTTCGCGTGACGGCCGAGGAATGCGATCCGAAAACCACTTTACTTGCCGACGTGATGACGCCAAACCCGCGGACGATCGGCGCCGACAAGCCGCTTGGGCACGCGCTGCACATGATGTACGAGGGTGGGTTTCGCAACGTGCCCGTAGTGGAGAACGGGCGGCCGATCGGCATGGTCTCAGCACACCACGCGCTCGGCCCCGAGCTCAAGCAGTTCGTATCCGAAATGGATCAGCGCGAGAACATCGCCGAGATCCTGTAGCGCCGAACATTACAGGACAGCTGTGGCGTCCTCGGATACGAAGGATAGGAAATCCAACGCCACGCCGCGTCATCGCGAGCAGCCTAGCAGGTCTTGACTTGCCCGGAGCGACGGGGAGCCGAGGCGCTCCGGCGTCGCGGCGGGGCCACGGTGACACCGGCTGCGGGTGTTTTGCAAGCGTCGGCCGCGTACCCGGCGGCCGCAGGCACGCGCCTGCCCGGCGTCGTGCGCGGCGGGCGGTGGACGATCGGGGTTACCAAGCGATGCGTTGATCGAACGCGTACTCCGGTGCCGGCTGGGGGTCGAAGCTGCCCGGCCCGGCATCGGGCAGATCCCCTAGCGGCGGGCCGCGGGCGGGCGCGATCCGGGGCGGTGCCGTGGGCTCACCGAGGTGGGCAAGGATCGCGCGCACGTTGGGGGCGTCAGTGATGAAGGCGATGATGCGCATTTCGCCGGCGCAGTGGGGACACCGCAGCGGGAAAACCGCGTCGATGCGGGTGAGCAGCCGCGCCCAGGCGTAGCGGGCGGCACGACGGTGAGCCGGTTCGGCGGCGGGTTGCGGGTTGGGTGCAGGCGGCGAGGTCGTCGCGGCGGCCAGGGCTGGGCGCCAGCACGCCGAAGTAGCGGTGGCTGTGAATGCGCGGCGGCGGCACCAGGGCGGCGAGGCGGTCGAGCAGCTCGAGCGGCGTCAGGTGTCATATACAGCGTGTAAGAGGAGGTGTCGCGGCGCCTTACAGTCCTGAACTTCAGCCCCCATGCCGGGAGGAGCAGCCATTTGTTTTGATAAACGATTTGTATGCCGGCATAGTCATTGCTTTGCAAGGCATGCTAGGTCCGCATTCGATCAGCGCCCAGAACAAAGACGCTGTCGGCAAGCGGGCCTGCTTCGGGGGCGCTGGAGCGAGGCGCGCATTTTTGCGGACGCTTGGACGCAACAATGGCGTCAGAAAACGCCGGCTCCTCCGGCCTTGGGGCGAACATCCGTCAACCGACGAGGGGGGAGTCATGAGACTGAAATCGATTCTGAGTATTGGCTGCTTGGCCGCCCTTTTGGCGACTCCGGCGTTCGCGGGCGTGTTCATCGTGAGCATGGTCTGCACCGACTGTGATGGCGACACCGGACAATTCGGGGTAACCATCACGAATAACGACGGCTTCGATCTCAATAAGGTCACGTTCGATCTCACGGCCACGAGTCCGGCGGTCATATTCGACCAGCTCCTCAGCCAAACCAACCCGCCGGGCGGAACCGCGACGCTGTTCGGGAATCTGGGCGATTCGACGTTCGGCTTCACTTTCACCGGATTCAACAATGGCGAATCGTTTTCGTTCGTCTGGGACTCGGACCTTAGCGGTACAACAGACGATGCCGTGCTGAGCGACGCCGCCAATACAAAAGTGACGCTCGACACTCCAGCCGGCTCCGTTTTCGGGTTCATGATCTACGATCCGCAAGCTCAAACACTTGGGGTAACGATCCAATCGCCGAGCGGCGCAGTCCCCGAGCCGGCCACGCTCGCGTTGCTGGGGCTGGGCCTTGCCGGATTGGCGGCAGCGCGCCGCCGCAGGGCGGCGTAGTCAAAAAGCGACTGCGACGACCGCGCCCGAGTGCCACACGCGCACGCGGCGTGTCGGCGCGTCTGATCAGGTCATCCGCAAGGATAGGAAATCCAACGGCACGGCGCGTCATCGCGAGCAGCGTAGCACGTGTTGACTTGCCCAGACCGATGGGAAGCTGAGAGGGTCAGGGGTCGCCGCGAGGCCACGGTAGCCCCAGGTGCGGATGTTTGGGGAGCGTCAGCGAGCTCGCGTCGCGTGTCCGGCGACCGCCGGCATGCGCCTGCCCGGCGGCGCGCTTGGCTGGCGGTCGACGCTCGGCGTTACCAAGTGATGCGTTGATCGAATTCGTACTCCGGTGCGGGCTGGGGGTCGAAGGTGCCTGACCCGGCATCGGGCAGGTCCCATAGCGGCGGGCCGCCGGCGGGTGCGATCCGGGGTGGCGCGGTCGGTTCGCCGAGGTGGACGAGGATGTCGCGCACGGTCGGGCCGTCGGTGATGAAGGCGATGATGCGCATCACGCCGCCACAGTGGGCGCACACGAGTGGGAAAACTTCATAGATGCGGGCGAGCAGCCGCGCCCAAGCGTAGCGGGCGGCACGACGATGCGCCAGATCGGCGGTGGGTTCCGGGCTGGGTGCGGGCGGCGAGGTCGTTGCTACCAGCGCGCGGGCGGTGACGGCTGAGCGCAGCGGTGAGTTGGGCGCGAGCACGCCGAAGTAACGGTGGCGGTGGACGCGCGGGGGTGGCACCACGGCGGCGAGGCGGTCGAGCAGCTTGAGTGGCGTCAGGATCTGCGGGCCACTGCCGCCGGGGCCCGATTTCGGGTGGTCGTAGCTGAGCTGTTCGCCATCGAGTTGGCGTAGCCGTTCCAGGGCGAACGGTGGCCGGGCGCAGTAGCGCAGCAGGCGCTCGCGTCCGGCGCGGTCGGCGGCCTCGATGCGCACCGAGGCATCGACGGAAAAGCCGCCGCCGTGTTGCCATTGCGCCATCGCCCGCGCGTCATCGGCCGGCAGCAGACCACGGCGCACGAAGAGGCGCAACAGCCGCCGGCGTACGC
>DASWDF010000084.1:0-3023 GCA_036395475.1 Casimicrobiaceae bacterium
CCGCCGGCTGACCGGATGATCGACGACGCGACCCTTCGCATCGAGGAAGTGGCACAGCACGTCGCCGACCGCCCCGGCTGCAACCAGGCTCGAGAGCTGCGAACGCGGCAGCAGGCCTTCGCGAAACAGCGTCGCGTCTTCGCTGACGTCGCCCACGCTGACGAGCGCGAGGTCGACGCGCCGCGCACGCTCCAGCAACTCGTGCAGGCCAGGCTCCTTCCAGAGCGCGGCACGGGTCGCCTCGTTGGCGACGAAGACCGGCGCGGTGAGCTGGTAGCAATCCGCGCCGAACAGATCGGCCATACGACGTGCGACCGCGGAGGGATTGATCGCGCGCGAATGCGTCATTCCTCCGAGGAGAGAGATCACGGACAGCCGTTCGTAGGGCTGCCCGCCGATCGCCTTGAGGCTCATGCTCAAGGTCGAGCCCCATCCAACGCCAATCGACATACCGTCACGCACCTGGTCCGCCATGTAGGTGCCCGCGGCCTGGCCGACCACCGCCGCGGTTGCCGCATCGTCGGCAGACGAAGGAACGACGACCGCCTCGTGCAAACCCAATTCGCGGATCAGCCGGCGCTCGAGCGCCATCTGCTCGCTGCCTTTGGTGTCGATTCGGATGCGCACGACGCCGCTGTCGCGGGCTGCGGCCAGGAGCCGGATCACCTTGGCGCGGCTGATCTTCATCGCGCGCGCGACCTTCTCTTGCGTGAGGCCCTCGACGTAGTAGAGCCACGCGGCGCGCACGCCGAGATCGGAAGAGGATGCCGGCCGCTTTCGGGACCTGCGCTTTAGTTTCGCCATGCAAACGAGCGAAAACCGATGGTCCCGCGAGAGTGTCACCCGGGGCGCAACGGTGTCAACGCTGCGCACTTTGCCATGGCGGGCCGGAGTGGGGCCGATATTCCGGACGTGCGGCTTGACGGAACAGCGGAGTGGAGATATGTTTGATGTTTCGAACAAATGTTCATAAAGCAGGATCGGTGTCTGCGGTCAGAACCGCGGTCCCCAGGAGGCTCCTATGTCACCGCAGTCTCCGCGTCACCCCGGCGATTCGATCGCCGAGGCCTTGGACCGCCGCGAGCGCGACGGGCGGCCGGTACGCATCGGACTCATCGGCGCCGGACAGATGGGCACCGACATCATCGTGCAGACCGAATTAATGAGGGGCATCGAGGTCGTCGCCGCTGCGGACGCCGTTCCCGAGAACGTGTTCACCGCACGCGCCGTCGCCGGCAACGGTGCGCGCGCGCCCGAGCTTGCCGACGATCCTGCGGCGGCCGCGCGCGCGATCGCGCGAGGCCGTCTCGCGGTCTGCAAGTCCTACCGCAGCGTATGCATGGCGGACGGCGTCGACGTCATCATCGATGCGACCGGCAATCCCAATGTCGGCGCGCAGGTGGCGCTGTGCGCGATCGCGGCCGGCAAGCACATGGTGATGATGAACGTCGAGGCCGACGTCACCATCGGTCCCTATCTGTCGGCAAAGGCCGAGGAAGCGGGCGTGGTCTACACGCTGGGCGCCGGCGACGAGCCGAGCTCGACGATGGAGCTCATCAACTTCCTGCGCGGACTGGGCTATCCGATCATCGCGGCCGGCAAGGGCAAGAACAACGCGTTCCGCGTCGACGCGACGCCGGACGCGTACGTCGAGGAAGCCAAGCGGCGCAACATGAATCCAAGGATGCTCGTCGAGTTCGTCGACGGTTCCAAGACGATGGTGGAAATGGTCGCGCTCGCCAATGCAACCGGATTGGTGCCGGACATTCCGGGCATGCACGGCCCGTCGGCAGCGCTCGACTCGCTGCATAAGACGTTCTGTCCCCGCGAAGAAGGCGGCCTGCTCTCGCGCAAGGGCGTAGTCGATTTCAGTGTGGCGCGCGGCGTGGCACCGGGCGTGTTCGCGGTGGCCGAGATGCGCCACCCGCGGTTGCGCGAGCGCATGAACGACCTGCAGCTCGGCGAAGGCCCGTATTACACCTTCTATCGCCCCTATCATCTCACCAGCCTCGAGGTGCCGCTGTCCGCAGCCGCGGCGGTGATCTACGGCCAGAGTCACATGCGGCCGCTGCCGGTGCCTGTCGCGGAGGTCGGGGCGCGCGCCAAGCGCGACCTTGCCCCCGGCGAGACGCTCGATTCGATCGGCGAATATTGCTATCGCGGTTTCGCGCTGTCGCGCACCGACGCGAACGCGTTCAACGCGCTGCCGCTCGGGCTCGCGCAAGGCGCGAAGGTCATGCGGAAAATCGCCAAGGGCGACTACCTGACCTACGCCAACTGCGCACCCGACGAACGCCAGCAGATCGTCCAGGTGCGTCGCGCGCAGGACGACCTGGTGCGCGTCGCGGCTGCGGCCTGACCTCGCGACGCGCCGATCGCCGCATGGACGCCCGGAGCATGTCTGTGCCGCCGCTGCCCGATGCTCGGACGGCCGAGCGACCCGAGCTCGCCACGCTCGACCGCGAGACGCTGCGCACCGCGCTGCACAGGATGCATCTGATACGCAAGTTCGAGGAGGTTGCGGAGGCGAGCTACGCGCGCGGCCTTATTCACGGCACGATGCACCTGTCGATCGGCCAGGAGGCGAGCGCCGTCGGATCGATCCTGGCCCTGCGCGCCGACGATTACATCCTCTCGACGCATCGCGGCCACGGCCACTGCATCGCCAAGGGCGGGGATCCCGCGCGCATGCTCGCGGAATTCTTCGGCAAGGAAAACGGCTATTGCCATGGGCGCGGGGGGTCGATGCACATCGCCGACGTCGAAGGTGGCAACCTCGGCGCGAACGGCATCGTCGCCGGCGGCCTGCCCATCGCCGTCGGGGTCGGCATGAGCATCAAGGCGCAGAAGCAGGACCGCGTGTGCATGGTCTTCTTCGGCGACGGCGCGGCCAACGAAGGCGCGTTTCACGAAGCACTGAACATGGCCTCGATCTGGAAGCTTCCTGTCGTCTTCGTCTGCGAGAACAACAAGTATGGCATGTCGATGGACATCGCCAAGGCGATGGCGGTGCCCAACGTCGC
>DASWDF010000085.1:0-7039 GCA_036395475.1 Casimicrobiaceae bacterium
CAAGCGGACAGGACACCTCGTCTCCGTGCGTCACGTCCTCGAGCACGCCGGCGGCAAGATCGCCGCCACCGGCATCCTCGCCGCGCTCGGGACGCTCATCGGACCGTAGGAGTCCTCGCGGCTACGATGGATGGAAGGAGACGATGAGGCAATCTTCTCTTTCCTCAGTACTCACCTTCATTCTCGCAAGCTCAGCATGATTGTATATACCCCAGAACGTTGGGGCTCGAATTCCGTAGTAGCCAAACTTGAGCCATGTCGAGCGCTTCTTAATGCCTCTCCGTCGCGCATCGAAGTAGTCCTGGTAAAAAACGAGCGCACGCTTCAGTGTTTTTTGTTTCTCTCCTCGAACGATCAACTGCAGCGGCTCCCTTTTGTCGATCGCCGCCCACGCGTTCTTGTCGAAGTCTTTGCTTCCGTATTCGATCATCTGCATGTCAGCACCTCAGAAGCCATGCGTCGCTTCACAAGCGAGCCAGAGCGCGAAACAAATCCCAAAGAGACCTTGCTTCACTCCCGGAATGGGACACGCCTGCGCCCCCTTCATGCATGCATCAAAGATAGCGCGGCAACCTGTGCCAGGCGGCTTTGGCGCCTCGGGCGGTAGCGGCTCAGGCGGCGTGACTATCGGAGTCTGCTTCTGAGGCGCAGGATTCGGGTCAAGCTCCGGCGGTATTCCGCTTGAACCAGATGGCTTACTACCTTGTGGAGAGCTACCAGGCGGAGGTACAGGCACCAGAATCGGTATCCCACCAGGTCCAATTATCACTGTGGCCAAACCTTTCGGATCAATTCTGCGGAGCGGATCATTCAACACGTAGGCAAATGTGTCGATGCCACCACCAAGTCCAATTGGATCGCTTTGAATATACCGCCCAATCGCCGGCGAGTAATCTCTCGCCATGTTGTAGTGCGTGAACGTCTCCCGGTCGAAGTACTGCCCCGGGAATCTTAAGTTGAAGACGAACGGAGTGCCGGTGTTGCCGGGATCGTCGTTGGGCAGGTCGCTGCCAAACGGCTCCTGGTTGTCCCACCGCCACACCGTCTGACCCTGTTGGTCTGCAATGAGTCGTGGTGTGTTCAGATGATCGGCGTGTATCGCAAAAATGTCCGTACCGCCCGCGGCATTTGGCTTCAACACCGCCACCGGCGTGTTCCCGAGCCATACGTATTCCCTGCGCGGCACACCGCTTGCGTCGTATTCCCCGAGCAGCCGGCCGCCCTCGTCGTAGGCGAACACCGCAACCGGCGTGCGGTGCCCCGGCTTCCTGGGAAAATGGTGGCCTGTCACCGGCCCGATCTTCGCCACTCTTTGCCCCAGGGCATTGACGATGTAGCGCGTGGTGCCCGCCGCTGAATCGGCCTGGAACAAGCGGCCGCGGACGTCGTAGACATACTGGTTCACGCCGTCCGCGGTCACGCTGCCGTTCGCATCGGTGCTGTAGGAGCGCACCTGGGAGCCGGTGATCTGCAGCAAGCGATTGCTGTCGGGGGCGTAGCCGTAGACGTCGGTGCTCAAGCCGATCGTTTTGCTCAACCGGTTGCCGTTCGCATCGTACTGGAAGGCTTCTACGTTGTTCGGCATCACCGCCTGCGTCAGCCGGTCGAGCGCATCGTAGCCGTAAGTCACGGCATTCGCGGGAACGGCCGTATCGGCCAGGAAGGCGACGCGCGAGGCCGCGTCGTAGCCGACGGCAATCGATGTATTGCCGAACGTGTAGCTCGCGATGCGACCGTCAAGATCGAATTGCCGGACATAGGACGGCTGGCCCGAGATAGCAGCAAGCCGGAAACCTTGTAGGCCGCTGAAGGGCTGATACCGCGTGTCGGCGATGAGCGGACGGCCGTCGACCTGAATGGCGCTCGGCTGCCCTTGCACGTCGTAGGCGAACTGCAGCACGCGGCCGGACGGGTAAGTCATCGAGGTAATTTGGCCCGCGCTGTTGTAGCTGTAGATCGTGTTCAGGGTGGTCTTTGTGGAGATGACGGTCTGCTGCTTCGCAACGACCCGCCCGTTCACGTCATACGACAGAGCAAGCGTGCTGCCGCCGTCCGCGATCTGCGTCAACCGGCCCAGCCCGTTCACGCCCTGATCGTAAGTGTAAGTAGCCTGACTGCCATCGGCATAAGTAATTCCGACGAGGCGGTTCAAGGCATCGTAGCGATAGGAAGTCGCCTGGCCCTTGGCATCGATCGACGAGAGGAGGTTTCCTGCGCTGTCGTAAGTCGTCGTCGTCAATCCGCCATCCGGGCTTTGCGTCTGCGTCAGGTCCACGCCATCGAAGCCGTACGCGGTCGCGACGTTCCTCGGATCGGTGACCCGCGTCAACAGGTCGAGCGCGCTGTAGGCGTATTGCGTCCTGCCGCCGGCAGGGTCGGTCACCGCGATGAGCCGGTTGAGCGCATCGTAAGTATTGGCTACCGTGTGCTGCAGCGGATCGGTGGCCGCGGTTATGTTGCCGTTATCGTCGTGATCGTAGCTCGTGATCTGGCTCTGCGCCCCGATCTCCTGCGCCAACCGATTCAGGCCGTCGAAGACCCGGGAGCGCGTGCGCGCAAGCTGACCGGCGCTGTCGAAAGCCTCTTCTTTGACGCGGTTGCCCATCGCGTCGAGGGTGTAGGCGATGCGGTTTCCCAGGCGATCGTCGATGCCGACAAGCCGTTGGGCCGGATCATACGTGTAGGCCAGGAAGCCACCATCGGGCAAGGTGACTCGGGAGATGAGCCCGGCCGGGTCGTAATCGTAGCTGGTGACCGCGCCTCCTGCATCGCGGCTGGTCAGCCGGCCGCGCACGTCGTAGGCGAGCCGGACGACAAGTCCATTGGGATCCACGATCGTCAGCGGACGTCCATGGGCGTCGTAGGCGCCGAATTGGGTGCGCTGGCCAAAAGCATTCGTGGCCGTAGCGACGTTGCCCTGCGCGTCGTACGTGTACGTCGTTACGTCGCTCAGGTCAGTCCGTGGCCCATCGATGGTCAGGACCTGTCCGTTTCCGTTGTAGGTGTAGGTCCACGTGCGGCTCTTCGTGCCGGCGACTACGGTTTTTTGCAGCAGATTGCCGCTTATGTCGTAGATAAATGACGTCCTACGCCCCGTCTCCGATATTTGGAGCGGAAGGTTAAAGCTCGAGTGCCACGACGTTGTAATGGTGCGCGCTTGCGGTGTGTCGGCCGCTTCGGTCCTGGACAATTCGAGCCCGCGCGCGTCATGCGTGTATTGCGTGACGTTACCGTTGAAGTCGGTCCGGCTGGCGACAAACCCATTACTGTCGTAAGTCGTCGCGCTGCTGCTCGCGCCACAGGACGTGCACGGCTGGGATATCGCGGTATTTCTCATCACGCCGTATTGCAGTTGGAAACCGTAACTGCGTGAAGTGCCCAGCGCATCGGTCACCGTGCTCGTGCCATCGAGGTTGAAGCTGACCTGCACTTTGGCCGCGCCGCCGGCATGCTCGGACGCCACCGCTCGGCCCTGCGCGTCGTACGTCCAGGTCGCGTAGCGCGCGCCCTTTTCGTCCGTGAAGCCGGTGAGCGCGTTCGGAAGGCTCACGCCGCCCGTCAGGGCGGACTCGTTGTAGAGATACTGGCGGCTGGTGCCGTCGGGATATTGGACGGCCGTCAAGTTGTTGCCGGCGTCGTAGCCGTAGCCGAAGCGATTGCCGGCCGGATCGATGACGCTGACAATGCGATTTGCGCCGTCGTATTCGAATCCAAGCGTGCGCCCGAACGGATCCGTTACATGGTCCAGACGCCCTGAAGCATCATACGAGAGCGTCTGCTGCAGCCCGGCTCGATTCGCGATGGAGAGGAGTTTTCCCGCCGCGTCGTACGACTCGACCGTATCATCCGCAGTCGTGTACCGATAGCCCGCGGTCGCGCCGGTCGCATCGACCAGGCGTATCAGCCGATCGGGGACGTCCGGATCGCCGGACCATACCGTGCCGTTAAAGGAAAAATAGTACACTCGGCCGTCGGGCCGGAGTGCTCGGGCGCTCGCCACAATCCCGGGAGGGAAAGATTGAACGCTTAGAGTATTGACCTTGATCTCCCGATCGTACGTGTGGCGCCAATTCTGGCCGATCCGGAAGCCGGAGAACTCGCCCCGGCTGTTGTAAGCACGCCTGAACTGCAAAGGAAACGCGCCGCTGCCGACGTAGTCGGTCTGGATCTCGGTCTTGCCGCCCGCGCCGGGGTTGATCGGATTGCCGACGCAACACGTGCCGTCCGTACACTGATTCTTGGGCGGCACCAGCCCCGTGGAAAAACAAAGGTTGAAGCCATTGAACTGATATCCGGACGGGCATTGGTAGAAGAAATAGATGTCCGTTGCCGAAAAAACAAGCTGGTCGGGGAAGCCCTCTTTTATTTCTATGTATGAGTAATCCGCGCCGTAGGCGATAGGACCATACGGCCCGATCAATCCGGGCGTCGCACGCAATCCCAACAGCGTACAGTCGATCCACTTCGGGACCGTCGACTGCGCGCAAATCGCGCTCACCTGCGCCGTCGCTGCTGCTGTCGGGTCGTCGAACGCTTCGCAGCTGGTCAGCGGACCGGGGCACTGGCCGCCGCTGAGGACGTTGACGTATTCAACGTCGGGAACGAGGAACGATACCGTTACGCTGTAGGCGAACGCCGAATAACCGGCGAGCAAGGTGGCGACAAGGAAAGCACCTACCCGGCGCAGCACTTCGCGGACCATGACCCTTCCCTTCTTCGAACTATGGCGACCGAGCGGGAATAGGGAAATTTTCGCCGATCATCAATATACTGTTGAGCCCGGCGAGTAGTCAATCGCAATCAATCGTACTGGGTGGGCTGCCGGCACGCGGGCTTGCGCGTGATCGACGTCTCGGACATCCGCGCGCCGCGCAGGAAGTCGGCTGGTTCATCCCCGGGCCGGCCGCGGGCAGGGCCGCGCCGCAGACCAACGACGTCGAGGTAGATGCGCGCGGCCTGGTCCACATCGTCGACCGCTACGCCGGCTTCGACATCCTGGAGTTCGCGCGATGATCGGACAGTAGTTGGTGTCGTAGCTGAAGCGGCGCAGGTATTCGCTCGGCATGCGCTGCATCGGCTCGGTGCAAGCGCCAAATGCGATTGACTCGAACCGGACTTCTAATCCCCCAGCGCCACGCCCTCTCTCCGCGGATCGGCGCCGCCCGCCCAACCTGTGGTCGTCCGCACGATGCCGTGCACGCCGCTCGCCTCCGGCCGGACGCGCACGCTGTGGCCCATGCGCTCGAGCTCCGGCGCGAGGCGTTCGAGTTTCGTTCCCTGCTCGAGTTCCGTCGGGCCGTTGCGGCTGCCCATGCGCGGCGCGGCTATGGCCCTCTGGATGTCCATGTTCCAGTCGAGCACGTTCACGAGCGTCAGGGCGACGTAGTTGATGATCGAGTGGCCACCCGGCGAGCCGATCACCATGCTGAGCTTTCCCTTTTCGTCGAACACCATGGTCGGCGCCATCGAGCTGCGCGGGCGCTTCTTCGCCTCGACGCGGTTGGCGACGGGCTTGCCGGCTTCCTCGGGAGCCCAGGAAAAATCGGTCAGCTCGTTGTTGAGGAAGAACCCGCGCACCATCTGGCGGTTGCCGAAAGCGGCCTCGATGCTCGCGGTCAGCGCCACGGCGTTGCCCTCGGCGTCGACGATGGAGACGTGCGAGGTCGCGGGGAGCTCGAGCGGCTCGGCGAGCCCATGGTTCGCCGATACGCCGGCGGGATTGCCCGCCCGCGCGCGTCCCATCGAATGCAGCGGGTCGATCAGCTTCGCGCGCGATTCGAGGTAGCGCGATTCGAGGAGCGCCGCGAGCGGCGCTCTGACGAAGTCCGGATCGGCGACGTAGAGATTGCGGTCGGCATAGGCAAGCCGCCCGGCCTCGGCGAAGAGATGCACCGCCTCGATCGAATCGGGCTTGAGCGCGCGCAGATCGAAGCGCTCGAGGATCTCCAGGATCTGCAGCACCGCGAAACCGCCCGAGCTGGGAGGAGGCATGCCGCATACCTTCCAGCGGCGGTACGCGCCGCACAGCGGCTCGCGTTGCTTCGCCGAGTACGCGGCGAAATCCGCTTCGGCGAGGTCGCCGGCGGAGCGCCTGTGGCTGCGCACGGCGGCGGCGATGTCGCGCGCGATCTCGCCGCGGTAGAACGCGTCGGCGCCGCCCGCCGCAACGCGCTTCAGCACCGCGGCGAATTCCGGGTTCTTCAGCAGGGTGCCAGCGGGCTTGGCCTTGCCGTCGGGCAAATAGAAGTAGCGGCGCGCCTTGTCGTCGAGCGAAAGAAACCGGTCGGAGGCGATGAGCGCGGAGAGCCGCGGCGAGATCGGAAATCCCTCCTGCGCGAGCCGGATCGCCGGCTCGAACAGCTCCGCCCAGGGAAGCTTGCCGTGCCTGCGGTGCGCAAGCTCGAAGAGGCGCAGCAAGCCCGGCACGCCCACGGACTTGCCGCTTACGACTGCGGCGGGCCAATCGAGCGGGCGCCCGTCGGCCGCGAGAAAGCGCCAGGGCTTCGCTCCAGCGGGCGCGGTTTCCCTGCCGTCGTAGGCTTCGAGCTTGGCGTCACGCGCCGCGTAGTGAAGCAGAAACCCTCCGCCGCCGATCCCTGAGGATTGGGGTTCCACCAGATTGAGCACGAGCTCGGTTGCGATCGCCGCGTCGAGCGCGCTGCCGCCGCGGCGGATCACGTCGTAGCCGGCGCGCGCCGCAAGCGGGTGCGCCGCGACCACCATGAAGCGCTGCGAGGTGACAAGGGCCTTCGGCGTGATCCCGGTCGCGGGCTCAGGCGCCGGCTGAGCGCAAAGGCTGGACGCGGCAAGAAAAGCTGCCGCGAAGGCGCTGCGCCAGAAACTCTCTTCAGGCATATGACGGATTGTAATCCGTCAACTCGGCGTCGATCGGTGACCTGTCAGCGTCCCGGAACGATGATGCGGCTCGCCTCGCCCGCCATCTCGAGCATCAGCTCGTTCATGCGGCGCACGAACCCGGCGGGATCGTCGAGCTGACCGCCCTCGGCGAGGAGCGCCTGGTCGAAGAGCAGATTCCCCC
>DASWDF010000086.1:0-4180 GCA_036395475.1 Casimicrobiaceae bacterium
GCAGGGATTGCGGATCAACCAGCGCCTCAAGCACGCAGCGGCGAATCCGGCGAGTGAGCTTGGCGCAACCATTACCGTCGGCGCGGGCGGCGGAGTGCGAGTGCACATGGAAGGCGGCGGAAGCGGTGCGGCTCCGCAGAGTCTGCGTTTGACGCTCGCGCGTCCCGCGGCGTCAGCGCGCGACGAGATCGTGATACTCATGCCCGGTCCGGACGGCGATTACGTGGGTGTGCTGGGCGCGCAGAAGCCGGGGCGCTGGATCGTGACTCTGGAATCGGGAGCTTGGCGGTTACCCACGACGACGGTCGCGGGACCGCAGTCTGAAATCCCGCTCGGGGCCGCGGAGCGGAGCTCAGCGCGCTCGCCGACGCCGATACCCGGACTGGAGTGAGCGATGGATAGCAATTTCGCGCAACGTCTGATGCGGGTCGTCTGGCCGGCATTCCTTGTGGCCGCTGTAGCCGAAACGATTTTCTTTACGGTATTCGATCCGTTCGACCTGCATTTCTTCGGCGCGCCGCTGGGATGGTCGCGCGAAGCGATCTATACCTTGGGCTTCTTCGGTTTCTGGGCGCTGGGCATTGCCTCGTCCGCTCTGACGCTACTCCTCGAGCGTTCACGCGCATGACAACGCACACGCCGCAGCACGGAGCGGAGGACGTTTGATGGCTTACAGCGCGCTGATCAGCGCCTGGCTTGTCGGAGCGTTGGGTGGTTTGCACTGTGTCGCGATGTGCGGCGGCTTCATGGCCGCGATCGCTGCGCGCGACGGGGCGGCTGGCGATGGTACGGCGCCGCTGCTTCCGGCACGAACGATCGCGTGGCAGCAGCTCGGATATCAAGCAGGCCGAATCGCTACGTACATGCTGTTGGGCGCGGCGTTCGGTTTGGGTGGTGCGGCAGCGCTCAAGCTGGCCGGCGTATTGTCGATACAGCGCACGATGTACGTCCTCGCCAATCTTTTCTTGTTGGCGTTGGGTATCAAGTTGGCGCTCAATGCTCATGGTATAGGCTGGCTGCAGCACGCAGGCGCGAGAACCTTCGGCGCGATGCTGCCTGTCGCGCGTCCGCTGTTGCGGCAGCCAGGCATCCGGGGGCGCGTTGCGCTGGGCCTCTTGTGGGGCCTTGTCCCCTGTGCTTTAGTCTACAGCGTGTTGCCGCTCGCGATGTTCGCCGGTGGTCTCTGGCAGGGTGCGGCGGTCATGCTCGCCTTCGGTCTTGGCACGCTGCCGAACCTGGCGGCCACCGGCTTGCTAATAAGGCGGGCGCAGCCGATGTTCGACCGCACGAGACTGCGGTTCGCGGCGGCGGCGCTTCTGGTCACATTTGCGGCTGTCGGAATCTACCGCGTGCTCTACGTCCCCGATGCACTCGCGACGGGCCCCTTCTGCCTCGTGCCCTGAACCGCTTCGAGCAATGCTGCCAGCAGTCGATGGCGCAGAGAGCCTGACGATTTCCGCGTTGCTGTGCGTGTCGTTCAGTCATTTGCAGTTCTATCGAGCCGCGATAGGCAGCGACCCCCTATGCGGCGGTGACGCCGCCGTCGACCGCGATGATCTGGCCGGTGATGAACGCGCCCGCGTCGGAGGCGAACAGCGCGACCACTCCCTTCAGATCCTCGGGGCCGCCGACGCGCTTCAGCGGCGCGCTGTCGATGATCCCGGCGCCGGCCGTCTCCATGACGCCCCTGGTCATCTTGGTGGGGAAGAAACCCGGCGCGATCGCGTTGACGTTGATGTCGTACTGGGCCCACTCGACCGCGACCGAACGGGTGAAGCTGATCACACCTCCCTTGGTCGTGTTGTAGGCGAGGGTGGGTGCGCGGCCCGGTTCGCCGCCGCCGACCAGGCCGAGGATCGAAGCGATGTTGATGATCTTGCCGCGCCGGCGCGGCACCATGCTGCGACGGCCGACTTCCTGGGTGATCACGAACATCGCCGTCAGGTTGAGCGCCACCACCTTGTTCCACGCCTCGAGCGGGTGCTCGAGTGTCGCCGCGCCCCAGGTCGTGCCGGCATTGTTGACCAGGATGTCGATCGGTCCCAGCGCCGCGACGGCGCGCTCGACCATGGGCGGAATCGCGGCCGGGTTCGACAGGTCGCAGGCCAGCGGGACGGCCTCGATGCCGAGGCGCGACTTCAGATGCACCCGGGCTTCTTCGAGCTCGTCGGCCTTGCGGGCGACGAGGGCGACGCGAGCGCCCAGCTCGCCCAGCGCCTCGGCGATCTGCAGCCCGAGACCGCGCGAGCCGCCGGTAACGAGCGCCGTCCTGCCACCGATATCGAAAAGTTGCTTCACACTCATCGTCATCTCCTTGCACTCCTGGCGAGCGCGCTCACACCTCCAGCCAATCCCGGCGCACCTGATCGTTGGCGCGCAATGCCGGCGGCGATCCTTCGAACACGATGCGGCCGTGTCCCATCACGTAGACGCGATGTGAAATCGCGAGCGCGATGGTGAGCTTCTGCTCGATCAGCAGGATCGCAGTGCCGCGCTGCGCGATTGCCTCCAGCAGCTCGCGCACCAGCACGAGCAGCATCGGCGCGAGTCCTTCGGTCGGCTCGTCGACCATGATGAGATCGGGGTCGCCCATCAGCGTGCGGCAGATCGTGAGCAGTTGCTGCTCGCCGCCGGACAAAACCTCGCCGGGTGCATCGGCGCGCTCGCGCAGCAGGGGAAAGAGTGCAAACATGTCGTCCAGCGACCAGCGGCCGTTCTGCCGCGCGGACTTCATGCCCAGGAGCAGGTTCTCGCGCACGGTGAGGCCGGGAAAGATCTCCCGGTCCTCGGGAACGTAGCCAAGGCCCCGGCGTGCGATTTCGTGCGGTGGCCGGCCATCGATCCGCTCGCCCTTAAAGCGTATGACACCCACCGGCGGAACGTGACCCATGATGGTCTTGATAGTCGTCGACCGCCCGGCTCCGTTGCGCCCGAGCAGGCTGACGATCTCACCTTGCGGGACGCGAAACGAAATGCCCTGCAAGATATGGCTCTTGCCGTAATACGCGTGCAGGTCCTGGACTTCAAGCATGAGCTACAGCGCCAAGGTAGGCGGTTTGCACCGCCGGATTGGCCCTGATCCGGTCGGGGACGTCGGTCGCGATGATCACACCGTAGACAAGCACGGAAATCCGATCGGCGAGGTCGAATACCACGCCCATGTCGTGCTCGACCATGACCAGCGTTCGTCCTTGTGAGACCGTGCGGATCAGCTCGACCGCGCCGGCGGCTTCCGCGCGACTCATTCCGGCCGTCGGTTCGTCGAGCAGAATTACTTGAGCGTTGCCCGCGATCGTGATGCCAATCTCCAGTGCGCGTTGCTCCGCATAGGTAAGCACTCCCGCGGCAACGTTGCGCCGTGCCGTCATGCGAATCTGTTCGAGCGTGCGCTCCGTCTGCTCGTTCGCATCGCGCAGCTTCTCGACCCGGCGCCAGAAGCTGTAATGGTAGCCCAGCGACCAGAGGACGCTGCAGCGGATGTTCTCGTAGACCGACAGACGCGGGAAGATGTTGGTCACCTGGAAGCTACGCGCCAGTCCCCGCCGATTGATTCGATACGGAGGAGAACCGGTAACGTCCTCGCCGTTCAAGCGTATCGAGCCCATCGTCGGCGCGAAGCGCCCGCTGATCAGGTTGAACAACGTCGACTTGCCTGCGCCATTCGGGCCGATGATGGCATGGCGCTCGCCGCGACCCACCTGGAGCGAGACGCCGCGGATGATCGGCGTCGCACCGAACCTCTTCCGGATGTCGCGCAGCTCCAGCGCGGGCGGCATTCGCTCGTGCCCAGAACCTTCGGGCTTCATGTTCATCACAGTTGCGCGGCGGTGCCCGCCATTCTGGCTTCCTCGGTGGCATGATTCCACGCCGCCGCCACGATGGGCCAGGTCTTGCGAAACACCGAGAAACCACCGGCGAGTAATGCGATGGCTGCTATCCACGGCCACGGCGAGGCCACGTCCACCGTGATCCAGACGATCCGCATCCGCGTTCCCAACTCCGGCTGCGTCGACACGCGGTAGCTCATCTCGATGAGCAGCACTGCGCCCGTCGCCATGACGGTGGCAGGCACGAGCGCGATCGCATAGGCGCGCAGCACCCGCCACAACGCCCTCGTGCGCACGATGGGACCGTGCATCATGATCAAGCCCGCGAGACCGGATGGCGCGAACAGGATGGT
>DASWDF010000087.1:0-24711 GCA_036395475.1 Casimicrobiaceae bacterium
ACAATCTGCCACGCAAGACTGTGGCGCAGCGGGTCATGCCGATCAAGCCCGCCGCGGGCGCGTTTCGCACTAGCGGTCCGGAGGGAAGCACCATCGTCGACCCGGACAACGCGGCGCGCTACTCGCCGTACGTGCGCGCGCTCGAGGCGATCGATTCGGCGAAGCTCGTTGCGCTCTACGTCCGCTTCTATCCGCTGTTCCAGCAGGCGTACGCGGAGCTGGGCTATCCGTCGCGCTATTTCAACGACCGCGTCTTCGAGGTGATCGATCATCTGCTCGCCACGCCTGAGGTGCGCGGGCCGATCGCGCTCGTCCAGCCGAAGGTCCTGTACGAGTACGCGGACCCCGCGCTACAGGATCTTTCGGCCGGGCAGAAAATGCTGGTGCGAATGGGTCCCGAGAACGAGGCGAAGGTCAAGGCGAAGCTGCGGGAGTTGAAGAAGGCGCTGACACGGGGGTTGTAGGGCCGGATTTATCCGGCCGCTACGCGACCGCAATGCGCCGCGTGCGAATGAATTCGCACCTACCATACGGCATCTCACCATTCTCGATCTCGCAACGATCCTCGCGCTTCTCAAGTCGGCGGTCGTCACGCCGCTGGGCATCACGGCCTTGCTCTTCTTCGCCGCGCTGCTCCTCGCCGAGGCTGCAGTGCGCGCGCTGCGGGTCCCGCGCATCGCGGCGCTGGTCGTTGCCGGAGCGCTGATCGGCGCGCTGCGCAGGAGCGGCGAAGCGGCGGCGCTGATGCCGGTGCCGAGCGTGCTGCTCGAAGCGCTGGCGATGGTGCTCCTGTTCGAAGTCGGGCAGCGCATGCCGCTGGGTTGGCTGCGGCGCAATCCCTGGCTTGTCGCCGTCAGCCTCGGCGAGTCTGCTGTCACATTTATCGCGATCTATGCCGTGTTGGCGCTGGGCTTCGCGATCCCGCTGGTCGACTGCGCGTTCGTCGCCGCCGTCGGCATGACGGCCTCGCCGATCGTCGTGATGAGCGTCAGCAAGGATCTGCGCGCCCGCGGCCAGGTATCGGAGCGTTCGCTGCTGTACAGCACGCTTTCCAGCGTATACGCAGTGCTGCTGGTCCAGCTCCTCTTGGCCGCCTATCGCGCCGCCGCGCACGTCGATCTCACGTCGGTGGTCCAGCCGGTGTTCCAGCTTGCAGGCTCGTTCCTCCTCGGGGCGCTGGCAGCGGCCGCATTGCGCCTTTACGCGATGATCACGCGCGCCCGCGGAGCGGTGCTCACCATCGGCATCATCTGCTGCTGCGTGCTCCTGTACGCCTACGCGCCGCCGCTCGGCTTGTCGCCAATCCTATCGGCGCTTTTCTTCGGCCTGATCGTACGCGGCACCGAGCGGACCCACAGCGTGTTGTCGCATCAGACTTCGGAAATCGGCGCGGTTCTCACATTCGCCTATTTCGTCCTCGTCGGCGCATCGCTCACCTGGCTCGATTCCTGGACGCTCGCGGGCGTCGCCGTCGCGGTCGCCGCAATTCGCCTGCTGGCAAAGGTCGGGGCGAACACGGCATTTGCTTCGCCCTCCGCGTTGAGCCCCGCCAAAGGCGTGCTGGTCGGCATCGCCGCCGCGCCGCTGTCGAGCCTCGCGCTTATGCTGACGGCGAGCGTCGCGCAGCAGCCGGAGCTCAAGCACGCGGCGGAAATCAGCGGCGCGATCGTTCTGCTCATGGCCATCCTCGGCCCCGTCCTCACCGAGCTTGCGCTGCGCCGGGCGGGAGAGCCGACGCGCGACGACGCATGACCGAAGTGCTCGAATTCAAGGCTTCGGAGCCGCTCACGCTCGGCGTGGAGCTGGAGCTGCAGCTCGTCGACCGGCGCGATGGCGACCTCACGCGCGCCGGCTCAGATCTCCTTCCGCTGCTGAAGAAGCGGCATCCGGGGCTCGACGTCAAGCTCGAGATCACCGAAAGCATGATCGAAGTCGCGACCGCGGTGCAGCGCACGCACCCCGGCGTGCTCGCGGATTTGCGTGCACTGCGCGACGCGGTCTGCGCGGCGGCGGAACTGCTCAACGTCGGCGTTTGCGGCGGTGGCGCGCACCCGTTTCAGGCCTGGACCGAACGCCACATCTCCGAAGCGCCGCGGCAGCGCTATATCTCCGAGCTGTACGGCTATCTCGCCAAGCAATTCACCGTGTTCGGGCAACACGTGCATATCGGCTGCCCGGACGCCGACGCCGCAGTGCGGCTCGTCCATGGGCTGTCGCGCTACGTGCCGCACTTCATCGCGCTCTCCGCGAGCTCACCCTTCTCGCAAGGCGCCGACACGGCTTTCGACTGCTCGCGCATGAACACCATCGCGTCGTTTCCGCTGAGCGGACGCATGCCCTTCCTCCGCAACTGGGCGGAGTTCAAAGACTACTTCGGCAAGATGCGTTCGACCGGCATCGTCAACAGCATGAAGGATTTCTACTGGGACATCCGGCCGAAGCCCGAGTACGGCACGGTGGAGATCCGCGTTTTCGACACGCCGCTCACCGTGGAGCGCGCCGCCGCGCTCGCGATCTACACGCAGGGCGTCGCGCGCGAGATCCTCGCGCGCCCGAAGCTCGACGTCACCGAGGATGCGTATCTGGTCTACGGGTTTAACCGTTTCCAGGCCTTGCGTTTGGGCTTTAAGGGCGAGATCGTCGACCCGTTCACACGCGAGCGCCGCCCGCTGGTGGACGATGTGCGCGCCACGCTCGACGCGATCCGGGCGCATGCGAGGGACGATGACGACGAGGCGCTCCGCGAGATCGCTCGCTGCATCGAAGAGGGCAACGACGCGACTTGGCTGCGGCAGCGCTTCGCCGACACGGACTCGCTGGGGCGCGTCGTCGGCCTGCAGATGGAGCGCTTCGCGGCGAAGTTGTAGCCTGGGCTGAGCGCGAAGTGCGATGCCCGGGGCCGCATCCTACGCGTGGCGTTACCCTTCGCAGAACGCTGCGCGCGAGCGCGCGAAAGCATCGCGTTCGATCGCGGCGAGCCGTTGTGACTCTAGCGCGCGGTGGCGCCAGGCGCGTCGTCGAGCGGGTTACCCGGCTTGCGGCGGCCACTCAACCCACGAGTGGCCGCGCACAAGCCACCCGCTTACGACGACGGCGCCACAACGCGCTGGCGCCCCAGCGGCTCGCCGCCCCGCAGCGTCGTGCCAGTGGCTGCAGCGCCCGGGCGCCGGACAGGTATTCGCCGCTGCGTCGGCCCGCTCCGCGCCGCGGGACACTGCCGCAGAAACTTAAGCGCCAGCCGCTCGGCCTTGCGCGGCGCGATCGAGACATCGGCGCCGATTCCCGTGTGCAGCTCGCCGCTCCGCCACGCCTCGAACACGTACGGATTGATGTACGACTTGCGGCAGACCGCGGGCGTATTGCGCAGCTCGGCGGCGATGGTCTTCACGACCGCAACGATGCATGCATTGAGCGCGCGCTCGCTGGCCGCTTCGGGCAGCGGCGTGGCGCGGAGCAGCGCGATCGCGCGTACGGTCGCGCTCCAGGTCCGAAAATCCTTGGCGGTGAAATCGGCGCCCATCGCGTCCCTGAGATACTCGTTCACCTGGCCGGAATCGATCCCCCGGCGCTGGCCGGCATCGTCGACGTACTGAAAGAGCCGCTGTCCGGGCAGCTGCTGGCAGCGACGCACGATCCTCGCGAGGCGTTCGTCGTCGACGACGACCTCGTGCTCGGCGCCGCCTTTGCCCCGGAAGCGGAACAACAGCCGCCCGGCGCGAATGAAATGCACGTGCCGGTTGCGCAGCGTGGTGAGGCCGTAGCTGTCGTTGGCCTTCGCATACTCGGCGTTGCCGACGCGGATGCACGTCGCATCGAGCAGGCTGACTACCACGGCAAGCACCTTGTCGCGCGGCAGGCCAGGTTGCGCGAGATCGCGCCTGACGCGCGCGCGCAGACGCCGCAGCGCTTCGCCGAATTCCGCCATGCTCCCGAATTTCGCGCCGTCGCGAATCGTGCGCCATTCCGGGTGATAGCGGTATTGCTTGCGCCGCCGCGCGTCGCGTCCCGTCGCCTGCAGGTGGCCGCGCGGATGGGTACAGATCCACACGTCTTCGTACGCCGGCGGAATGGCGAGGCGTGCGATGCGCTCGAGCTCGCCTGCCTGCGTCACTCGCTGTCGGTTCGGCCGGAAATAGATGAATTGCTCGCCGTTGCGCTGGCGGCGGATCCCGGGCTGCGCATCCGAGACATAGACGAGCCCCGCTGCGGCCGCCATTTCGACGGCTTCGGCAATGACGTCGGACGCGCTGCCCGCGCCACCGGTGTTAGTGGTATCGCGCACCATGATCGTAATCGCCTCGATCGAGGCATACGACCGACGCGCCGGGCGCGGGGTTCAATCTCCCGGCAATCGCGAAGCGTGTAAATCTTACAATTCGCGATCGAACAGCGATGGCGTCGGCTCCGCATCCGGCTCGCTGACCCTATGCGCAGCCGACGCAGCGGCCTCCTCCGGCCTGCAAAGACCGCTGATCCGCACTCCGAGCAGGCGGATGCGGCGATCAAGCGGCACGCGCTTCAGGCATTCGCTCGCCGCGCGACGAATCGCCTTCGCGTCCTGTGTCGGCTGGGCAATGGTCCGGTCGCGCGTAAGCGTCTTGAAGTTGTCGTAGCGCAGCTTGAGGCCGATCGTCCGGCCGACGTAGCCCTTGCGTTGCAGGTCCCGGGCCAGGCCTTCGCACAATTCGGTGAATACTTCCGACAGTGCGTCGCGATCGCGCTTGGCGGACAGATCGCGTTCGAAAGTGGTCTCGCGGCTGATCGTGACCGGCTCGCTGTACGTCACCACCGGCCGGTCGTCGCAGCCGCGAGAGGCCTGGTGCATCCAAGCGCCTCGGCTTGCGCCGAATTGCTCCACCAGCCAACCCGGATCGCTACGCGCGAGCTCGCCGATCGTGCGAATGCCGAGCGCCTCGAGCCGCGCCGCGGTCTTCGGTCCGATCCCGTTGATCTTGCGCGCGGGCAGCGGCCACACGCGGCGGGCCACGTCCGCCGCCATGAGGATCGTCAACCCGTCTGGTTTGTCGAGCTCGGAGGCGATCTTCGAGAGCAGCTTGTTCGGGGTGACGCCGATCGAGCACGACAAGCCCGTGGCGGTGCGCACGGCATCCTTGATCGCTCGCGCGACGCGATGCGCGCGCTCTGCGGCCGCCGCGCATGTCTCCTCCGCGACAACGGCGCTCGACGCGAGTCCGACATCGGTCAAGTCGATGTAGATTTCGTCGATGCCGTTATCCTCGACCTGCGGCGCGATCGCCTTGACGGCTGCCTTGAAGCGTCGCGAGTAGCGCCGATACGCGTCGAAGTCCGTCGGCAACAATACGGCTTCTGGGCACAATCGCGCCGCTTTCATCAACCCCATCGCCGAATGCGCTCCGAACGCGCGTGCTTCGTACGTGGCCGTGGTGATGACGCCACGCCCCACGTAGTCGCGCAGCGTTTTGAAGCGCCGCACGATTGCGCCGGTTGCCGGATCGGTCGCCTCTTCGGGCTGGTGCCGGCTGCCGCCGCCGATGACCACGGGCTCACCCCGCAGCTCGGGATAGCGGAGGAGCTCGACCGACGCGTAGAACGCGTCCATGTCGAGATGCGCGATCAGACGGTCGGTCATGGCGACGAGTGTAACCGACGCGCCTCGGCCAGGCACCGTTCTTGCAGCGCGGTATAGTGCCATGGCCGTGGATGAACTAATTGCAACCGACCGCCCCGCCGCCGCCCCGCTGCTCGTACCGTCCCGGACCTGCTGGCGGCTCGAGCGCGCGGCGCGATTGAGCTTCCTCATCGACGGGGACGCGTATTACCGTGCGCTGCGCGACGTCTTCGCGCGCGCCAGGCACTCGATCTTTATCGTCGCCTGGGACATCGACAGCCGCACGGTTCTTGTCCCGGATGGGGCCGGCGATGGATTGCCGGAGAAACTCGGCGATTTTCTGGACGCACTGGTGAGGCGGCAGAAGTCGCTGCGCATCTACGCGCTCGGCTGGGATTTCGCGATGCTTTATGCCTTCGAGCGCGAATGGCTGCCGGTATACAAGCTCGATTGGCGCACGCACAGGCGCTTCTCGTTCCGGCTCGACGCGACTCATCCGGTCTACGCGTCGCATCACCAGAAGGTCATCGTCGTCGACGATGCGGTTGCTTTCGTCGGCGGACTCGATCTCACGCAGCGGCGGTGGGACACGAGCGCGCACCGCGCCGACGAGCCCCTGCGCATCGACCCTAGCGGCGCGCCGTATGGACCGTTTCATGACGTGCAGGCGGTAGTCGACGGCAACGCTGCACGGGCGCTTGGCGAGCTCGTCCGCGAGCGCTGGCTGCGCTCCGGCGCGAGCAAGCCGCGGGCGCCGCTGGCGACGGTTCCCGACCTGTGGCCGCGCGGCGTCGAAGTCGATCTCGACGACGTCGACGTCGCGATCGTCCGTACCCAGCCGCCGTTCGAGGACCGCCGAGCCGTGCACGAGATGCGCGAGCTGCACCTCGATGCCATCGCGCGCGCCCGGCGCTTCATCTTCATGGAAAACCAGTACTTCACCTCGGGGCTCATCGCCGACGCGCTCGCCGCACGGCTGCGCGAACCCGACGCGCCGGAGATCGTGCTCCTCACCCATCGCGACCAATGCGGCTGGCTCGAAGAATCGACCATGGGCGTGCTGCGCGCCCGCGCGCAGCGCCGCGTCGTCGCTGCCGATACGCATGGCCGCTTTCGCGCGTATTTCCCCGAGCCGGCGGGTGCCAAGGACGCGTGCATCAATATCCACAGCAAGGTGCTGGTCGTCGACGATGATTTTTTGACGGTCGGCTCGGCGAACCTGAACAACCGATCGATGGGGCTCGATACCGAATGCAACATCGCAGTGGAAGCGCGCGGCGAGCCGGAACAGGCGAAAGCGATCGCCAGCTTGCGCAACCGCCTTCTCGCCGAGCATCTCGGCGTAGACGAAGCTCAATTCGCGCAGAAGCTCGCCAGCACCGGGAGCCTCATCGCGACGATCGAGGCGCTGCGCGGCAATCCGCGCACGCTGTCGCCGCTCAACGCAGACGCCGTTTCGGAGCTCGACACGCCATTGGTCGACGCGGCGCTGATGGATCCCGAGGCGCCGGTCGATCCCGACAAGCTGCTCGACGACTTCGTGCCTCCCGAATCGCGTCCGCCCGCGCGCAGCCGGCTGGTGGGCATCGCGGCTTTCATTTTCGTGCTCGCTGCTCTCGCCGCAGCGTGGCGTTTCTCGCCGCTGCATCAATGGCTCAACGTGGATTCACTCGTGGATCTCGGCGACCGCATCGAGGAGCTGCCGTTCACGCCGCTCATCGTGCTCGGCGCGTACGTGGTCGCCGGCCTGCTGGTCGTCCCGGTGATGCTCGTCATCACGGTCACCGGCATCGTCTTCGGCCCGCTAATCGGAGGCATCTATGCGCTTGCCGGTTCGCTGCTGAGCGGCATCGTCACCTATACCATCGGCCGCAAGCTCGGGCGCGAGACTGTGCGCCGCGTCGCGGGCAAGCGCCTCAACGCGATCACGCGCGGTCTCGCCAAGCGCGGGTTGCTGACCATGATCCTCGTGCGCATCGTACCCGTCGCGCCGTTTACCGTCGTCAACGTCGTCGCCGGAGCGTCGCACATCGGCTGGCGCGACTTCCTGCTCGGGACCGCGCTGGGGATGTTGCCCGGGATCGTGGCCACGGTCGTCTTCGTCGACCGCCTCATCGCGGCAGTGCGCCATCCGGGACCGAAAACAATCGCGCTCCTGACCCTGATCGCGGCGGTGCTTATCACGACGGCCCTGCTGGTGCATCGCCGCCTGGCTGCGCAGGGCGGCAGCGGCGCGGCTGCAGGCTAAGTCAGCGCTTCATGGCGCAGCTGCGCGTCACCGTCGCCTCGTACAACATCCACATCGGCATCGGGCGGGACGGGCAGTTCGCACCGCAGCGCACGGCGTCGGTGCTGCAGGAGCTGCACGCCGACGTCATCGCCCTGCAGGAGGTGCAGCTCGGTTCCCCGGGGTTCAACATGTTCGAATACCTGCGCACGGGTACGGGCCTGCACGGAGTCGCCCGGCCGACGCTGGTGCATCCGATTCACGGCGATTACGGTAACGCGCTGCTGACCCGACATCGGGTAAAGACGGTGCAGACGGTCGATCTCGCCGTCGCGGGGCACGAGCCGCGTTCGGCGCTTGACGTTATCCTCGACTGCGACGGTGCGCCGCTGCGCGTCTTGGCAACGCACCTCGGTTTGCATCCGGGAGAGCGGCGCACTCAGGTGCGCCGACTCCTGGACGCGATCGACGCGGCCGCCGTCGACGCGCCGACCGTTCTGGCCGGAGACGTCAACGAGTGGTTTCTGTGGGGCCGACCGCTGCGCTGGCTGCACGACCATTTCTCGGCGACGCCCGCGCCGCGGACTTTCCCCGCGGGAAGGCCCATGTTCGCGCTGGACCGCGTCTGGGTCAGACCGAGATCGTATCTGCGGGACGTGCGCGCGCACGCGAGCGAGCTATCGCGGCTCGCGTCGGATCATCTGCCGATCGTTGCACAGCTGCGTAGCCCGGGCTGAGCGCGGAGCGCGAAGCCCGGGACGACCGCCGACGAAATCCCGGGCTTCGCTTCGCTCCGCCCAGGCCACGGACTTGCTGCAACTCGCGCTGGAAAATTCCGGCTGACGCTAGTCCTGGAGCGATAGGCTCAGCGCGTCGCGGCGCTTTGCCTCGGTTGCGGGAGCCGTACGCTCGAAGCCGAACAGCTCGCGCATCGCCCGCAGATATTCGGTGCTGCCGACGCGCATGCTGTTGTTGTGGGTGGCGCCGTTCACCAGGAGCAGCTTCTTCGGTTGCGGCGCCGCTTCGTAGAGTTCCTCGCTGAACCGCGCCGGGACGAAGCCGTCGCCGGCGCCATGTACGATCAGGACCGGCATGCGCAGCGCCGCGATCTTGTGCACCGAATCGAACTTCTGCGTCATCAGCAGCTGGATCGGCAGCCACGGGTACGAGAGCGCCCGGGCGATGTCCGGCAGCGTGGTGAACGATGACTCGACGATCACGCCGCGTGCCGGCGGCGTCCAGCCGGCACCGGCTGAACCCGTGCTGAGGTGAGCCGCGAGATCGATGGCGACCGCCCCGCCGAGCGAGTGGCCGTAGATGAATCGCAGCGACGCGTCGGGCTGGAGCTGCGCCAGGCGGTCCCAGGCCGCACGCGAGTCCTCGTAAACCGTTTCCTCCGAGGGAAGATCGCCGTCGCTCTTGCCGAAGCCGCGATAATCGATCGCCAGCACCGAAAAGCCGAAAGCGTGCAATTGCTCGATGCGGTTGGTTTGGCCGGTAAGATTCCAACGCGAGCCGTGCAGATAGAGGATCGCAGGCGCGTGCTGCGCTGCGGCGGGCCACCACCAGGCGTGGATGCGCTGCGCCTTGCCGTTCGCGTCGATGGCCAGATCGGTCTCCTCGACGCCCGAAGGCAAGCCGTCGAACCAGCTCGCGGTGCCCGGGACGACGCGGAAGGTCAACTCCCGCTCTTTTTCCGCCAACTGTCCGCAGCCCGCGATCACGAGCAGCACGACCGCCGCCGCCCCCGTGACGAGGCGTAGCGCATGGACGCGAAAGCTCCTTGAAGTGCGATTTCCCATGACAGGCGTTTCCCTTACTCGACGTAGAGCAACGAGCATGCCAGTTCCGGCGTTGACACCCACCCGGGATCGTTGCGTCGAGTTCTAAGCGTCGCTCACAGGCGACACCTACGGCCGTGGCCACCCGCGAGCACGTATCATGGCCGCATGCCCTCCCCGGTCCGCGTGCGCTATCGATGGCGCTGAAGTTCACTTCCGATCAGGCGCGCGAGGTCGCAGGTCAATTCGACCTGCGGCGGCTGCCACCGGAGTTCTATGACGACCCATACCCGTACTACGAGGCGCTGCGCGAGCATGACCCTGTGAGGCGGATGCCCGATGGGTCGTGGCTCCTGACGCGCTACGACGACATCCTGCCCGTCTATCGCGATCCGAAGGCGTTCAGCTCGGACAAGAAAAAGGAGTTCGGGCCGAAGTTCGGCCCCTCACCCTTGCTCGAACACCACACCACGAGCCTCATTTTCAACGATCCGCCCCTGCATACGCGCGTGCGGCGCGCGATCGTGGGCGCGCTGACGCAGCGCCACATCGCGGCGATGGAACCCGGGCTCGTTGCGCTGGTCGACCGCCTGCTCGACGCAATGGCGGAGAAAGGCGAGGTCGACCTGATCGAAGATTTTGCCGCGGCGATTCCGATCGGGATCATCGGCAACCTGCTCGGCATCCCGCAGGCGGAGCGCGGCCCGCTGCGCGGCTGGTCGCTGGCCATTCTCGGCGCGCTCGAGCCGGTGCTCACGCCCGAACGCGGCAGCCGTGGCAACTCCGCCGTGACGGACATGCTGGCGTATCTCAAGACGCTGGTCGACGACCGCCGCATTCACTTGCGCGATCCGGGCACCGACGTCCTGACGCGTCTCATCCTGGGCGAGGAGGATGGCGAGCATCTCACGGAGACGCAGTTGCTGCATCAGTGCATCTTCCTGCTCAACGCGGGTCACGAAACGACGACCAACCTCATCGGCAACACCTTGCACGCGCTGACGCAGAAGCCGGGCCAGAAAGCAGAGCTGATCGCGCAGGCGACAGATGTGGAGCGAATGAAGACCGCGGTCGAGGAGTTTCTGCGCTTCGAGAGCCCGGTCCAGCTCGGTAATCGGATCACGACGCAGAATGTCGAAGTCGGCGGCGTCCTGCTGCCGCCGGACTCGCGCATCACCATCTGCATCGGTGCAGCGAATCGCGACCCGGCGCAGTTCCCGGACCCCGACTGTATGCGCATCGCGCGGGAACCGAATCGACACGTCGCCTTCGGCTTCGGGATCCATACCTGCGCCGGATTGAGTCTCGCGCGGCTCGAAGCCCGCGTTGCAATGTCGCGCTTCCTTACCCGGTTTCCGGACTATGGACTCGCCGGCGAGCCCGTTCGCGACGGCCGCGCGCGGTTTCGCGGGTTCCAGAACCTGCCGGCGCGTGTGTTGCCTTAGGCGGTGGGTGCGAATTTATTCGCACGCGACACGACATCGAGTCGCCGTGGCCGAATGAATTCGGCCCTACCGACCCTATCGCGGATACGCCCGCGAAGTGCTACCCTCGCCTCGATAAAGACGCTTGCCTGCCGCCATGAAAATCCAGCCACATTTGCCCATTCTGGCCCTGACCCTCGCGCTAGCCGCCTGCCCGCAGACTCCCGAGCCGCCCAAGCCCAGGGCCGCAGTGGCGCTGCCAGACGCCGCGCAAGGCGCGGCCCCGACAGCGACCGGCGTTGCGTCATCGTCGAGCCCCGCAGTTGCCGCACACGGCGACGGCATCGCCTGGCGCAAGGGCGACGTCGACGCAGCGTTCGTCGCCGCCAAAGCGGATAACAAGCCGCTGTTTCTGTATTGGGGCGCCGTGTGGTGCCCGCCGTGCAACCAGGTCAAGGCAACGCTCTTCAATCGCCAGGATTTCATCGAGCGCTCGCGCTTTTTTGTCCCCGTATACATCGATGGCGACAGCCCGAGCGCGCAAAAGCTCGGCGCGCGCTTCAATGTTTCCGGCTATCCGACGATGATCCTGTTCACTCCCGACGGACGGGAAATCGTGCGCCTGCCCGGCGAAGCCGATCCCGAGCAGTACATGCAGGTGTTGACGATGGGCTTGAACGGCGCGCGCCCGGTCAAGGACACGCTGGCAGCGGCCCTTTCCGGAAGCCGCAAACATGCAGACCTTTCGGCCGACGACTGGCGCATGCTCGCGTACTACTCCTGGATCACCGACGAGCAGCAGCTGATACCGGAGAAGAGCGTCGCGCCGACCTTGAAGCGGCTGGCGCAAGCTTGTCCCGCCGAGCAGAAGGACACGGCGGTTCGCCTCGAGCTCAAAGCGCTCGCGGCGGCGGCAACGACAAAGGACGCGAAAGCGTCGCCCGATGCGACGGCGACCGCGCGGCTTCTTGCCGTGCTCGCCGATTCCCGACTCGTACGCGAGAACTTCGATACGCTCACCCAATACGCAGGCAAAATCGCGGGCTTCGTCACCACGCCGAAATCGCCCGAGCGCGGGCGGCTGGTCGCCGCTTGGACCGCGGCGCTCGATCGACTCGTCGCCGATTCAAGCCTGTGGACCGCTGATCGACTGGTCGCGGTCTCGGCCGAAGTCGCGTTGGCCCGCCTCGACGCGAAGGACGCCCCGTTACCCGCGCCGTTGCAGAAAAGCGTGCGCGACGCGGTCGCGCGCGCCGATCGGGAAACGGCCGATCCCTACGCACGGCAGGCGGTGATCGACGCTGCCGCGGAAGCGCTGGTCGAAGCAGGCCTCCTCGATGATGCCGATACACTGTTGAAAGCGGAGCTCAAGCGCTCGCATTCGCCTTATTACTTCATGGTAGATCTCGCCGAGGTCGCCAAGAAGCGCGGCGATAAGGCGGGCGCGCTCGACTGGTACGCGCAGTCGTACGCGGCCGCGCAAGGCCCCGCGACGCGCGTGCAATGGGGAACGCGCTACGTCAACGCTCTCGTCGAGCTCGCGCCGCAGGATGCCGCGCGCATCGAGCACGCCGCGGGAAGCGTGATCGGCGAGCTCGAGCCCGTACCCGACACGTTCTACGACCGCAACCTGCGCTCGCTCGAACGCATGGGCAAGAAGCTCGCGGGTTGGAGCAAGGAACCTGTGCAGCGTGCAGCGCTAGTGCGCATTCGCGCCCGGATGGACGGCGTGTGTGCGAAGCTTCCGGCAGGCGATCCGATCCGCGCCAAGTGCGGCGCCGCGCTACGGCCGCAAGCGCTCAAGGCGTAGCCCGGGATGAGCCGCAGGCGAATCCCGGGAACACCGCTGTAACGGATGCGATCGGTCCCGGGGTTCGCCCGGGTCAAGCCCGGGCTCATCCCGGGCTACGCGCCCGCCGCCGCGCGAGATCGATATCGAGATACTTCCAGTACGTCGCAAATACGGGCGGCCTGAAACCGAGCAGCCACGGCTGCACGAAATCGTTCTCGAGGCGGAATATCGCCGGCAGCTCGGGCATGTAGGTTCGGGCAAGCTCGGACATCTTGCGTGCGGCGACGATCTGCTCGGCGTCGGTCGAGCTGCGCAGGAACTGCTCGGCAGCGCGGTCGTACTCGGCGAATTTGAACTGGCTTACGTTGACGCGCTGCGGCTGCTTGCTGTAGAGCTGCAGCAATTCCGGATAGCCGGATGGCGATCCGCCGAAACCGCCGAAGTACATCTGGTACTTGCCCTTTTCCAGCTCCTTGATCGCATCCTGGAACGGCGTGACGTGAAAATTCATGCGCAGCCCGACCGCATCCATGCTTTTCTTCACGAGCGTCTGGATCTCGCGCGATATCGCGCCCGAGCGCAGCGTCATCGCCAGCGTCAACGGCCCGCCGTCAGGCGCCTTGCGGTAGCCTCCGGCGTCGAAGTTCTTGTAACCAAACCGCTCGAGCAGCGCCCGCGCTGCCGCCGGCTCGTACAGCGGCTTGAACGGTAGTTCGGGATCGTGCCCGCCCACTCCGGGCGGCACGAGCTGATTCGCCGGCAATGCCTGCCCGGCATACACCACCTTGACCAGGGTTTCGGTGTCCATCGCCAATGCGATCGCCCGGCGCAACCCGATGCGCTCGTTGGTCATACCGCCGAGGACGGGATCGGCCATGTTGAAGTAGAACGAAAACAGATACGGTTCGGGAAAAACATGCCGCGTTATGCCGCGGGCCGCGTATTCCGGCTTGAGCTTGTTGTCGACGAGCAAACGGGTCGCGACCTCGGCGCGCAGGATGATGTAATCGAGCCCTCCCTGCTCGAACTGCAGCAGCCGCGTGATGTCTTCGTCGATGATGTTGACCTCGACCACGCCCGCCTGCGGGAAAACTTTCCCCCGCATGCTGCTCATCAGCGCCGCCTGCGCGGGATCGTTGCTCTCCGGAAAGCGAAGCTGCCGGTAACCCGGATTCGCCTCCAGAACGATGCGCGAGCCGCGCTTCCATTCGCGCAAACGGTAGGGGCCCGTACCCACGGCACGGGTGCGGATGTCGCCTCCGGCGGCCTCGACGACTTCGCGGGCGGCGGCCCCGACGAAACCGATCATGTCCTCGATGTTAGGGTAATTCGGCTCGGAGAGATGTATCTCGACGGTATAGCGGTCGAGCGCGCGCAAGCCCTCGATCGGCCGGTCGTAGTCGAACTTCGAGGCGCTCTGCGCGGCATCGACGACCGCGCGCGCGCCGACGATGAGGTCGGTGATGACCGGTGCCCCCCCGCGGCGCAGATTCGGGTCCAGCCAGCGCTTGTACGAATAGACGTAATCCGCGGCGACGAGCTCGCGCGGCTTGCCTTTGAACGCCGGATCGTCGGTGAAAAAGATGCCCGGCTTCACGCGCATCGTCCACGTTTTGCCGCCGTCGGTGATCGCTAGCGGCCCGGCCGCGGTCACCGGCGAGAGCCTGGGCGGCGAGCGGAGATAATCCCATTCGTAGAGCGGCTCGAAGATCGCGACGAGCACGTGGTGGGACGGGTTGTCGCTGTACTGCTGCGGATCGAGGGTTTCGATGTCGGGCGAGGCGACGCGCAGGATTTTCGCGGGGTCGGCGGCAAGCGCACAGCACGAAACAACCAGCGCGAGCAGCGGCAGGAGCCGCAACGGCGCAGCAAGCTTCGCCTTGGTCTGCATCCCCTCTCCCGGCGAGAGATAGCGTCCGATTATGCTCCAGCCCTACTTTCCTCGCTGCCGGGCAAGATCGATGTAGAGATATACCATTGCGCTGTGGCCGAAGGCGATCGCCGGCAGGAACGTCGAATACATCGCGCTCGACGACGCCATCGATACGAAACGGCAAGTGGATGCTGCAGAAGTAGCGGCGCGAGCCCGCAGCGTCGCCAGTCGGCCTGCGCACGAAGTGCGCGGGGATCGCGCGAGGCAAGTCGACGCTGGCGGCCGACGCGCGGCGGAACACGTGGCGTCAAGCAACCAAGGAGGCCGCGGGCGCGAGCCCGCAGCGAAGGCCCGCGTAGCGGCAAAGTACAGCGCAAGAAAAAGCCGCCGCGGTTGAGCGCGGCGGCTCGCTCGATCAGATTCGATCAGCGCTCAGCCCGCCGGCGGCAGCGGGGGGCCGTAGTAGGGACGAGGTCCATATCGCGGTCCCGACGGGACCTGGTTGCCCTTGGCGTACATGCACTGCACATACGCCATGTCGTAACGCCGTTGCATGCCGTAGTACGAGTACCCGTACGCGTTGCTTCCGGCGACACTGCCCAGAAGCAGCCCGGTACCGGCACCGATCGCGGCACCCGGACCCGCACGCCCCGTGGCCGAACCGATGATCGCGCCGGCCGCGGCGCCCAACACTGTACCGCCGACGGCGTTCGCCGTCGCGGCATTCGCCGCGACCTGCTCGGCGCCCGGCCCCAGCGAATACTGTGCGTATTGCCGGCACGAAATATCATCGGCGCGGAATTCATCGAAACTCTTCGCCGTCCCCGGGAGCGCCATGACCGCCGGACCGGTCGGTACGGTCACGCAGCCGGCCAGAAAGAGCGCCCCCGCCAACGCTGCGAAGTGTACGCGTCTGCTCATGTCATCTCCTCAGCGGGGTGCCGGAGCGCCCGGCCCCGGCGCGCTCGGCGGAACGACGCGCAGCCACCCTTTGGCGCAGGTTTGCACTTGAGGGTAGTAGCCCGCCGGATCAGGGCAGTAGTACGAGTACTCGCCGCGCTGCCCGCTGCGCGGTTGATTGTATGCCGGGTTGTCCTGCTCGATGTAGCTCTCTCCATATTCATACGGATAGTAGTCGGCGTAAGGGTAATAGCCATAATACCCATAGTACGGGGAATAGAGCGGGTAGTACCCCGGCCACCATCCCCACCACGGGGCGCCGAAACCGACGCCGACGAAGACACGGGATCCATGGCTTCCGCCGTGCCAGTTACCGCCGTGCCAGTTACCGCCATTCCAGCTTCCGCCTGAATGCCCACTCCAGCTTCCGCCTGAATGCCCGCTGCCGGCGTGCATGCCACCATGAGAGCCGCCGCGCGTCTGCGCATCAGCAACACCGATGCCGCCGACCAAAACGACCGCGGCGAGCAGAATCATTGCAAATCGTTTCATAACATGCCTCCTTCAGCTACGCCTTTAGACTAGACCCACCCATCCGAGTTCGTCCACAAGAAAATCCCGCCAGGGATCCGCGCGGCGTATCGAGTAAACAGCTGCCGGGATACCGGCCATCCATAGGCTTGAAGCGCCGGCTGATGCACCCCAGTTTGCTACAATCGAAACATTGAGTCTTCGGGAGCAAGCCATGGCGGAGCAAACCGGTGCCCGCGCCGGCGAAGCCAGGATGGACGCGGCCTCGCTTTATCGCGAGGAAATCTACACTGACCGCGCCGCCGGAACATTGCGCGTGCTGGCCCCGGTGAAGGCCGATGGATCCGCCGATACCGCGCGGCCGACGCTTTTCATCGGCGAGGCCCAAATCCTTACCAACATGGGGCCTTTGCCCATCAGCTTCGAAGTCGATGCCAAAAACCTCGCCGAGGCCATCGAAAACTACGGCGAAGCCGCAAAAGTCGGTGTCGAGCGCGCAGTGCGCGAGTTGCAGGAATTGCGCCGGCAGGCGTCGTCCTCGATCGTGTTGCCCGGCGCCGGGGCGGCCGCGGGGCTGACTGGGGGATTGCCGCCCGGGGGCCTCGGCGGCGGCAAGATCAAGCTGCCGTGACGCAGCAAGGGTCCGGGGCGCAGTATCCACGTGTCGGCTCGATGGTTACCGAACACTCGCCTGCGTAACGTCCGACTGTCTGCAACGGTTGACCTGTTCACGTCGTCGCCGCGCTTGCTTGCGCTGCGCTGCTGCTCCGGGTTGCCGCACGCCAACGACAGCCTCACGGTTCCCTCCGTGAGTTCCCTGAACTGGTACGTCTCAAACGGCGTCTTGTCTTAGCAAGATGGTCTAGAAAAAACGCCGTCGACGGGCACCGTCGCAACTTTCGCGGCCGTCGTTCGCAGCGGAGCTGAATCGGCAGCGGCGTGAATGTGCGCTGCGAGCGGCCGCGGTACTCGCATTAGCGGATCCTCAATACTCGGCTACAATGGCGGCTCGAGAGCAATGCATGCGATTCCTGCCGCCGCCCATCGTCATACTGGCCGTTTTGGCAGCGCTCGCCGCGATGCCTGCAGGCGCGACGCTCAATATGAAAGAAGGCCTGTGGGAAACGACCGTCACCGCTGACGGGCAGGCGCACTCGGCCAGCGCCAAGTGCTACACGCGAATGGACATCGCCGAGATGGAAAAGCTCCTGCGCGGCAAGTCCTCGCGCGTCGACGGTATCTGCCGCTATGCGGACTTCACGCAGTCGGGCGACAGCGTCAGCTATACGATGACCTGCCGGCTGGGCGACGATGAGCAGACCAGCGCCGTCTCCGCCACATATCGCGGTGACTCGGCCACCGGCACCATCCGCTCGGCCGGCGTCACGGTCACCGCATCGAGCCGGCGCATCGGCAGCTGCACGGAGAGCTCGTTTGCCAGATAGCCGCGCGCCGACAGACAAGACGTAGACGCGCGGGAGACGGCAGCACCGATGTCCGACGACAAGCCGCTGGGCCTCGCGCGCGGCCTCACCCATTACGGCGATGCCGGCTTCGCGCTGTTTCTGCGCCGGTCGTTCGCCCGCTCGATGGGCTATTCGACGGCGCTGCTTGGAGCGCCCACGATCGGGATCGCAAGCGCCGCTTCCGATTTGAACAACTGCCACCGCCATTTCCCCGAGCTGATCGACGCGGTGAAGCGCGGCGTACTCGCCGCGGGTGGCCTGCCGCTCGCGTTTCCGACGATTTCGCTCGGCGAAGTCTTTCTCCATCCGACGAGCCTGATGTATCGCAACCTCATGGCGATGGACGTCGAGGAAATGTGCCGGGCGCAGCCGCTGGACGCAGTTGTCCTGGTCGGCGGCTGCGACAAGACCGTCCCCGCGCAATTGATGGGCGCCGCGTCGGCCGGGGTGCCGGCGATCGGGCTCGTCGCCGGACCGATGCTGACCGCGCGCCACGACGGCGAGCGGCTTGGCGCTTGTACCGATTGCCGGCGCTTCTGGGCGAAGTTCCGTAGCGACGCGATCGATCGCACAACGCTCGATCGCGTCGAGACGCGGCTCGCGACGACCGCGGGAACATGCGCGGTGATGGGCACCGCGAGCACGATGGCCTGCATCGCCGAAGCCCTCGGCATGCTGCTGCCCGGGACCGCCGCGATTCCGGCGGTGCACGCCGATCGATTGCGCGCGGCGGAGGCGACCGGCCGCGCTGCGGTCGCGCTCGCGCGCTCGCGGCTGACCATCGATCGTATCGTCACCCCGGCCGCGGTCGAGAATGCGCTCAGGGTGCTGCTCGCGATCGGAGGCTCGACCAATGCGATCATTCATCTCACGGCGATCGCCGGCCGCCTCGGCATTCCCGTGTCGCTCAAGCACCTGAACGAACTCTCCGACGCGACGCCGGTGCTGGTCGATCTGAAACCTACCGGCGCGCATTACATGGAAGATTTCTTCGCCGCAGGCGGAATGAGCGCCGTGCTGCACGAGTTGAAGCCCCTGCTCGATCTCGATTGCCTCACCGTCACCGGCGAGCGCCTGGCCGAACGGCTCGCCGCGCCGCCCGAAGGGGTCGATCGGACGATCATCCGCACGCTCGATGCTCCCTTTCATACGGCCGGAGGCCTGGTCGCGCTGTTCGGCTCGCTGGCGCCGAACGGCGCCATCCTCAAGCGCTCCGCGGCCGACGCGCGGCTCTTCGAGCGGACCGGCCGTGCGGTTGTGTTCAGCTCGCCCGCGGATCTTGCCGCGCGTATCGACGATCCCGCGCTCGACGTCGAGCCCGACGATTTTCTCATCATGCAGAACGCGGGGCCGAAGAGCGGCTACGGCATGCCCGAAGCGGGCTACCTGCCGATTCCCGCCCCGCTCGCGCGCGCCGGCGTGAAGGACATGGTGCGCATCTCCGACGCGCGCATGAGCGGTACGGCGTATGGCACGGTCGTGTTGCACGTGTCGCCCGAAGCGGCGATCGGCGGCCCGCTCGCGCTGGTGCAAACAGGCGATCGCATCCGGCTCTCCGTGCGCGAACGCAGCCTCGACCTGGAGGTCGATACCGCGGTACTCGCGCGACGCAAGGCGCAATGGCGCGCCTCGCCGCCGCCGCGGCGCGGCTATCAACGTCTGTACGCGGAGTGCGTACTACAGGCCGAGGATGGATGCGATTTCGATTTCCTACGCCCGCAATGCGTTGATTCGTAGGTGGTCGGGGCGTTTGTCTGACGTAGAGCCGGGAGCTTCTCCTACGGGCAAATCAGACGGCAGCCGATTTCACGGGCTGCGTCGTGCGACTAGATTGGGAGCGTGTCATCCCAATTGGGAGCAACCGATGAAACGGAGATTCAACAAGGTCAAAGAATCGCTGCGACGAACCAGCGACTTCGCCGCCGGCCTGCTGATCGGAAGTCTCGCGGTTACGCCGGTTTTTGCCGCCGCGACCGATATGACGATCGATGACTTGCGAATGCCGGTGCTGATCGGATCAGTCGTGCTGTTGCTCGCAGCACTGGTGCTGAAGGCGGCGCACAAGAAAACTGCACAGCCGCCGCGGCCTGCCGTGTCGAAGGAATACAGCGAAGGGATTGGGCAGTATCGCCTGCAGCTTGGGCGTGGCGACGCTTAGCTTGTGGCGACGCTTAGCTTAGTGCGACGCTTAGCAGGCTAGTGCAGGCGCTGCCGTACTTTGCGGCTGGCCTCGCGCCGCTGGGCGCGGCGCTCGGCGCGGTTGATGCCTTCGCCACTGCGTCGCGCCAGCCAGAAGCGGTGAATCAGCACCGCGGCGATCGGCAATTCGTCGATCATTCCAAGGCGCTTTTCTTCGGTGTCGACCCAATCGAGATATTCCGGATCGTGGTCGCCATACGCTAGCGCCTCGATTGGCAGCATCCAGTCGCGCGTCGCTTCGCTCGCATAGAGCGGTTCCCATGATTCTTCGCGCAGCAGCACGCCGTTCATATAGCCTTCGCACCACGCGCTGGCCTCCGGCGGCGCGGTTTCTTCCTTCCGACCCTTCTCGCTCGCGCGGCCCTTGACGCCTTCCTCTGGACGATAGAGCAGGGGCTTGAAACGCGTCGGCGAGTCGGTGAGTGTGCGCACGATGCCGTTCTGCAGCCGCAGGATCAGCGCGAGGATGCGTTCGGCCTGTTCGTTGTCGGCAAAGACCGGCGATACGCTGCGTTGGCTGTCGCTCCAGACGACCGGGAGCCATTCCGAAGGCTGGATCAGTTCCGGCCCGCTGACCATCGCGGTGAGGAAGCCGTCGAGCATCTCCAGGTCCATGCAGTCCTGAGGCACCGCGTTGGATCCGAAGAAGGCTTCCAGCGCGTCGTATTCGGCCTCGGAGAGCGGTTCGTCGAGCTTGTTGGATTCGGCCATGGTTATACGTGTGTTAGCAGCCCGCAATGATCGCCCGGGACGCTGCGAAATGCAAATGCGGCCCTGCGCGCTCAACGCCACAGCGCGTGGCTCGCGTTCAACGCCGCAGCAAAGACCAGCACCGCGCCGGCCTGATGCGCCGCCGCGAGCGGCAACGGCACGACCAGCAGCAATGTCGCGATGCCCAGTGCAATCTGGACGACGAGCAGCGCGACCAGGAACGAGGCGGCACGACGCACTCGCGCATCGACCTTTGGTGTGGCGTGAACGCGCCACGCGAACCACGGCACCAGCACGGCCAAGACCCATGCGAGCAGACGGTGGTCGAACTGCACGGTCGTCATGTTGTCGGTGAAATTGCGGTACCACGGCTCGAGCAGCAGAAGCCCGGGCGGTATCCAGCGACCGTTCATCAACGGAAACGTATTGTAGGCGAACCCGGCGCGGATCCCCGCGACGAGACCGCCCGCCAGAACCATCACGTAGATCAGTGCGGTGAGAAGAAAAGCGAAGCGCCTGAGCGAGGGCCTGCCGGCGTTGCCCGCCGCGCGTGACAGCGACAGCGCAACCCAGAACATCGCGCCGAAGATCAGGAACGCGAGCCCAAGGTGCGCGGCGAGACGCAGCTGCGAGACGCGCGGATCGTCGACGAGTCCGCTTTGCACCATGTACCAGCCGAGCGCACCCTGCGCGCCGCCGAGGACGAAGATCGCAAACAGCGCTCCGGCATAACCGCGCGGAATGCGGCGGCGGACGAGAAACCACAGATACGGCAGCAGGAACGCCACGCCGATCACGCGCCCCAGCAAGCGGTGCGCATACTCCCACCAGAAGATGCGCTTGAAGGCGTCGAGGCTCATGCCCGGGTTGATCTGCCGGTACTCCGGTGTGGCTCGATACTTGGCGAAAACATCGGCCCAATCGGCGTCGGTGACCGGCGGCAGCGTGCCGATGATCGGCTGCCATTCGGTAATCGACAGTCCCGAATGCGTGAGGCGAGTCACGCCCCCGACCACGATCAGCGCGAACAACAGCGCACAGCAGAAGAACAACCACCCCGCGATTGCGTGTCGGTCGCGCGCGTCGGCATCGGCACGCTCAGCGATTTCACCCGTAGCTCGATCGATCATTTCCATTGCGTGATTCTGCCATAGCGGCGCTGCGTCTATGACGGCGTCCGCACGCCAATTGCTCATGCACCACGCCCTCTTGCTTACCCTGATCCTGCAAAGTGATACTCTTTGCCTTCGTCGATCGCATCGCCACGAGCGTGATTCTCGAATTCGTCCCACCAAGGCCGCGTCCAAAGCGCCGGTCAGGGAAGCGCCCGCCGTCTCCTGCTCGCTGGCGCTCGTGGATCGCATCGTACGCGCTGCTCGCACTGGCCTGGCCGTCTTTGGGTCTCCTGCCGTGGGTCGTAATGGACTCGACGGGCACAGACCATGCCGCGGAGCAGCAGACTCATCACGCTCATGCGACTCCGTCGTCCGCCACCGACGAGCACCCCGGCGACGCTTCCGATATTCCGGGCAGCCCGACTCACCCGGCCGATCACGACTGCTTCCCATGTCAGGTGCTCAACCACCTGGCACGCTGCGTTCCTTCCGTGCTCGATCCGCCGACAATCCTGTGGCAAGCGGGTTGTCCGGTTCAACCGAGCGCCCAACTCGAGTCGCAATTCGCGGGCCACATTGCGGCGCTTCCTCCGGCCCGTGGCCCGCCCTTCTCCATCGCCTGAAGCAGTTCAAGTCGGCGGCTTGAGCCGTTGCCTGCCGTCACCACCCGCGTTGGCATCAGGCCGTTCGCGGTGGCGGCCGCAACGGCGTCTCAAGCTGCTCCGTATGCTTCGCTGTGGAGGGACCCGCCATGACTTCATCATCAGCATCATTTGCGTCATTGTCGTACGTGGAATGGGGCGACACATCGAAGTCGCTGCCTGCACGGCCGAACCCCGCTCTCTTAACGGCAATCAAGGCAGCACGACCGTCAGCGACGAGGGCGAGCTCAGCGTCGAGCGCCATCCGCATACGCTCGAGTGGGGCTTCGCCATCGAGTACAGCCTGCCGTACCTGCAGTCCTTCGTGCAGGACGTGGGCTTGCGCGAGCCGTTCAACCGGATGATTCCCGTCGTCGAATTCTCCATGTCGACGGCGCTCGATCGCGGCGCGAGCGGAACGACGGGAACCGTGAACCCGGAGATCATCTGGGCCGGCCAGTACGTGCAGCTTGCGGTGGAGGCGGTCATCCCAGTGAACTCCCGCAGCGGCAGTCACGTCGGCTGGATCGCGCAGCTGCATTTCTTTCTCGACGATCTCTTTCCCAAAACGATCGGCCGGCCGATCTTCCAAAAATGAGGCGATGGTTGTCGAGCTTGTTGGCGTTCGCGTCGGCGATGACTTTCGTCTCGCTCGTCGGCGCGCACGCTTTCCTCGATCATGCGGCGCCCGCCGTGGGCAGCACGGTCCATGGAGCGCCGGCGCAGGTCAAGCTGTGGTTCACGCAGCAGCTTGAGCCCGCGTTCAGCTCCGTGCGCGTCCTGGACCGCAGCGGGAGACAGGTCGACAAGGCCGATCCGCAGGTCGATCGCGCCGATGCCACATTGCTGCGCGTTTCGTTGCCGCAACTTGCGCCCGGAACGTATCGCGTGGCGTGGCGCGTGCTGTCGGTCGATACGCACGTCACCGAGGGCGACTTCAGCTTCGATGTCGCACCTTAGGGAACCTCTGCTTAAGCCCCACGCGGATCGCGTTGCGCGCGAAATCGGGATGATCGCGCGAAGCGCGACGAAGGTCGTAGCTTGGACTACGATGCCGAGGAGCGCGACAACGCGAGCGCCCGATTTCGCCGCAACCCGGATGGGATGGGGCTTTTCGGGCGGTCTGCCGCGTTGCTCGGCTTGCGAATAAGTCGAACTATTCGCTGCGCCTCGCGCCTTGCATCCCATCCCGAAAAGCCTCCATCGCGACCGTGCGGGACTTATGCAGAGGTTCCTTAGCACGCGATCGCGCACGCTGAGCAAGCAGCGATGAACGCGCTGTTCGCTACGGTGCGGGCGGTCCACTTCGCTTCCGCCATCCTGCTGTTTGGCGAGCTCGTGTTCGTGCTCTGCGTGGCGAAACCCATGTGGCGCGTCGTGAACAACGCGACCCTCGATGGAACCGATGTTTCTCGCTGGCCCCTGCGGATTGCGGTCTGGGGCCTCGTGGCGAGCATCGCGTCGGGCGTGGCATGGCTCGCCATCGAGGCCGCCATCATGAGTGGCATGCCGCTCGAAAACGCAGTGAATCGCGCGACCGTCGGTCTTGTTCTGAGCGAGACGCTTTTTGGGAGGGTCTGGCTTTTGCGCGCGGCCGTCGGCATCGGCCTGGGCGCGCTTTTGACTGCAATCATCATGGCGCGGGGCGACAGGCGCGGCTCTCGCCTCACGATGAGCGCCGCCGTGCTCGCCGGCGTTTACCTCGCTTCGCTTGCCTGGGCGGGACACGCGGCCGCGGGACCACCCGCGGAGCGCAGCCTGCATTTAACTTCCGATGCCGTGCATCTGCTCGCCGCGGGCGCGTGGCTCGGCGCGCTCCCGGGACTCGCGTATCTGCTGGGCCGAGCACAGCGGACATCAGGCGCTCCGTCGGCTAATACAGCGGCGGATCTGACGCGCCGCTTCTCGGCGCTCGGTGTGGTGAGCGTCGGCGCGCTGCTGGCCAGCGGGCTGGCTAACACCTGGTATCTGGTCGGCGACGTGCCGGCGCTCGTCGGCACCGACTACGGTCGGCTTCTTCTTGCCAAGCTCGCCCTGTTTGCGGCGATGATCACGCTGGCGCTCGTGAATCGCCTGCGTTTGACGCCCCGGCTCCATGCGCATGATCGCGAGGCGCTGCACGGGCTTCGCCGCAACGCGCTCCTCGAGGTTGCCGCGGGACTCCTGGTAGTGACGCTCGTCGGCGTCCTCGGCATCACGGTTCCTGCGGCGCATCAGGCGCCCGTCTGGCCTTTCGCGCATACGTTGAGCTTGGAACCCGTATACGAATCGGTCGGCATAAGCACGGCGTTGGTGTTTGCGGCTTCCCTCGCGCTTGTCGCCGCCGGCGTAGCGCTACGAGGTTTCCGCACGAGGCGATCCGCCCTCTGGATCTCGGGACTCGCCGCGGTTTGCATCGCCGTGTCGAGCAGCGCGTGGCTGCTTGCAGTACCCGCGCATCCGACGTCGTACCTGACATCGC
>DASWDF010000088.1:0-14461 GCA_036395475.1 Casimicrobiaceae bacterium
TCACTTCCGACTGCAGCGGAGTCTTCGCGGTCCACTCGCGCAGGAAGGCAACGACCTTCGGATCCGACAAGCGGAAAAAAAGATGCTCCGAGCGGCGGAGCTCGGGTTTGGCGCCCGTCAGGACCGAATACGGATTCTTGAGATCGGTGGGCGCGTACGTCGAGCCGCAGTTCTCGCAGACGTCGCCGTACTGGTCTCTCGTGCCGCATCTCGGGCACTCGCCCTTGATATAGCGGTCGGGCAGAAACATGCTCTTGAGCGGATCGAAGAACTGCTCGATCGGCTTGGCGTAGATCAGGCCCGCGTCGGCGAGGCTGCGATAGATCGCCTGCGAGAGCTCGACATTTTCGGGGCTGTGCGTCGTATACCAGTTGTCGAAGCTCAGATGAAAACGCCGGTAGTCGCGCTGGTGCGATACCGAGATGCGCTCGACGAGTTCCTCGGGAGACGTGCCGTCGGCTTCGGCCCTGAGCATGATCGGCGCGCCGTGCGCATCGTCGGCGCAGACGAAGTGCACGCTATGGCCTTGCATCCTCTGAAAGCGCACCCAGATATCGGCCTGGATGTACTCCATGATGTGGCCGATATGGAAAGGCCCGTTGGCGTAGGGCAACGCCGTGGTCACGAACAGGATGCGCCCGGGCATGCTTCTCGAAAACCTTTGCTGCAAAAGGGGAATCGTCCATTCTAGCAAAGCGACCCCGCTCTGAGTACCGAGCGGCCTCGTTTTTCGTTACACTGTTTCGTTGCTCAAAACCGCTCCGGATCATCCGCCGATGCCCATCTCCGAGGCCGACGTCCAGGCCAGCCTGCGTGCGCTGATCGACCCGAACACCGGTCGCGACTTCGGCTCGGCCAAGGCGATACGAAAGGTGCAGGTCGACGGTGCGAACATCGCTGTCGATCTCGTCCTCGGCTATCCGGCCAAGAGCCAGCACGAAGCGATTCGCAAGCTCGTCCAGGCGCAGCTTGCCGCACTGCCGGGCACAGGCAAGGTTACGGTGGCGATAAGTCACAAGATCGGCGCGCACGCGGTGCAGCGCGGCGTCAAGCTCATCCCCGGCGTCAAGAACATCATCGCGGTCGCGAGCGGCAAGGGCGGCGTCGGCAAGTCGACCACCGCGGCGAATCTCGCACTCGCGCTCGCCGCGGAAGGCGCCCAGGTCGGCGTGCTCGACGCGGATATCTACGGGCCGTCGCAGCCGATGATGCTCGGGATCACCGGCCGGCCCGAGTCGAAAGACGGCAAGACGCTCGAGCCGCTCGAGGCCTGGGGCGTGCAGGCGATGTCGATCGGCTTTCTCATCGAGACCGACACGCCGATGGTGTGGCGTGGGCCGATGGTTACGCAGGCGCTGGAGCAACTGCTCAAGGACACCAACTGGCGCGAGCTGGACTATCTCATCGTCGACATGCCGCCCGGCACCGGCGATATTCAGTTGACGCTCGCGCAAAAAGTGCCGGTGACCGGCGCGGTGATCGTCACCACGCCACAGGACATTGCGCTGATCGATGCGCGCAAGGGACTCAAGATGTTCGAGAAAGTCGGCGTTCCCATCGTCGGCATCGTCGAGAACATGTCGGTCCACGTCTGCTCGAAATGCGGGCACGCGGAAGCCATCTTCGGCGAAGGTGGGGCGGAGCGCATGTGCAAGGACTACGACGTGCCGTTCCTCGGCGGGTTGCCGCTCGACATCCGGATCCGCGAGCAGGCCGACTCCGGCCGGCCGACGGTCGTCGCCGATCCTGACGGAAAGATCGCGGCGATCTACAAGGAGATTGCCCGCAAGACCGCGGTGTTCGTCGCGCAGAAGGCCGAGGATTTCACGGCCAGGTTTCCGAGCATCGTGGTTCAGAACACATAGCGGGCCGATGCAAAGCTACTGCGCGGGCCGGCTGCTTCGTTGCGTCCTCGCTCGGCGCTCGCTGTACGCCCGTGTACTATCTCGCGCCTCGCTCCGGGGCGCCTTGCATCCGGCCCTGCTCGCAATGCTTTTCATCGGTCCGCCGACGAGCTGTGACGCCTCGAATAAGCAGCACAGGATATCGAAGTGATCAAATCCGACACGTGGATCCGCAGGATGGCGATCGAAAAGCGCATGATCGAGCCGTTCGAGCCCGGCCAGGTACGCGAACTGAATGGCCAGAAGATCGTTTCCTACGGCACGTCGAGCTATGGTTACGACATTCGCTGTTCGAACGAATTCAAGCTTTTCACCAATCTCAACACAACCATCGTCGATCCGAAGAACTTTGACGACAAGTCATTCGTCGACTTCAAGGGCGACTCCTGCATCATCCCGCCGAACTCGTTTGCGCTTGCCAGAACGGTTGAGTACTTCCGCATTCCGCGCAACGTGCTCGTCGTCTGTCTCGGAAAGTCGACCTACGCGCGCTGCGGCATCATCGTCAACGTCACGCCGCTTGAACCCGAGTGGGAAGGCGCCGTGACGCTCGAGTTCTCCAATACAACGCCGCTCCCCGCGAAGATCTATGCCAACGAAGGGGTCGCGCAGGTGATCTTCTTCGAGTCCGACGAAGTCTGTGAGACGTCGTACAAGGATCGCGGCGGAAAGTATCAAGGCCAGAAGGGCGTCACGCTGCCAAAGATCTGAGTATTGAGCCGCCGTCCGACCGCTGACGCGGGATCACGCACGATGCTCGAGACGTGGGCTACGTCGAAACGCGCGTCGGTCGTGATCATCGCGATCTGCCAGGTCGCCGCGATGGCGCTCTGGTTCTCCGCCTCCGCTGTCACGCCGGCGCTGGCCGCCGAATTCCAGCTCTCGAATTTCTCCCAGGCCGCGCTCACCAGCGGTGTGCAGGCGGGATTCGTGCTCGGCTGCCTGGCGAGCGCGATTCTGGGCCTCGCCGACCGCGTCGATCCAAGACGCCTGTTCGCGGTGTCGGCGACAGTGGGCGCACTCGCCAACGCCTTGCTGCTCGCCGTCAATGCCGCCTCGCCCCTTGCGCCTTTGCTGCGCGTGGTGACCGGGGTATGCATGGCCGGGGTCTATCCGGTCGGCATGAGGCTCGTCGCGACGTGGGCGAAAGACGACATGGGCCTCATGGTCGGCATTCTCGTCGGTGCATTGACGCTCGGCTCGGCGTCGCCGCACTTGTTCAATGCCTTCGGCGGAGTCGATTGGCGGCCGACCGTCACCGTGTCCTCGGCGAGCGCTCTGGCCGCTGCGCTGTTGATCGGATTCGCCGGAGTCGGTCCGAATCGCGCGCCGCCGCCGCGCTTTGATCCGCATGCCGTGCTCGGTGCGTGGCGCGACGTCCCGCTGCGGCTCGCCAACCTGGGCTATCTCGGGCACATGTGGGAGCTCTACGCGATGTGGGCATGGATCGGCGTATTCCTGAACGCGAGTTTCGCGCTCTCGCTGCCTGCGGGGACGGCGCAGGTCGCCGCCCGGTTCGCCGCGTTTGCGACGATTGCGTCCGGAGCCGTCGGCTGCGTCGCAGCCGGCTTGCTCGCGGATCGCATCGGCCGCACGACGGTGACGATCATCGCCATGGCGGTAAGCGGGAGCTGCGCGGCGACGATAGGCTTTTTCTACGGGGGCTCGCCAGCGGCGCTCTTGTGTCTTTGCGTGATCTGGGGAATCAGTATCGTCGCGGACTCCGCGCAGTTCTCCGCCTCGATTGCGGAGTTGGCCGACCCCGCCCGTGTGGGTACGATGCTCACGCTGCAAACCGCGCTCGGCTTCACGCTGACGCTCGTGACCATCCACCTGCTGCCGCATTTCGTCGACGCGATGGGCTGGCGCTACGCGTTCGTTCCGCTTGCGATCGGTCCCGCGGTCGGCGTCTGGGCGATGGCCCGCTTGCGCGTGGATCCGCGGTCGGCCAGGCTGGCCGGCGGCCGCCGCTGACCATTTCGAATATTCACGTGCCAACCGGGTATGTGCAGGCGAGCATCGTTAACCCGGCGCTGCAAGACGCGCGTCGGAGCTCCTTGCAACTCCAATCCGGGGGAAAACGTGGCCTATCATCTGGACGGGCGGCCGCTCGGGCCGAGGAGTGCGCGCTCCGCTCGGGCTGGGCGATCGCCTGGGCAGGCGCACTCGCCGCCGTTAGCCTGTGACCTGGCAGGCGCGGGCCGAGCGGCTTTGGGCCTTGCCACCGCGCGACTTCGCCGCCGCAGCCGGCGCTTGTCCGTCAAAGCGCTCGCATCGCGCGCCAGCGCGGTGCACAATGCAGCCCTGACGAGGGGTGTGGCCTCCGGCCTGACACCCCCCTTTCTTTTGGCGCAGGAGTCGTTGCATGAAATTCCGTTTTCCCATCGTCATCATCGACGAAGATTTCCGCTCGGAGAATGCTTCGGGGCTGGGCATTCGCGCGCTTGCCGCAGCGATCGAGAAGGAGGGCATGGAAATCCTTGGTGTGACTAGCTACGGCGATCTGTCACAGTTCGCCCAGCAACAGTCGCGCGCCTCGGCTTTCATCCTGTCGATCGACGACGAGGAGTTCACGCCGGGGCCCGAGCTCGACCCTGCAGTGCTCAAGGTGCGCGCCTTCATCGAGGAAATCCGGTTCAAGAACGCCGAAATTCCGATCTATCTGTACGGCGAGACGAGAACCTCGCGGCATATCCCGAACGACATCCTGCGCGAGCTGCACGGTTTCATTCACACCTTCGAGGACACGCCGGAGTTCGTCGCGCGCCATATTATCCGCGAGGTGAAGGCGTATCTCGACTCGCTCGCGCCGCCGTTCTTCCGCGCGTTGGTCGATTACGCGCAGGACGGCTCGTACTCATGGCACTGCCCGGGACATTCAGGGGGGGTCGCATTCCTCAAGAGCCCCGTCGGCCAGATGTTCCACCAGTTTTTCGGCGAGAACATGCTTCGCGCCGACGTCTGCAACGCGGTCGACGAGCTGGGCCAGCTGCTCGACCACACCGGCCCCGTGGGCAAGGCCGAGCGCAACGCGGCGCGGATCTTCAATGCCGATCATTGCTTTTTCGTCACCAACGGCACGTCGACGTCGAACAAGATGGTCTGGCACGCCAACGTCGCGCCGGACGACATCGTGGTCGTCGATCGAAACTGCCACGTGTCGATCCTGCACGCAATCACGATGACCGGTGCGATTCCCGTATTCCTGATGCCCACGCGCAATCATCTCGGCATCATCGGCCCCATTCCACTCGACGAGTTCAAACCCGAAAGCATCCGGCGGCGGATCGAAGCCAACCCGTTCGCGCGCGCGGCCAAGAACAAGAAGCCGCGCATCCTAACGATAACGCAGAGCACGTACGACGGCGTGGTTTACAACGTCGAGATGCTCAAGCAAACGCTGAACGGTACCATCGAGACTTTGCACTTCGACGAGGCATGGCTGCCGCATGCGGCGTTCCACGAGTTTTACCGGGACATGCACGCGATCGGCAAGGACCGGCCTCGCAGCAAGGACTCGATGATCTTCGCCACACACTCGACGCACAAGCTGCTGGCTGGCATCTCGCAGGCGTCGCAGATCCTCGTCCAGGAAAGCGAGACCCGCAAGCTCGACCGGCACATTTTCAACGAGGCTTACCTGATGCATACCTCGACGTCGCCGCAATACGCGATCATCGCGTCGTGCGACGTGTCCGCGGCGATGATGGAGCCGCCGGGCGGCACGGCGCTGGTCGAGGAGTCGATCACCGAGGCGCTTGACTTCCGCCGCGCGATGCGCAAAGTCGACGACGAATGGGGCAAGGATTGGTGGTTCAAGGTCTGGGGGCCCGAAAAACTCGCAGCCGAGGGCATGGGCAAGCGCGACGACTGGATGCTTCGCGCCAACGAGAAATGGCATGGCTTCGGCAACCTCGCGACCGGCTTCAACATGCTCGACCCGATCAAGGCGACCGTGATCACGCCGGGGCTCGACGTCTCGGGAAAATTCGCTAAGACCGGCATCCCGGCGTCGATCGTCACCAAGTACCTGGCCGAGCACGGAGTCATCGTCGAGAAGACCGGGCTGTACTCGTTCTTCATCATGTTCACCATCGGCATCACCAAGGGTCGGTGGAACACGCTGGTGACTGCGTTGCAGCAATTCAAGGACGACTATGACAAGAACCAGCCGCTGTGGAAGATCCTGCCCGAGTTCTGCGCGCAGCAGCCCTCCTACGAGCGCGTTGGCCTGCGCGACCTGTGCCGGCAGATCCACGACATGTACAAGGCGAACGACGTCGCGCGCGTGACGACGGTAATGTATCTGTCCGATATGCAGCCGGCGATGAAGCCCTCGGATGCCTTTGCCTGCATGGCGCACCGCGAGATCGATCGCGTCGAGATCGATCAGCTCGAAGGCCGCGTGACCAGCGTCCTATTGACGCCGTACCCACCAGGCATCCCGCTGCTGATTCCCGGCGAGCGGTTCAACCGCACGATCGTGCAGTTCCTGCAGTTCGCGCGCAGCTTCAACCAGCAATTCCCCGGATTCGACACCGACATTCATGGTCTCGTCGAGGAAAACGATGGCGGGAAGCTCCGCTATTTCATCGACTGCGTCAGGCCCCCGGTAGAGACGTCGATGGGTCGTAAGCTTGCGAAGGTGACTGCGGGTGAAAGCCTCTAAATACGGGCGGTTTGGCAGCGGACAGTCGGTGCTCCGCGTCGAGGACGACCGGCTTCTAACCGGAACGGGAATCTTTGCCGACGACGTATCCTCGCCGGACCAGGCGCAGGTTTGTTTCTTAAGATCGCCGTACCCGCACGCGCGGATCCTCGGCATCGACAAGACCGCCGCCGCAGCGTTGCCGGGTGTGCTCGCGATCGTCACCGGCGACGATCTCGTTCACGCGCAGGTGAAGCCGCTGCCGTCGTCGGCGGACTTCAAGCGCGCGGACGGCTCGCCGAGCGCTTCGCCCCCGCGGCATGCGCTCGCGGTCGGCACGGTCCGCTTCGTCGGCGAAGCCGTCGCCGCAGTGATAGCAGAGAGCGCCGAACAGGCGCGTGAGGCGGCGGAGGCCATCGACGTCCGTTACGAAACACTGCCGACGGTCGCAGACACGGTCGATGCCATCGCCGAGAGTGCGCCGCTGGTATGGCCGCTGGCGACGGGCAACATCGCGGCCGAGATTCGTCACGGCAGCGCGGCCGCTACTGCGGCCGCATTCGACAAGGCCGCGCATGTCGTGTCGCTGGATCTCGTCAATCAGCGGGTCGCACCGTGCCCGATCGAGCCGCGCGCCGTTCTGGCGAGTTACGACGCCGCGACCGATCGCATCACCCTGCGGGTGAGTTGCCAGTGCCCGACGGGACTGCGCGACGACTTGTGCAACGAGGTGCTCGGAATACCGCCGGAAAAGCTGCGCGTGCTGGTCGGCGACGTCGGCGGCGGCTTCGGCATGAAGACGAGCCTCTATCCGGAAGATGTCGTGCTCGCGTTCTGCGCGCGCGAGCTCAAGCGCCCGCTCAAGTGGTGCGCGGAGCGCATCGAGGAATTCCTGGCGGCGACCCATGGGCGCGACCTGACGAGCAAGGCCGAGCTTGCGCTGGACGCCTCCGGACGCATCCTCGCGCTGCGCGTTTCCTCGCTTGCGAACCTCGGCGCGTACGCCACGCCCGCGGGTGTGGTCATCCAGCTGATGATCGGACCCTGGGTGTCGACCAGCATCTACGACATCGGCACTATCGATATCCGGATCCAGGGGGTGCTCACGCATACCGCGCCGACGAGCGCGTACCGCGGCGCGGGCCGACCCGAAGCGATCTACATCATCGAGCGTCTGATGGACGCGGCCGCGCGCAAGACTGGCATCGATCCGGCAGAGCTCCGCCGGCGCAACATGATCCGCCCCGAGCAGATGCCGTACAAGAACGCCATGCACAAGACCTACGACAGCGGACAGTTCGAGCTGGTGATGAACAAGGCGATTGCGCTCGCCGAGTGGGACGGCTTTGCCGCGCGCGCCGCCGACGCGAAAAGGCGCGGCCGCTTGCGCGGCCGAGGCATGGCGACGTTCCTCGAATGGACCGGCGCCGACGTCTTCGAGGAACGCGTCACCGTCACCGTGAGCAGCGAAGGAGAGATCGAGATCTTCAACGCGCTGCAAGGAATGGGTCAGGGGCTCGAGACGACGTTTGCGCAAGTGGCCGTCGACGTCTTCGGCGTGCCGATCGGCAAGATCAAGATCGTGCAAGGCGACACCGACCGCGGCACCGGATTCGGCAGCGCCGGCTCGCGTTCGCTGTTCGTCGGCGGCTCCGCGGTGCGTGTCGCCGCCGAGCGGACGGTCGACAAGGCGCAGCAGTTGGCGGGCGCCGAGCTCGAGGCAGCGGTTGCCGACATCGAATATGCCGACGGCGTCTTCAGCATTGCGGGAACCGACCGATCGATCGGCTTGTTCGACCTCGCGCGCAGACAGCCGTCGCGGCAGATCGTCCTCGACTCGACGAGCTCCGTCGCCGGTCCGACGTGGCCCAACGGCTGCCATATCTGCGAAGTCGAAGTCGACCCGGACACCGGCGCAGTCGAGGTGGCTGCGTACTGGTCGGTCAACGATGTCGGCCGCGTCGTCAATCCGATGATCGTCATCGGGCAACTCGAGGGCGGCGCGGCGCAGGGCATCGGCCAGGCGCTGTGCGAGCGCTTCGTCTACGACCGCGAATCCGGTCAGGCGCTGACGGCGAGCTTTCTCGACTACGCGATCCCGCACTCCAAAATGATCCGGCATTTCGCGATGACGATGGACGAGTCGACGCCATGCCTGAACAATGCGATGGGCGTGAAGGGCGTCGGCGAGCTCGGGACGATCGGGGCGACACCCGCGGTGGTCAATGCCGTGATCGACGCGCTCGCGCGCGGCGGCTTGGGAAGCCGCGCACGAGCGCTGCAAATGCCGCTGACGTCCGAGCGGGTCTGGCGTGCTCTGCGCGAAGCGGGATCGGCGGCCGACTAAGGAACCTCTGAACAAGTCCCGCGTGGCCGCGACGGCGGCTTTCCGGGATGAGATGCGCGAAGCGACGCGAAGCTCATGGTAGGCCCCCATGGGCGAGCGGCGCGACAAAGCAGATCGCCCGGAAAGCCGCCGTCCCTCCGGGTTTCTGGCGCAATGGCCTCATCTGCGTTGTTGCGCGGCTTGCGAATAGGACGAACTATTCGCTGCGCCGCGACGCCTAGCATCTGAGGCCATTGCGCCAGAAACGCGGCTCACGTGGGACTTGTTCAGAGGTTCCCTAAGAGCGAAGCGTTGACGTAGCGCCGCGTGGCACCGATCAGCCGAACCGGCTCGTCACGATCGGCTGGGCGATGATCCAGAGGCTCAGCATCGTGTAGCCGACCATGAGCGCGAGCATCGGCCGTTGGCTGCGCACCGCGGCGCGGCGCCCGGCGAATTCCCGCAACGAAAGCAAGTGGGCGAGGTAGAGCGCGGCCACGTGGCCCGTCACGATCGCGGCTACCGACACGTACCAGACGAGCCGCGCGTCGACGAGACCCGGGCCGATGAAACGATTCGCGGTCCCGAAGAGGTTCCAGCCCAGGCCGAGCGGATCGGAGGCGAGCGCGATGAAGTATTGGCCGGCCATGGCCAGGAAGGAGAAATAGTGGGCGACCTGGTAGGCGATGGCGATCGGCACCAACGTGAACACGAAAAGCCCAGCGACCCGCTTCGCAGATACGGCCTCATCGCGCGATCCGCTCGAGCGGCCGCACCACGCGATGAGGCCGCAGAAGATTCCGTAGATCGCGAAAAACAGAAGTGACGCGGCCAGCAAGCCCAGCGTCTGCATCGCGACATGAAAATCCGGCTCGGCCGCATCACGGGCCGTCATCGAAGCGAAGGTATCGGCGATCGCGGCCCATGCGGGCGTCTCCATGAAACCGTCGAAGCTGACCGCCGCGAGCATGACAAGGATCAAAGCGATCTCGGAAGGGCCGACCGGCTCGCGCGCGAGGAGGCCGACCGCATAGGGGCGCAATTGCAATTCGGCCACGCGTCCATTCTCGATGCGAATCCGCGTGGGAGCGAAGCGCGCAAGGACTCCGAAGACGCGGTTGAAGACCTCCCCGGCATCAAGCCAGCGCGACCGGCCGAAAGCGAACATCCCGGTCCACGTCAGGGCAGAATATCCGAGGATCGCGGCCGCAAGGCGGGCAGGGTGATCGCTCTCTTGCCACGCTATTTCCATCCAAAGGAAGATGAGAAAGAGTCCGACGGCGGGCCACGCACCCATCCATTCGGCAAGGATCCAGGCCGGGCCGAAGGATTTTCCGGGACGCCAACGCGAATGCAGCCGCTCGACCGCCATGAAGATCGAATCGATCGGGTTCACGAGCTTCCACACGTCGCCGAATAGCGCCGAAACGTATCCCATGCCTACCCACCAGAGCGCCCAGATCGTGACGGGCGTGATGTTCTTGAGAGGGCTCTGGTTTCCGAAGAGGCCCGCGACGACAACAAGAACATAGAGCGCGACCCCGACGATTCGCAACCCCGCAAGGACCGGCGGTGCAACGAGCGCACGGCCCGAGGTCGACCGCCGCAGATCGAGGACCGCCGCGATGCCGCCCGCCGGGGCCGCGCGCACGAAGACGACCAGCATCACGCAGGAGATGGCGACCGTGATCGCCGCCCCCCCGATGTAGAGCGAGAGAGGAATCGGCAGGTCGTAGCGCTGCCCGAAACCGTGCGCCTGCGCCGAAGCAGAAATCGCCGCTGCCGCGGCTGCGAATCCCGAGAAGGCGACCTGCCGCGAATGCGGCCTGCGAGCATTCGCGGCGCGGGACGTCACTCCGGAAGGACTTCGAGGTAGAACAGGGTCGGCTCGCGATGGTGTTTCTGCGTCGAGGCCTTGCTCGTGGATGAATCGTGGATATGTGCGGTGACCGGAAATCGGCCGGCGAAACGCGCTGCGATCGCGATGGTCGCAGTCATTCCCGGAATCAAAGGCGTTTCGATGTCGTATCCGTGCACGTGAACCGTCATCGGCTCGTCTGAAGTCAAGCGTAGCGTGGCCTTCTCGCCCCGGACGAGCCGAATGGTTTCAAAACCGGCAAACGCGAGGTCGCGCATCGCGGCTCCGGGCCATTTGCGCTCGCGCCCGCGGAGGTTCATAGTCTACATCTCTCGCCGCCGCTCGCTTGGGCGGCCGAATTTTCCTGGAGGACGATCATGAGACTCACTTTCGAATTGCAACGGTGCGCGGCCGCGGTCCTTCTGATCCTGCCCGGATTGGCGTTCGGCCAGATTCACGCGATGCTCAATTATGAGACGAAGTCGCCGGAATCGCTGAAGGTCCTCAAGACGCCGGTAGCCACGGGCGAGCGCAAGGAAGGCATCGCCGTCATCGACGTCGACCCGAAATCGAAGACATACGGGCAGATCGTGCAGGACATGCCGCTTCCCGCCGACCTCGTGGCGCATCACATCTTCTACAACCGCGACCAGAGCAAGGCCTATGTCACCGCGCTCGGCAAGAGCGAGCTGCGCATGATCGACATGAAGAAGCAGCCCTACACCATCAAAGTGATCGAAGTCCCGGGCTGCAATGTCGGCGAAGACGTCGTATTTTCCGAAGACAACAAGAAGTGGTACCTGAGCTGCATGGGCACGCAGATGATGATCGTCGGCGACGCCGTCGCGGACAAGCCCTTGAGCAGCGTAAAGGTGGCCGCGCCCTATCCCCATGGCATTGCGATCCACAACGGCATCGACCGGATCCTGCTGACGAGCACGGTGCGCGCTTCGGACCTCGGCGACGCCGGGGAAGTGATCAGTGCGGTGGAAGCGAGCAGCGGAAAGGTGCTCGGCACCTACAAGGTCTCGAAGAAGCCGTCGCCGTCGGGAGAGGCGCCGGTGGAGATCCTCTTCGTTCCAGGCGCGAATCCGCCGGTGGCCTACGTCACCAACATGTACGGCGGCACGCTATGGACGGCTACGTGGAATCCGGCGAAAAAGGATTTCGATGTCGCGCAGGCCTATGACTTCTCCGCGCAGAACGCGGGCGTTCCGTTGGAGATCTACTTCAACAAGAAAGCGGACCGCATGTACGTCACTAGCGCGAAGCCCGGACACCTTCACATCTTCGACCTGAGCGCCGGGCCGTCGCAGCCGAAGCTCGTCAAATCGATCGCCACGGCCGAGGGCGCGCACCACGTTGCCTTCACCAAGGACTGGCGCTACGCCTTCGTGCAGAACGCTCTCCTCAACCTTCCGGGAATGAGCGATGGCTCGGTAACCATCGTCGATCTGAATACCGAAGCCGTGGTCGGCAGCATGGACACGCTCAAGATGAAGGGCTTCAACCCCAACAGCATGGTGCTGCTGCCGCAGTGGAACGACCTCGCGGGGCATTGAACGCCCCGCTCGGCCCGGCTTGAGGGACAGAGCGGGAATACTTCGTCGATGCGGGCGAGCAGCGGCGCCCGGCCTATCTAGGCAGCGACGCCGACGACGGCGGCGGCCGGCTGGGGCCTTTGCTCGGCCGCGCCCGCGGCGACGCGCGGCACGTGCGCGGCGACCAGCGACGCCAGCACGCACGCGGCCATGCGGACTTCCATCGATTCGCCGCGGCTCGACAAAACGACGGGGACCGTCGCGCCCAGCGTCACACCGGCCGCGAGCGCCCCGAACATGCCGGTAATCGCTCGCAGCAGCAGCGCGCCGGCCTCGAGTCCGGGCACGATGAGCACATCCGCGTTGCCGGCGACTTTCGACTCGACACCGTTGGCGCGCGCCGCGGCAGCCGAAATCGCGCTGTCCGCGGTCAGCGGCCCGTCGACGACTCCGCCCGTGATCATGCCTTGCGCCGCCATCTTGGTGAGCGCTGCGGCATCGCCGGTCGCCGGCAGCGCCGGCGTCACGCCCTCGACCGCGCTCAAGACCGCGACCTGTGGTGCCGTGATGCCCAGCGCGTGCGCAAAATGGATCGCGTTCTGGACGATGTCGCGCTTGGCGGCGAGAGTCGGCGCGATGTTCAGCACCGCATCGGAGAGCACGAACGCGCGCGGGTAGCCGGGCACGTCGATGAAGAACGCGTGTGTCAGCCGCCGCTCGCCGCGGAGCCCGGACTCCGGCGCGGCCACCGCGCGCATGAGGTCGTCGGGATAAAGGCTGCCCTTGATGAGCGCGCGGACCTCGCCGTTCTTGGCCAGCGCTACGGCGCGTTGTGCTGCCGCAAAGGGTTCGTCCGGAGTGTCGATGAGGTCGATTCGGGAAAGATCGAGTCCCGCCAGCGCGGCGGCGTCGGCAACACGTTTTTCCGGTCCGACCAGCACCGGCGCCAGATAACCCGCAAACCGGCCCGAAAGCGCGATCTGTAGCGAATCGCTGTCGCAGGGGTAGACCACCGCGGCGGGCAGAGGCGACAGGTTCCGGACCCGATCGACGAGTCTTTGGAAGTGCGGGCGCGCGACCATGCAGGCAGCGTGGCAAATGGAGGCGGGGCTGTCAACCCTGCGCCGATGACCGGCACACGGCGGCGGGCAGCCGTCGTCCTCCGGCGCGTTCCGCCCCGGCGCGCTTGCGCTCCGAGGAGTCGCTAACCGTTGAAAATGCCCCCGCGCGGGACCTTCAGACCGCGGCCTCCTTGTCCGGTCGAGCGATTACGCAGCGTCATGTGTCGGCCGCCGAAGTGACCTCCTTGGGCGCGAATCGAGAACGCTGCGCTGAGAGTCGGTCACAGCGGCGACTCGCCTCGCGCGATCCCCACGCGCTCTGCGCGTGGGGCCCCTCGCTGCGGGCTCGCGCCGCTACTCGCGGACGCTCGACCCCCGCTCGCTGCTCACACCTTCCCCTTCCACGGCACTACGAGGTGCTCGACGTAGCGCATCAGCAGGTCGAAGAGGTAAGCGACCGCGCCGATGACCACGATGCCCATGATGACGATGTCGGTGCGCAGGAAATTCGAAGCATTGAGCACCATCTGCCCCAGACCCTTGGTGGCTGCGACCATTTCGGCGGCGACCAGCGTCGTCCAGCCAAAGCCGATCGCGATGCGCATCGCGGTCAGGATCTCGGGCATTGCTGCCGGGACGATGACGTGCCGGATCACCTGCCATTTCGACGCCCCCATGGAATACGCGGCGTGGACCTGCTCCTGCGCTACCGAGCGCACGCCGGCGCGCGCGCTCATCGCCAGTGGGGCGAAGCACGCAAGGTAGATCAACAGCACCTTGGACAGCTCGTCGATGCCGAACCAGATGACGATCAGCGGCAGGTACGCGAGCGGCGGTAGCGGCCGGTAGAACTCGATCGGCGGGTCGAAAATGCCGCGCGCGATGCGCGAGACGCCCATCGCGATGCCGATCGGGATCGCTGTGACGCAAGCGGCGATAAACGCGGTGAAAACCCGAAATATCGACCAGCCGAAGTGCTCCGCCAGCGGCGCATCGGTCAGCTGGCCGAGCGCGGATTCGTACAAACGCGCGAAGACGGTTTCAGGCGTTGGCAGGAAGAGCGGCGGCAGCCAGCGAAAATGGCTGGCGAGCCACCACAGCGCGACGATGGCGAGCATCGTCA
>DASWDF010000089.1:0-1900 GCA_036395475.1 Casimicrobiaceae bacterium
CAGCACCGGCAGCGCGCCCCAGATTTCCTTCCATTCGAACGGCCCGGAGAGCGCGATACAGGCGCGGATGCGCTTTTCGTATGCGCTCGCGCGCGGCGCGTAGTAGCCGCCGAGGCTCACGCCCCACATGGCGATCTTCGCAGCGTCGAGATCGGCGCGCTTTTCGATCCAGTCGCACACCGCGCGCGCGGCGCGTTCGTAGTCGCCGCAGATCGGGATCTCGTACTCCGCCTCGCCCTGCCCGGGCCCGTCGATCGCGAGGATCGCGATGTCGCGCGCGAGGAAAGGCTCCGCGTAGGCGTGCAGCTCCTCCTTGGTGGAATCCAGGCCCGGCGCCATGATCAATATCGGCGACCGTCCCGTCGCGCCCGCCGGCCGCCGCAGTATTCCATAGAGCGTCTTGCCCTCGAACGGTATCGCGACGCGCTCGCCTGTCGGGCGCATGAGCGAAAGCGCCGCCTTGTAGCAATCGACCGAGCGCAGGTGCGCGTCGCGCATCTGCTTCTGATCGTGCACGAAAACGAACTTGGCGAAGTGGTAGTACATCGCCGCGCGCACCAGGTGCTCGCCGGCAGTGAGCTGGTACCCTTCGGAGAGCGCTTCGCGCCCGAGCGTCTCGTGCACCTTGCCGCGCTCGCACCAGGCGCGGCACCAGTCCTCCCAGCGCCCGATTCCGGCTGTGACCTCCTCGAAATCGGCGAGCAGCACGCCGTTCGAGACGAATCTCGGCGCCCAGTGCGCGATCGCCGTCGCGACGCGCGGGTCGGAGGATCTTGTTTTCGTTTCCACTTCGGACATTGAAGAATCAGTCAATTCCGTAAATGCACCTCGCACAGTACAACAAATTGATAGCACCGATTGTAATTCTTCGCCATCGGTGGGATAGTCACCAGTGTTTGCCGGTGGAAATACGAAACACCGCAGGGGGAAACGGAATGAAACACGGAGTCTCGACACTCGCGCTTGCGCTCGCCGCGGCCACCGCTCATGCGCAGCGAAGCGATCTCAACGAAACGCAGCTGCTCGGCCGCCAGGTCTTCGCGCAGTCGTGCGGCATCTGCCATCTGCAGCCGTCGATGGGCGTCAAGACCTACGGGCCGCCGCTGAACAAGGCCTCGGCTGGCGGGAACGACGAGGTCATGCGCGCGTTCATCGTCAACGGCAGCGACCGCATGCCTGCGTTCAAGTACTACCTCAAGCCCAGTGAGATCGACGCCATCATCGCTTATCTGAGAACTGTTCCAGGAGAATCCCGATGAGCAAGGTACTCGCTTCACTCCTCGCCTGCGCAACGTCCGTGCTCGCGGCGAGCGCGGCCCACGCGGTCGATCAATCGCTGAGCGGCGCGATCACGTCGCGATCCGGCCAGAAACTCGAAGGCGTCACGGTATCCGCCAAGCTGGAGGGCTCCACCATCACCACCAGCGTGTATACGGACACCGCGGGCGATTATTTTTTCCCGCCCCTGCCCGCGGGCAAGTACCGCGTGTGGGCGCAGGCGCTCGGCTTTGAAACCAGCAAGGGCGCTGTCGAACTGTCCGCGGCGCGGCGAGCGGATTTCACGCTGCAGGAGATGACCGACCCCGAGCGGCGCTTCCGCCAGCTGCCCGGCGAGATGATGGTCGCGGCATTGCCGGAGGCGAGCGCCGACGACGCCCGCGCCAAGAAGATTTTCCTGAACAACTGCACCGGCTGCCACTCGACCAGCTACGCGCTGCAATTCCGCTTCGACGAAGCCGGCTGGAGCAAGATCATCGATCTGATGAAAGTCGTGCCGGTCACCGGCGTCTATCCGGGGCCGAACGCGAAGTCCAACCAGATCATGGAGCGCCACCAGAAGGAGCTCTCCGCCTACCTCGCGCGCGCGCGCGGCCCGGGCGAGTCGTCGATGAAGGCGGTG
>DASWDF010000090.1:0-10267 GCA_036395475.1 Casimicrobiaceae bacterium
ATCGTCGTCGGTGGGCGGCGTGGGTTGCGGTGTATGGCAAACCAGGCCACCAGGCGTTGCGGATAACCGCGCGAAGAGGAAGCCTATCGCGGCGCTGGGTGAGTCCATGGTGAGCGCATTGGCGTGGATCGCAGCGCGGCCGCCGCATGCGACCGCGGGCGTCTATGATCGCACACAACGCCTCCGAGGCGCGCTCGCGTCAGCGCTTCTGGCCCAGCGCCGCCAGCCGTCGCCTGAGCTCGGCCGACTTGAGCGAGGCCTCATACTGCGTGCGCGACGACGCCAGCGCGGAGTCGCCCGCGCCTATCGCGTTCAACTGACGCTTCATCGACGTCACAACTGCCGGGTCGCATGCCTCGATCGCGGCGACATAATCGGCGACGGTCGCTTCCAGCCGCCTGCGCGTAACCAGCTCGGTCAGAAAGCCGATCCGCAGCATCTCTGTCGCGCGCAGCGTCTGGCCCGTCAGGAAAACGCGCTTCGCCTGCGCGAGACCCACGGCGGCGACGTAGCGGCGCAAGCCGCCGGGATAGTAGTGGAGCCCGAACCGGGCGGCGGGCATGAACATGCGCGTGCCGGTGACGCCGATGCGCATGTCGCAAGCGAGCGCGAGGTCGGTCGCGCCGCCGTAGACGCCGCCGTTGAGCACTGCGAGCGTCGGCAGGTGAAACCGCTCGATCGCGTCGAGCAGATCCTCGAAGCTGCGATCGAGCCGATCCAGAATGGCGTCGATGGTGAAGCCGGAGCTGAAGGTCTTGCCGCCGGCCCCCCTGAAAACGACGACGCGAACGGGCGCCGCGGCGGCGACGCGCTCAAGGTGCGCACGCAATACCGGAATATCGTCGGGATCGATACGGTTGTGCTCTCGCGGCCGTTCGAAGCAGATCGTGGCGACGGCGCCGGCGATCTTCAGGCTCGGTGCGCCGTGCGCGCGCTCGTTGCGCTTGCGCTTCACCAGTGCCAAGCCAATCGCTACCGGCCGACCATTGCGAGCACGTCGGACTTGAGGAAGCGCTCGACGACGAGCATGAAGCCGATCGACGGGATCAGCAGCAGGAGCGCGGTGATCGACGAGATCTGATAGTTGCCCCCCATCGTGGCGTTGAACATCAGGAGCGGCAGCGTCGTCACGTCGGGCACGCCGACAAAGTACGTGCCGGTGAACTCGTCGAGCGATTCGAGGAAGACGAAGATCGCGCTCGCGATCAGGCCGGGCGCCGCGAGCGGCAGCGTGACGGTCCGGAAGCACGTCCACGGCGAGGCGCCGAGGTTGCGCGAGGCTTCCTCGAGCGACGTATCGACCGAGGCGAACGCCGCCGACGCGATCCACACCGCAAGCACCAGACCGTGCGAGGCGTGGACCAGCACGACGCCCAGTATCGTGCCGTTGAGCCCGATCTGGTAGAACACCTGCGCGATATTGACGTAGACGGGCAGGTTCGGCACCGCCTGCGGCAGCAGGAACACGAGCAGAATCGCCCCGCGCCATGGCAGCTTGAGTCGCGCCAGCGCATAACCGGCAGGTATCGCCACGGCGAGGCTGAAGGCGACGGTCAGCACCGCAATCCACACGCTCGTCCCCAGCGACTCCAACGCGTCGCCGCGCGGCTGGAACACGCGATACCAATACTTGAGTCCAAATTCGAGCGGCAGCTTGTTCGGGAAATACCAGCGCTCGGCGAACGCCCAAAGCAAGAGATTGAGCAATGGGCCGAAAATTGCGAAGGCAAGGAGCGCCAGGATCAGCGCGCGAAAGACCATCCGCACCGGGGAAGGGAGCGCGAGCGCGGCCACGTTTACGTCGCCTTGACCTGTGCGGCGGCGTGCCGCAGATAGAAAACCGCGCCGATCGCCGCCAATGCGAGCGACAGCAGGCACAGCGCATTCGCCACCGGATAGTCGCCGTGCGTGCTGATGCGATAAGCGACATCGACCGTCACCATCGTCGGCGAATTGGGATTGATCATCAGCGGTACCGAAAGCACCGAGAGCATGGTGACGAACGACAGTACGAGACCGACCAAGAGCGTGCCGCGCACCTGCGGCAGCACGATGTCGATGAGCACCCGTAACCGGCGCGCGCCGAGGTTGCGCGCCGCTTCGATGTGCTGCGACTCGACTGCGGCCATCGCGCCGGCCAGGAGCAACGTGACGAACGGCGCCTGTTTCCACACGAAGGCGACTACGATGCCGCGCCAGTCGAGCAGACTTTGCGCCGACAAGGGCTCGATCAGGCCGCTGCCGATCAGCACGTGGTTGAGCATGCCGTTCTTCGCCAGGAACGTGCGCATGAGCTGTCCGGCGACGACAAAGGGGATGAACAGCGGCCAGCGGTAGAGCCAGCGCAGTATCGCCACGGTGCGAGGATGCCCGCCGAGCGTGAGGTAGCCCGCGATGGCGATCGCAACCAGGCCGATCAAGAGCGTCGACACCAGGACGATCGCCAGCGTGAACAGGAGGTCGGTCGTGTAGTAGTCGAACGACTTCCTGAAGTGCTCGAGCGTGAACTCTCCGCTCTTGCCGCGAAACGCGACCACGCCGGACATGACGAGTGGCGCGACGAAGAACAAACCGACCACGGCCAGCGCCGGCGCGATCAAGGCCAATGCGACGCCGCGCCCGCGGAAGATACCCACGGGCGCGGTCATCGCCGCCGTCCTTGCGGAGGCGCCGCTCAACTCGTCGTCCCGGCGCAGGCCGGGACCCAAGTCTGCGCTATCGACACAACTGTATCGTTAACTTGGATGCCGCGCCTTGCGCTGCGCGCTCGCCCGGGATGACGCGGCTGTCTCCAATCGCTGCGAGGCTTCGCCTCTTGCTCCTGGACATCCGCGTCACTTGAGAACGACGCGCTCGTAACCCTCGACGATGTCCTTGAAATACGGCGACAGCGGGAACGGCCGCCCGTACTTCGACAGATCGGCGGGCGAGATGTCGGTAAAGAGCTTGTTCCACGCCGCCTGGTCGAGCTTGGGCTGCACATACTGCGGATCGATCCCCGGATACCAGTTGAATTGCTTGATGATGCCGTCGGCCTGAACTTCCGGGCTCTCGGCCAGCTCGATGAATTTCTTCGCCAGTTGGGCGTGTGCGGCCTTGGCCGGAATCACGTAGTACATCGGCTGCCCGGGCAGACCCGGCGAGGGGAGCACGAGCTTGATCTTCGGGCTCATGCGGCCGTCGGCCTGCCAGGTATAGAACATATCCACCCAGACCGGCCCTATCGCTATCTCGCCGCGGTTCAGCATGTCCAGAGTGCCGGCGTTCCCCGGCGTCATCACCACGTACTGATTGAATTCCTTCAGGCCGGAGAGCGCCTTGTCGATCGCCGGCGCTGCCGACGCGTCGTAGGGCCCCTTCTCCAGCTTGTCGCCCATGCCGCTGTACGCGGACACCCACCCGGTGACGAAGCCCACGCCGGACATGCCGCCCTTGACGCCGTTGTAACCGAACTGCTTCGGATTCTTCTTCACCCACTCGTTGAGCTCGGTGAACGATTTCGGCGGTGATTTCACGAGATCGGGGTTATACGCGAAGACGATCTGGCTGTGGAACATCGGCATCACGTACCCGTCGACGTCCGCGCCAAGGGCATTCTTCGCCGTGTCGCGGCTCACGAGCTTGCCCACCGAGACATCGTTGCGATAGGGCATCAGCAACTTTTCCTTGACCATCGTCGCCGAGGCAAGCTGATGGATAACGGCGACGTCGACGTCCCACTCGTTGCTGCCCGCTTTCTGCTGCGCGGAGAGCTTTTCGTAGATCTTCTGCGAGCCCCCGTCGCCTGGACCGGTGCCGACGGCGCGTACCTTTACCCCTGGGTTCATCGCCTCGAACTTCGGCGCGAGGTAGTTGTTGACGTAGTCGACCATGTTTTGGTCGCCCGCGGTGACGACGTTGAGCGTCGTCTGTGCCGCCGTTGCGCCAGCGAACGCGAGCGCGACGGCGAGTATGAACATCCGGGTCTTCATAGGCTCCTCCTAGGGATGGATCAAGCAGGTTTCGAATCCTGCGGAAACAATAGCAAAGCGGTACGCGGGACTACAACGCAGGCGGGCGTGCCCTCGGCGACGCGCTCGGGTGCATGCACCCAGATCTCCGCGCCGTCGGCGCGCACGCGATAGCGATAGCCCTGGCCGACGTAGACCGACTGCGCGACGATGCCCTGTAATACGAGGTCCTCGCCAGCAGTTGCTGCTGCCGAGGCTGGCGCCAGACGCGCCGCATCGCTGCGGAAGTGCGCGCGGACGCGCGAGCCTCCGGCCGTCGCCGCGCCGGTCGCGAACGCGCCGTCGCCGGTCACGACGACGTCGAGCGCGTTGTCGGCGCCCATGAAGCCGGCGACGAACGCCGATGTCGGACGGTGAAAAATTTCCTCTGGAGCGCCGGTCTGCACGATGCGCCCGGCGTCGATCACCGCAATGCGATCGGAGAGCGTCAGCGCCTCTTCGCGGTCGTGCGTAACGTATACCGCAGTGATGCCGATGCGCTGCTGCAGCGCGCGCAGCTCGTGCCGCAGCTCGAGCCGCACCTTGTAGTCGAGATTCGACATCGGCTCGTCGAGCAGCAGGACATGCGGGCTCACCGCCAGCGCGCGTCCGAGTGCAACCCGCTGCCGCTGGCCGCCGGAGAGTTGCGTCACCGATCGCGACCCGAAGCCTTCGAGCTGGAGCAGCTTGAGCATCTCCTCGATGCGCCCGGCGATCGCGTCCTTCTTCCAGCTGCGCATCCGCAAGCCGTAGCCGATGTTGTCGGCCACGCTCATGTGCGGCCACAGTGCGTACGACTGGAACATCATCGCGGTCCCGCGCGCTTCGGGCGGCAGATGCGCGATGTCGCGGCCTTCGATGCGAATCATGCCCGAGTCGGGGATGACGAAGCCCGCGATCGCGCGTAGGAGCGTCGTCTTGCCGCAACCGCTGCTGCCCAGCAATGCGACCATCTCGCCGCGCTCGACGCCCAGGCTGACGCGATCGAGCACCGGCGGACCGCCATACGACACCGTCAGTGCTTCGATCGAAAGGTAGGACGGCATTGGGAACGCAGCAGATATGTGAACGCTACGGCGCAAGTATGACTCGGATATGTCCCCCCGGCCAACAGCCCCCGCCGGTATCGTATTTGGTGCATCGCACCATGCCCGGAATAAACGGCGTGGCCCCGCGGTAGGACGGGATAAGGCGGCCTGCCTTCCTCAGCATTTCGATTTCCTATGGAGAATCACGATGCCGTATCCGATCGATCGACGAGAATTCTTGAAGCTGGCCGGGTTGGGCGCTGCGGTGCTGGTATGCGGCGGCGCGGCCGCGGCGGAAAAAGCCAGCGCCGCTGTGGGCGACGAGTTCTACTTCGTTCAGCTTTCGGACACCCACTGGGGGTTCGAAGGCCCCGTCCAGAATCCTGATGCCAGCGGCACGCTCAAGAAAGCGGTCGCCGCGGTCAATAGCCTGAAGCAGCCGCCGGACTTCATCGTCTTCACCGACGACCTCACGCACACGACCGAGGACGCGCAGATCCGGCGCAGGCGCATGGCTGAATTCCGCGACATCGTCAGCGAGCTCAAGGTCAGGGACTTGAAATTCATGCCCGGGGAGCACGACGCCTCGCTCGACCGAGGCAAAGCGTTTCAGGAATTCTTCGGCGCGACCCACTACACCTTCGATCACAAGGGCGTGCACTTCGTCGCCCTCGACAACGTCTCGGATCCGGGGGCTTCGATCGGCGCCGAGCAACTGGCGTGGCTGGCAGCGGATCTCGAGCGCCAGCCCAAGGACGCGCGCATCATCGTCCTGACTCACCGGCCGCTGTTTGACTTGTATCCACAATGGGATTGGGCGACGACCGACGCCGCGAAGGCGATCGAGCTACTGCAGACGCACGACAACGTGACCGTTTTTTACGGCCACATTCATCAGGAACATCATCACACGACCGGACACATCGAGCACCATGCTGCCAAGGGATTGATGTTCGCACTTCCGGCGCCGGGCTCGCAGCCCAAGCGCGTGCCGGTCGCGTGGGACCCGCAAGTGCCCTACAAGGGACTGGGTTTCCGCGAGATCGAGGCCGAAGCGCACCCGCCGCGCTACGCGCTCAACGAGTTGCCTGTCGCCTAGGACCGCATGGCCTCGCTACGCAGAAGAGCAGTGCTGGCCGGGATCGCGGCAGCCGCGCTGGGCGGAATCACCGGTGCGATCAGCGTGCGCTCGGAGCCCTCGGAGCGGGTCATCTCCATCCTGGCCCGCAAGTTCGCGTTCGATCCCAAAGAGTTGACGCTGAAGCGCAATGAACCTGTGATCCTCGAGTTCACCAGCACGGACGTGAACATGGGCTTTCGCGCGCCGGATCTTGGCGTGCGCACCGACATCTTTCCGGGACGGGCGACTCGGCTCCGCCTTGTACCCGACAGACTCGGCAGCTTCGAATTCCGCTGCGACGTTTTTTGCGGCGACGGCCACGAAGACATGGACGGCACTATCCACGTGGTCGCGTAGGGCCGGAAAACGCGCAAGTTTCTGCCGCGACGCGGCAGCCGGCCAACCCCGAGGGGACTACGGTCGGAACTGTGTGCTGCGAGTATAAGCACCAAACTCCAGTTCCTAACCCTCTCCGCAGAGGGGGCGCCTCGGCAGGTCTCCTCCGCGCCTGGCTCGGTTCGGAGTCCTGGCACAGCCTTTGCTAGCTGTAGGACAAGGGCGAAGGCCTGAAATCTTCCCCTCAGTAACTCATCGATTTAGCTCAGCAAGCTGATCGAGTAATTATGAGTGAACGATAAGTTACTGAAACAAAGCTTTAATTCGCATAATACTATAAGGAGTTGATATCATGGTCTCGATGAAGCTCAGTAAGATTTCGAACGCTCTTGTGCTTGCTTCTCTGCTCGGCGTCGGCGCCGCAATGCTTTCGTCATCGCCGGCCCACGCCGGCAGCGCGCCCGCCAACCTGTCGGTGACCGCTTCCGTCACCGCCAATTGCACGATTAGTACCACTGCAGTCGCTTTCGGCGCCTACGATCCGGTCGTGGCCAACGCCTCGACGGCCCTGAACGCCAGCGGTTCCGTCTCCATCGCCTGCACCAAGGGATCGGCTCCGAACATCACCATGGATCTGGGCGCCAACGCCAGCGGCTCGCAGCGAAACATGCTGGTCACCGGCGGCGGCACTGACGTCCTCGCATACCAACTCTATCAGCCGCCGAACACGACCCCCGGCACAGCCTGCACGTTCCCGGGCAGCACGGTATGGGGTACGTCGGTCGCAACGACGTTCACGCCGACCGCGCCGTCCAGCAAAGCCGCACGCAGCTACAGCGTCTGCGGCACGGTTGCCGCAGGTCAGGACGTGAGCGTCGGTTCGTACCAAGACACAGTCGTCGCCACGGTCAACTTCTAAGCTTGCGGGCGCGATGAACGCGCCCCGCCCTTGCGGCAGGCGGCGCGTTCCGCGACCGCCTGCGCTTGGTTCGCGAGCGACGCGAAGTCGCGGCCCGATGCCGCGACTTCGGTTCTCGGGAAGCGGATTTGTCATGCCTTTCGACCGACGCAAGCAGCGACCCCGAACCGGCCATGCCGGCCTGGCGGCGGCTGCGCTGACGCTGGCGTTGGCCGTCCCGCCGCAAGCGGGCAGCACAACCGCAGTATTCACTGTGAGCGCAATTGTCAACCCGAACTGCACGATCAGCACGAGCGCGGTGAGCTTCGGCCGATACGAATCGCTGCTGGCCAACGCAACGACTCCTCTCAATGCCGCAGGCACGGTGAGCATCGCCTGCACTAAAGGTTCGGCGCCGAAAATCACCATGGACCTGGGCCGAAATCCCAACGGCGGAAGACGCTACATGGCGTTGGCGGCCGGTGGCGCATCCGGGCCCGCCGATACGCTTTACTACGAGCTCTATCAACCGCCGAGCTCCGCGCCGGGAACCGCCTGCAGCTTTCCCGGGACTGCGGCTTGGGGCCCGTCAGGCGCGCAAACCTTCACCCCCGGTGCTCCGAACGGCCGGGGCCCGCGCAGCTACAGCGTCTGCGGGACGATTCCTGCCGGCCAAGGTGTGAGCATGGGTTCCTATGCCGATACGGTCGTGGCAACGGTAAACTTCTGACCTCGTCGACTACGCGGCGCATGATGGCTGCCGATCCCGCATGCAAACGACCGTCACCGCCCGCCGCAGTGTCCCCTGGATCGCCCTCGCGCTGTCGCTCGCCGCCGCAGAGGTTCCGGCCGGGTCATTCCAGGTCAATCCCATCCGCGTCGACATGACCAAGGGCGCCACGACTGCGGCCATTACCGTGCGCAACGATGGCGAGGATGCGATCGTCGTCCAGTCGAGCGTGGTGGCGTGGACGCAGGACAATGGCCAGGAGATCTATACACCCACGACCGAAGCGCTCGTCACTCCGCCGATCATGACCGTGCCGCCCGGCGGCGAGCAGATCGTTCGTGTGGGCTTAAGGCGCGGGCCCGACCCGCAGCGGGAGCTTGCGTACCGCCTCTACCTGCAGGAGGTTCCCCCGCCGCCCAAGCCGGGTTTCACAGGGCTGCAAGTGGCGTTGCGTGTCGGCTTGCCGGTGTTCGTCGCTCCGGCGGCGCCGGGTATGCGGCGGCTCGAGTGGTCGGCGCAGATCGGACCAGACGGCGCGATCCGCCTCGCCGCACAAAACACCGGAAACGCACACGTGCAGGTCACCGATTTCGAGCTCGGCCTTCCGGGCGCCGGAGACCCGATTGCGCACGAATCGACGCTCGCCTATGTCCTTGCCGGACAGCGTCGAATGTGGACGTTCCCGGCGCCACCAGACCGCGTCAAATCGGTCAGCGAGTTCCGCCTCAAGGCCTATACCGATGCCGGCGAGATCGACACCGCGGTCAAAGTCGAGCGCTAGGCGAGCCGTATCGTGGGCCCTCATCATGCTTGCCGTCGCCGGCCTCGTTAATGCTCAGCCCAAGGCGGCGGAGCCCGTTCTTCCGGCCGCCCCGCCGCTTGTCACGCCGGCCGCGCGGGTGGAAGAGCTCCTGCTGCTGGTCGACGTCAACGCGCAGGGTCTCGCCGACACGGTTCTGGTACTGCGCGATGTCGACGGGCGAATCGCGGTGCCGGTCGACAGCCTCGATCGGTGGCGGCTGCGGCGGCCCGGCGTTGCCCCACGCTTCCACAACGGAACGCCGTATTACCCGCTTGATGCGATTCCCGGCGTGACTTACGCCTATGACGCCGCCAAACAGTGGCTCACGATCACCGCGCCGCCACGGGCGTTCACGGATACTCAGTTCGCAAATGCGGCGTCACGCTATCCCGACCCCTCCGTTTCGCAGCTTGGCGGATTTCTGAACTACAACCTGTTTGCGTCGCGCGCCTCGGGCGAGTCGCAGTACGCCGGTCAATTCGAGACGGGATTATTCAGCGCCTACGGCGTTCTCGTCGCGGGCCTGCTCGTGCAGGACAACGCCGGCGCAAAGAACGCGGTGCGGCTGGATACGACCTGGACCAGCGATTTTCCCCAGCGCTTGACGACGCTGCGCGTGGGCGATGCGATCAACGTGCCTGGAGCATGGGGCCGGGCGGTGCGCTTCGGTGGGGTCCAGTACGGAACCAATTTCGCGACGCAGCCCGGCTACATCACGTTCCCGGCGATCGCCGCCAACGGCCAAGCGGCGTTGCCCTCGACGGTCGACGTGTTCGTCAACAACGCGCTGGTGGCGCAGCGGCCCGTCCCGCCAGGTCCGTTCTCCATCACCAATATTCCGACGGTCAACGGCAGCGGCAACGTTCAGCTCGTCGTGCGAGACCTCTTCGGCCGCGAGCAGATCATTTCCCAGCCGTTCTACGCCAGCGTGAACCTCCTCAAGGCGGGCCTTGAGGATTATTCCTACGAAGCAGGCTTCGAACGCAACAACTTTGGCGTCGAAAGCTTCGATTACGGGCGCGCGGTAGCGAGCGCGACCTACCGCCGCGGGCTGACCGACCAGCTCACCGGGGAGGTTCATGGCGAGTTCGCGCGCGACTTGGCTGCTGCAGGCATTGCGGCGAATTACCTGATCACCGACATCGGCGTCGTCAGCGCCACGGGTGCGGTCAGCGGCGGCGGCATGGGAGCCGGCGCGCTCGGCGGCGTGGGCTTCCAGCGGCAGACGGGCCACTTCAGTATCGCCGCCCAAGCGCAATGGACCAACGCCGCGTTTCGCGAGATCGGATCTACGCCGGAAAATCCGCTGCCGTTGCGGCAGTTGAGCGCTTCGTTCGGCTATCAGCTCGAGCGGTTCGGCAGTG
>DASWDF010000091.1:0-29492 GCA_036395475.1 Casimicrobiaceae bacterium
TGGTTGCGCGACGGCGCCGCCGCGCCGGTACGCGTGTCGCGAGATGAAATGATTGCGCGCGTGCGCGACCGACAGGCGAAGAATCCCGACCAGGCAGTCGTGATCGCCGCCGACCGCGCGGTCCGTTACGAAGAAGTGGTCCGCGTGCTCGATCTCCTCCAGCAGAAGGGCGTGCGCAAAGTCGGCTTGCTCCTCCGTCCGCAACCGAGCTGAGGCGCAATGCCGCCGCTGCGCGCGCGCTCGAGCTGGTCCGCAGTCAAGTGGATCGCGGCGATTCTGGCGATCGCGGTTCACGTCGCATTCGTGCTGTTTCTGGTCTTCAGCGTCAACTGGCAGAACCCCCAGCCGGCGCCGGTGACCGTGGAGCTCTACGTGCCGCCCGTGGTCGAAAGAATCGAGCCCGCCAAACCCGCGCTTGAGCCACCCAGACCCGAGCCGCCCAAACCCGAGCCTCCGAAACCTCAAGCCGAAGCCAAGCCGCCGCCGGTCGAGCCGCCCAAGCCCGACATCGCGCTCAAGGAAAAGCAGGAGCGCGCCCGAAAGGAGCAGGCCGAGCGCGAGCGCCGGGAGAAGGAAAAGCACGACGCGGAGAAGCGTGAGGCCGAGCGGCGCGAAGCCGAGAAGAAGCAGCAGGAGAAGCGCCTCGCCGAAGCTCGCGAGCGGCAGGCGCGCGAGGCCGACGCGCTCAAAGCGCAGGCGCAGCGCGAACGCCAGGCGCTGGAGAAGACCGCCGCCGACGCGGCGCGCGCCAAGGCGGATGCCGACTACATCCGCCGCATCCAGGCCAAGATCAGAGGCAACGTCGTCGTGCCGCCCGACATGCCGGGAAATCCCGAAGCCATCTTCGACGTCGTCCAGCTGCCCAGCGGCGAGATCATCGACGTGCAGCTAGGCAAATCGAGCGGCGTGCGCGCTTACGACGAGGCCGTGCAGCGCGCGATCCTCAAGTCATCGCCGCTGCCGCGGCCCGACTCGCCGGATATGTTCCGCAGGAATATCACCTTGAAATTCCGACCGCTCGACTGACCATGATTCGAAAATACGATTAGTCGAATGACAGGCTGATCACGCAGCGTCGCGAGCAGGCCCGGCTGCGAGGCGGCCCGGAGCGAGGCGCGAGACAGTACAAAAGAAGTACGGCGAGCGCCGAGCGAGGAAACAACAAAGCAGACGGGTCGCGCAGTAGCTGTGGATCAGCCTGTCGCGCGCGCCGTCTTCTCGACGATCTGAATGGTCGCCCAGCTCCAGTCCGGCCGCTGCTCGACCAGATGGCGGAAGGCCACCGTGTAGACCGAATTTGTCGTGGTGAGAATGACGTTGCGACCTTCGGCATATTCGGAGGTCGGCACGATGAGTGTCTTCATCGCGAGCGGCTTGTCCGGACGCGACGGCGGCGGCAGATACAAGCCCTCGAAGCGATCACCGAGCGTCGAAAGATCCAGCCCGTCGATCACGTAGCCCATGTCTTCGTTCGGGCGTTGCTTCGCCGCCAGCGTTACCGCAACGATACGCTCGGCGATGATGTTGACGCCTGCCTCGACTTCTTCGTTGGAAACCTTGTTCAGCCGCCGCACGACGCCGAGCAGCCAGGCATCGGCGTCGGATTGCCGCACGGCGACCAGCGCACCGAGAGACAGGCTCTGTCCGATGCCGCCCGTCGCCGCGATACGCAGTCCGGCGACGCTGCGATCCTTGACCTCCCACATCGGATCGCTCCACGATGAGAGGCTTGCGGCAAGCGAATCGTCCTCGACCAGGGGCCTGCGGCGGGCGCGCGGTGCGCCCGCGACGGGGAAGACTTCGATCTGTTCGGCGGCGCCGCTGACCTCGGTCGAGTTCTCGCCCGCCGCCTTCGCAGTCAGATCCTGACAGATGCGCGATAGGCCGATACGTACGTGCGCGGACACGGCGACCGCGGTTCGCGGATCGCGACGAAGATCGGAAAGCGTCGACGGAGACAGCGCGGGCTGGATCTTGCGGAGCACCGCCACCCGCTGCTGATTGATGGCGGCGATCGGCCCCTGGTCGGTCGCCTCGGCGTCGCGCAGCGCGCCGACCGCGCGGTCCATCGCATCGGCGAGCGGCGTCGTGTCAACGTAGCGAAGTACCGAGCCGCGGTCGTTGCCGTTGCGCCGGATGAGACCGCAGCGGCCGGCGAGATCGACGAAGAATCCCTCGACCGATTTGGGAATCTGCTCCAGCGCGAGCCGGCGGCTCCATGCGCGCAGCTGCGAGCTTGCCCAATCGACTTCGGCGGGCCCGAGATTGCCGGTGTTGAGCTGGTGCACGAGCAACACGTATAGGTATTCCTGCTCGACCGACCAAGCCTGGGCACCGGCACCCGCCGCGGGCAGTGCCATCGGCTGGCGATCGCAGGAGAGCTCGCACGAGCGCAGATAAATCTGGTGCAGCTCGATCCACTTCGCGGGAATCCAGCGTTCGTGCTTGAACACGCGCAACTTGGCATCGGTGCCGTGGAAATGCACCAGGCGCACGAACAGCAGAGGCAGGACCGCTTTCCAGCGCGCGTTCGCCACCTGCGTGAGGGCGGATTCAAGCGCCGTCTGATACGTGAGCGTGAATTCCTGGCTCATCTCCCATAGCGCCTGCCAGATACGGTCGGCGAGCTTGGGCGAGCTCTCCGCGTTCTCGATGTACTGCTTGATCAGCTGCCGACGGTCGGCGCCGAGCGCCGCGTCGACAAATTCGATCGCAGCGATGCGATTCAGATCGATGGCGTACTGACCTTTCCGCATGCGATCGAGTGCGCGGATCACGTGTTGCTGCCTTCCGATCACATCGAGCGCCGGCAACTGCCGCAGCCAGGCCCCAGCGCTCTTGGCGTTCTGCAAAGGATCGGCCGCGTCTTTGGCTAGCGGAGTCAGGAATCCGAGCATCGCTTTCATGGAAACTGCCTGTCGGCGAGGGGCAGGCCCGCTGCGCGCGCCGCCCGAGCCGTTCATCGGCATGCGGGCCGCGGGCGCCAGTGCCAGGCTTTGCTGAATTGTGGTTTATAGCCCATAATCATCATCGATGCAAAAGCTGTCAGAAATTGCGCGAATTACGACAATGTCGTTGCGTACCGTCGGCGCGCCGCCGTTCCCGTCAATCGCCCAGCGCCAACCAATGTCGCCTTCCCTTCTCCTAAGCTGTTGCGTTGCATCGGTGTGTGCTGCCGTTGCAATCCTGCTCGCGTCACCTGGAATCGCTCCGGCACAAACGCCTGGCACGACGACCACATCTCCGGAAAGCAAGATGGATGCCAAAATTACGCAGTTGCAGAAGACCGATACCCTGGTCGGTACGGGCGCCGAAGCCGTAAAGGGCAAAATTGCAGTTGTTCACTACACAGGCTGGCTTTATGAGCCTGCTTCAGCAGATAAAAAAGGCCGGAAATTCGACTCCTCGCTCGATAAACCCTCTCCGTTCAATTTTCCGCTGGGCGGCGGCCGTGTCATCCGCGGTTGGGACGAGGGCGTGGCCGGCATGCGAGTCGGCGGGCGGCGCACGCTGGTGATCCCGCCGGAAATGGCCTACGGCGACCGAGGCGCAGGGGGCGTCATTCCACCGGGCGCGACGCTGATCTTCGAGATCGAGCTCGTTGCCGTTCGCGACAGCTAGATCCCGCTTGCCAAAAAGACTTAGGACGCCGTTGTCGACGACAGGCCGGCGTACAAGCTCGACGTAGCCGCGATTACCAATACGTCTCGAGCGTGAAATGACCCGGCTCGCGGCGCCGATGCCGGCGCATACCGCGCTGCTCGAGCACTTCTTGCATGTCGCGCACCATGTCGGGATTACCGCAGAGCATCGCGTGCGCGTTCTCCGCCGTTAGCGGCACGCCCGTCCATGCCTCGAGCCGGCCGTCGCGCACTGCGTCAGGGATGCGTCCCGACAGTGCGCCCTTGTGCGGTTCCCGGCTGACGAAGGGAGCGAACGCAAAGCGGCCCGGATGCGCCGCGGCGATCCCTCCGATTACCTCGCCGTACGACAGGTCGGCGACATGCCGCACCGCGTGCACCAGCACAAGGCGCTCGAATTTCTCCCACGGCTCTTCGGTGCGAAGTATCGACAGGTAAGGACCGAGGCCGGTGCCCGTCGCGAGGCACCATAACGCCGCCGCGTCGGGCAGCTCAGCGACGCAGAAAAACCCGTTGGCGCGATCGAGCAGCCACACGGAGTCATCACCCTCAAGCGCGGCGAGACGCGGCGACAGCGGGCCTTCCGGCAGCACGTTGAAATAGAACTCGTGCGCGGTGTCGTCGGGCGGGTTGACGAACGAATAGGGACGCCCGAGCATCGCCTCCTTCGATCCCGGAGGCGCGGGTAGCGCGAGCCGCGCAAACTGGCCAGCGACGAAGGTCAGCGTGGGCGCGGCGACCTGCAGCGAGAACAATCGCTCGGTCCAGCGCTTCTTGCCGACCACCTTGCCCTCGATCCATTTGCTCATCGCAAGCCGCGTCCGCGCGGTAACATTCCGGTCATTATGCCAGTCCCTAAATCCGCGCTTGCCGTCGGTCAGCGCGTGTACCTGCGCCGACCGCGCGCGAGCGACGCGCCGGCGTTCTGCGCCGCTGTGCGCGCGAGTCGCGCGGTTCATCGCCGCTGGACGCGACCCCCCGCCACGCGTAAGGGCTACGAGGCCATGCTCGCGCGTTGCCGCCAGCCCGCGTTCAAGACGCTGTTCGCTTGCCGGCGCGAGGACGACGCCCTAGTCGGTGTGTTCGACTTGTCGCAGATCTTCCACGGCGTCATGCAGAGCGCCTACCTGGGCTATTACGCACTTTCGCCGTATGCACGCCGCGGCTACATGCGCGAGGGCCTCGAGCTGATGCTGCGTTACGCGTTCCGTACGCTTCACCTGCATCGCGTCGAGTCGAACATCCAGCCTGCGAACAGGCGCTCGATTGCGCTGGTGCGCCGCGCGGGGTTCGCGCGCGAAGGCTATTCGCGCCGCTACCTCAAGATCGACGGGCGATGGCGCGATCACGAACGCTGGGCGCTGCTGGTCGAAGATTGGCGCGCGCGACCTTCGCGGCGGCGATGAGCGTGTCGGGCCGCCGGAGCGCCCTTGCCGCTCTCGCTCTCTATGGCTGCGCCGCGGATCCCTACCGACTGGACACGGAGCGGGCGGCAGCGGGCGTCGAGCTTGCGCCGTTCGCACTGCGCGAGGAATGCGTCGCGCTGCAGGCAGGCGAGCGCATCGGCTTCTACTTCGTCAGCGCGGCACCAGTCGCGTTCAACATTCACTACCACGATGCGAACGCCGTGATCATGCCGATCGTGCGCGAGCATGCTACGCACGAATCAGGCGAGTTCACGGCCGACCGCAAGCAGATCTATTGCCTGACGTGGGAAGCCGGCGCGCAGCCGAGCATCCTCGAGTACCGGGTGCGGCTGCTGCCGAGCCGAAACTGACTTCCTGCGAATTCATTCGCACGTGGCGCCTCAATTCGCGCTCGCCGGCCGAATGAATTCGGCCCTTCTACGAAAACCACGAAGCTCAGAGCTCCTGATACGAATACGTGCGGCCGTGCTCGACGTCCTCCTCGACGAGCCTGCCCACGATCTTGGCCGCGACGACCTCGGGCGCGACCAGCCGGCCGTCGCGATGGAAGCCCTGGAACAGTTCGACGCTGGGGAGCACGTCCTTGGACTGCGAACGCGCGAATGCCTGCATGTCGGTATCGATGACACCGGGCCGCACCGCGATGGCGCGAAAGCCCGGCGCCTGTTGTTCCACGGCAAGCGCCTTGGTCAGCATCTCCATCCCCGCCTTGGCCACGCAGTAGACGCTCTCCCCCGCCAGCGCCGTCTGCGCTGCGCCCGAAGAGACATTGATGACGCGCCGCGGCAGTGCCGGGTCGGAGAAGACGCGACAAAATAGATTCGTGAGCGCCACCACCGCAGCGAGATTTACCGCCAGCGAGGATGCGATCTCGCCCGCGGCGAGCCTACCCAGCGTCCCGACCGGACCTGCCGTCGCCGCATTGTTCAACAGACAAATCGACGCCGGCCTTGCGTTGGCGAGCGCGGAGAATGCTGGCCCGAGAGTCTCGTCGACGCCCGCGGCATCGGCCAGATCGAAGCGCGCAAAACGATAGCGTTCGTCCGTGAGGCGGGGGTTGCTCGCGCGGCCGACCCCGAGCACGGCAAAATCGCGCTCGAGCAGCGCCGCGGCGAGCGCCGCGCCGAGGCCGCGCGAGACTCCGGTTACGATCGCTGCATGCATGATCTCTCCTCCGCTGCAGCCCGTGTAGCCTGGGATGAGTCCAGAGGACGAATCCCAGGAATGGCGCCACAACGTCAAATGCCCCGGGCTTCGGCTTCGCCTCAGCCCGGGCTACGACTCACCGATGCGTGCCCAGCGAGAGCGCGATTATCACGATGACGATGATCGCGAGCACCAGCAGCGTCACCTTGATCCAGCTCTTCGGGTATTCGCCCTGGATCGCGCCGGTGAATCCGTTCATCACCGCCTGAAACGCTTTCGCGCCGTAGCTGTAGTTGAGCAGCCAGATCGGCGCCAGGATATGTTTGAACGTCTGCCCGGAGTAGTTCGCCCGCACTTCGAGGTTGCGATACGTGTCACCCGGAATCTGCGCCGCGCACATCTGGCGGAGCTTGACCTCCATCGCGTCGCGCGCCGCCTGCGCCGCGGCGACGAGGTCGATCTGGTAGCGCTCGACGACCCAGCCGGCCACGTAACCCGCATCGTACGGCTTGAGCTCTTTGGTCGGAAACGGCTCGATGCCGCGCACGAGCGCCGGATGCACGCCGACCGACGCGCAGACAAGATCGTCGTCGAAAAAATGGGAGAGCTCGCCCGCGGCGGGCTCCCAGCGCACTTGCTGCACCTGGCGCGTCTGCGTGCGGCCGCTGCCATCGGTATAGGTTTCGGTCGTGTAGTAGTAATGCCCGGCCTCGGCGGTCCACGTTGCGTCGACGCGCGCATCGAAGGTCCAGTACGGAAGATAGACGCCCTTGACGGTGTCGGTAAGCGCACGGCGCTTCAAGGCGTTCGGCGCGAGCCATAGCTTGCCGTACCACGCGCGAATGCGGTCGCGCGCCTGGTCCTCCGCGACCTTGAACGGCAGCAGGCCTTCGGGCCGGAACGAGTCCTTGCTCTGCGCGTAGGGTACGAGCTGCGCCGAGCCGCAGAATTCGCAGCGCTGCGCCTGACGCGCGGGGTCGAGCACCGAGATCGCCTGACAGCTCTGGCACTTCACATAGCGCTTCTCGGCCTGCCAGCCGCGCGCACCGACGCCGCGCAGCGCCGCAACCAGATCGTGCTCGACGATCTTTCCCGTGTCGGCGTCGACCTTCGCCGGCGACGCCGTGCCGCAGAACGGGCAGACCAGCGCCTGCCTGGCCGGATTCCACACCGCCTCGGCGCCGCAGGCGGGGCACGAGAACTTCTCTTGCGCCGTCGTTTCGGACAAGGGCGATGGCGTATTCATGACCGGCTCAGACGCGGCACGAGAGCGCGCTCAGGCAGCATGCCGGCGTCGAGCAGGACAGACGATCTTCTCCTGCGCGACGGCGCGGTCGGCGCGCACGGGTCAGAGAATGGAATAGCCGAGCACCCGCCACTTGCCGTCGGACTCGCGCTCGAGCGTCAGCGTTTCCTGAGCTCGGTCCTTGTTGGCAAAGTTCGTCACATAGACGACCAACACGTAATCGCCTTCGGGAACGTCCTGAAACTTCTTCCGGAAGCCCGTCTTGGAGATTGTGCGGCTCTTCACCGGACCCATCGGTGTGCGCAGCTTGGCGAGCGCGTCGGCCCAGGCGGCCGCAGGCATTGCCGCCTGGAATTTCTTGGCCGCCGCATTCCAGCTCGCTTGGGCATCGGCACGATCGGCCAGCGCCAGCCACTCACGAGCCGCTGCCTGCGCGACCGTCGCTTGCGGATCCTGCGCCAGCGCGGCGCCTGCAACGAGCCAGGCGAGGCAGATCAAGGCGAGCAACCGCCGCGCGTGGTGCCGGAAGGAGCAGATCATCGCTAAAGCTCAGGAATGAAGGAATTGATCGACCGCCGCTCGGGTGACGCGCCACTGCGTGCCGATTTTCTTCCCCTTGAGGTCGCCGGACTCGAGGCTCGCTACCACGTCCGACTCGCCCACGCCGAGCAACTGCGCAACCTGCGCCGGCGTGAACAGGTCCGGCGTCGATGCCGGCGCGCCCGCCGCTGCGGCGGCGCCCGGCGCCTGGATGCCCGGCGTCGCCTGACTGCCCAGAATACCTCCGGTCTGATTCATCATCTGCTGCGCCATCGCCATGCCCACCGCCATCTGCGCGGCCATGCCGCCGACGCCGGCGCCGTCGCTCTTCTCCAGACCTTGCGCCATCTGGAATTTCACATAGTCGTTCAGATTGCCAACAGCGGCCATGCTGGAGCGCTTGTCGATCGCCTGCTCGACCTCCGACGGCACCGATACGTTCTCGACGATAAAGCTCGTGATCTCGAGGCCGTACTTCGACATCGTTTGCGGATTGATCAGCGGCAGCAGCGCCTGCCCGAGCTCGGCGTAACGTGCCGCAACGTCGAGCGCGGGAATCTTCGATTGCGCGAGCGCCTCCGAGAATACGCTCACGATGCGCGAGCGCATGGTGTCGTTGAATTCGTCCAGGCGAAAGTGGTCGTCGGTGCCTGCCACCTCTTTCAGGAACAGCTTCGGATCGACGATCTTGAAGTCGTAGATCCCGAAGGCGCGCAGCCGCACGACGCCGAAATCCTGGTCGCGCATCATGACGGGGTTTGCCGTTCCCCACTTGTTGCCGGTGAACAGGCGCGTGGCGACGTAATAGACGTCCGCCTTGAACGGGCTCTCGAGGCCGTATTTCCAGCCCTTGAGATCGGAGAGGACGGGAATGTTGTCGGTCGTGAGCGTGTGCTTGCCCGGACCGAACGTATCGCCGAACTGACCGAGGTAGACGAATTGCGCGATTTGCGATTCGCGCACGATCAGCTGCGCCCCGCGCTTGATCTCCTTGTCCTCATCGGGGAACCGGTAGGAGAGCGTGTCGCGCGAGTCGTCGGTCCATTCGATGATATCGATGAACTGCTTGCTGATGAAGTCGAGAATGGCCATGTCGTCTCCCTCGAGTATCGCCGCCCAAGCTACTTCTTCGCGGCCAGTCTCTTCGCCTCGGCCTCGCCCTTGTTGATCTCGCTCTCGAGCTGCGCCAGCGGCAGCGCGCCGGGCATCACCGACCCGTCGGCGAACACCAGCGTCGGCGTCGCGGCTACGCGCAGGCGGCTACCGAGAAGCGCCGTGTCTCTGATCGGCGTCGCGCATTCGCCTTTGTTGTCGGGCAGCGTGCCGGCCTCGAAGAACGCGTCCCAGGCCTTGGCCCGGTCGCCGGCACACCAGATGAGCGCCGATTTGCGCGACGCGTCGGGATGCAGCTGGTCAATGGGGAAGAGAAAAGTGTAGATGGTAACGTCGTCGAGCCGCTTGATGTCGTTCTCGATGCGTTTGCAAAACGGACAGTCGGGATCGGAGAACATCGCGAACTTGCGCGTCCCGTTGCCCTTTACGCGCTTGAACGCGAGGTCCAGCGGCAGCGATTCCCAGGCGACGCGACTGAGTTGCCGCTGCCGGGCGTCGGTGAGGTTCTGCTTGGTGTTGGCGTCGAAGATCGAGCCGACCATGACATAGGTGACCTTGGCGTCGGTATAGATGATCCGGTCGTCGAACTGCGCCTCGTACAGGCCGAAATACGGGGACTTGGAGACGCTGCTGACGGCCGCGCCAGGGAACTTCTCCTCGAGCAGCTTCTTGACCGCGGCGGCCTCTCTGGTAGGCGCCTCTCTGGCCGCGTTAGGCTTGCCGTCCTGCGCCGCAGTCGCCGGGGGCAGCGCCAAAATCAAGGTGGCCAGCGCCAGGTGGACAAACGATATTCGCATCGAAGGCTCCGGGGAATTGCGGTCGGGGCGACAGTTTAACGCAGCGCCGGTTGCGCCAGTAGCCGCCGGACGGTCGCGAGCCTCCCGACCAAGCGCATCCCGCGATTGCGCAGCAGTTTGAGCGCCGGTGCATCGAACAGGCGCACCAGCCCGTCGGTCACGATTTGCATCGACAGCACGGGCAGTGCGCGCTTGCGTGCATAGCGCTCCAGTAGGATCGGCGCCCCAGCGTCGGCGACCGGCCCGCGTGCGGCGAGCACCTCGGCCAACGTCGCCGCGTCTCCGAAGCCCAGGTTGACGCCCTGCCCGGCGAGCGGGTGCACGCCGTGTGCCGCATCGCCGACCAGCGCCAGCCTGTGCCCTATCACCGAGGAGAGCCTCAGGAAGTGCAACGGGAACGCGGCCGGCGGCGTGATCAGCGTCAACTCGCCCAGGACCGAGTCGCCCGCGGCTCCGACGCGTGCGTTCAAGGTCGCCGCCTCCAGCGCGAGAAGTTCCTGCGCAAGGGCGTCGGGCGCCGACCACACGATCGAGATTCGCCGGCCGGGTAGCGGCAACCACGCGAGCACGCCTGCCCCTTCGATAAACCACTGGAACGCACGTCCGCGATGCGCCCGCTCGGTCGCGAAGTTGGCGACAATGGCCGTCTGCCCGTAGGACTGCGGCTCGCGCGCGATTCCGGCTTCGCGGCGGACCCATGAACGCACGCCGTCCGCGCCCACGACAAGGCGCGCAGACAAGTTACGGCCGTCGGCAAGCATGACTTGGGCCGTGTCAGCGCTGCGTGCAAGCGTGCGCGGCTCGCAAGGAGCAAGCACGTCGAGGTGGGCGGTCGTGCGCACGAGCTCGACCAGCGCCGCTGCGAGCGCGCGGTTCTCGACGATCCAAGCGAGCGCGCGCTCCCCCAGCTCATAGGCGGAAAATACGATCGCGCCTCCGCTGTCGCCGTGCACGTCCATGATTTCGATCGGCGCAATTCGATCCGCCGCGAGCCGCTGCCACGCGCCGAGGTCGCGCAGAAACTCGGCGCTGCCGGGACTGACGGCGTAGACGCGCTGATCCCAATCTTCGGCGCCGGCCGGACCCTCGAAGGCCGCGAGCGCGCTTCGTTCCAGCAGCGCGACATCGAGCCCCTGTCGGCCAAGGGCCACGGCGAGCGCCATGCCGACCAGTCCCGCACCCAGGATGACGACGTCGTAGTCGGACCGGGCCGCGTTCATAGCACCTCGATGAAATGATTCTGGTTCGTATAAATGCACAGCTCACCCGCGATCACCAGCGCTTCCTTGACGATGGCTTCAGCCCCAAGCTCGGTATGCTCGAGCAGCGCACGTGCCGCAGCCTGAGCGTAGGCGCCGCCGGATCCGATCGCGACGATACCGTGTTCGGGTTCGAGCACGTCACCCGAGCCGGTGATGACGAGCGATGTGCTGGCATCGGCGACCGCGAGCATCGCTTCCAGCCGGCGCAGGATGCGGTCGGAGCGCCAGTCCTTGGCGAGCTCGACTGCGGCCCGTTGCAGCTGACCTTGATGCTTGTCGAGCTTCGCCTCGAAGCGCTCGAACAAGGTGAATGCATCGGCGGTCGCCCCCGCAAAACCGGCCAGCACACGATCGCCGTAAAGGCGACGCACCTTGCGTGCGGTCGCCTTGATCACGACATTGCCGAGCGTCACCTGCCCGTCGCCGCCGAGCGCGACGGATGCGCCGCGGCGGACGGAAAGGATCGTCGTCCCGTGAAAATCGTCCGTCACTATCGTCACCAGCGGATTTCGAGGGTTTCGTTGGCCGCGTTAACCGGCGCTTGTGTTTTTAGCGGTTCGTGCCCCGCGTTAACCGGCGCGCAATCGAGCAGTTCGTGCCTGCGTTAACCGGCGCGCCGCGCATCGATTCGCTTCAACTACGCTACCAGATTCGCGCGGCGCGTCCGGTTCAACGCGGTGCGCCGTCGATGAAACGTGCGCAACCGCCGCAATTATTGGGGCTTCTTGATGAAGTGGCGCGGCGAGATTCCGATCAGCAGCAGCAACGCGCGAATGATCGGCGTGGCACCCGCGATCTGCACGGTCTTGCGCTGCCCTTCGGCACGAATGATCGCGTTAAGCAGTGCTCCGGCACATACGAAATCGATGCGGTCGACTGTAGACATGTCGACAGGCACGGTGCTCCGGCCTTCGCGAAACTCGGCGAACTTGGCGAGCTGGGGATCGGTCGGGCCGGTCATCGTCCCCTGCCAGCAAAGCATTTCCGTGGTCTCCGCCGCAGCGGCGGGCGCATCCACAGCCGTGTTGACGGCTGTTGCACTCGGCGGCGGCTCCCAAGAGGGCGGTGAGAGCTCGAAGGCAACCGCGAAGTCGACCGCGCGGTCCTCGAAACTCTTGCGATCGTTTTGCCACTGCAACAACTCGAGCAGCAGCGTCCAGTAGCCCTCGCCCGCATCGCGCCCCTGAGCCACTGCCGCTTCCAGCGCGCGCCGGATTTTTTCCGGATGCTGCAGAGCCAGCGCATATTGGCGCTTGCGCAGCTGGGTGAGGGCGTCGGCGAGCAGCTTGGCGCCGGCGTCGTCAGCGCCGGTGAGCGAGCCCAGATCGAGGCGAACCTGCGACTGTTTCTGCGTCGCGGCAAGCATGTGACCGATCTGCGGCACGTTGGCGGGTGAGAGCTTGCCCGCCAGCGCGAAGTAGCCTCCTGGCGCCGGCCGCGTCCCGGGACGCAGCTGCGGCTCGCGCTCTTCCCACGCCGGCGCAGAGCGTTCGAAAGCAACGACGTACTGCAACGCGAGCTGCTCGAATGCCGCACGGTCGTTGGCGCGCTCCAGCAGATCGAACAAGGCCAGCCAGGCGAGCGGAGAAACCTTCGCGTCGTTGTCGGTGGCCACACCTTGCTCGAGCACTTGTCGCGCAGGCGCGGCGTGGCCGCTTGCGTACAGCAGCGCGGCGTTCTCGAGCACGGAACATAGTCCAGGATTGGCTTCGGCGACCTGAATGCTCGGCTGCGCTCCCGGCACTGCCGGCGCCCATTCGATCAGGCTTGGCGGCCCGGTAACGGTGATGTCACGCTCGCGCGCATCGACCGCTGCCCGCGAGGGGCGCAGCTTGATAGCGGGAGGCGGGCGCCCCTTGGCGGCGGCAGCCGCGACCTCGCGCGCCGAAACCGGTCCGGCGGTCGGCCGCGCATCGTGCCGCGGTGCCAATTCGGGCTTCGCGCGACCTTCGGCCTGCTTATCCTTGCCCGGCAACCTGGGAAACCGCGGAAATGCCATCGCAGCGAAACTCAGCCTTCACTAAAAAGAATGCCTGCGGGTCATTATCGCTGGTTCCCCCGCGCGCAACAAGGAGCGGCGCGAGCAGCGAGTCGCCAGTCGACCCGCGAGCGAATAGCGAGTGGGGGTCGAGCGTCCGCGAGTCGCCGCTGAGCGGCCGACGCGCAACGCCGCAATGTCGCGTATGCGTTCGAGGAGGCCGCGGCGCGCCCGTGGCGTCGCCGGTCGCCCCACACGCGAAGCGCGCCGGGATCGCGCGTGACAAATGGCACGCTTGGCGGCGACGCGCAACGCGGTAATGCCGCGCTGCGCGTTCGAGGGTGACCGCCACGCGAGTTCTGAGGGCCGCGCGGACGCCGCGGGCGTAGCCCCTCTTTCCGGTGTAGCTAATCGCCGGAAAGGAGTGGCTGACGTCGCCTAGGCGCGCGCGAGATTTTGCGCGGCGAATTCCCAGTTGAGCAGTTTGTCGATCACCGCTGCGACGTAGTCCGGGCGCTTGTTCTGATAGTCGAGATAGTAGGCATGCTCCCAGACGTCGATAGCCAGCAGCGGAGCAAGCCCCTTGGTGAGCGGCAGTTCGGCGTTGGATGTCTTGACGATCTTGAGCGAGTGTCCGTCGGCGACGAGCCAAGCCCACCCGCTGCCGAATTGCTTTACGGCCGTATCGGCGAATTGCTTCTTGAATGCGTTGTGACTGCCGAAAGCAGCATTGATCTTCTCGGCCAATGCCGCGCCGGGCTTGCCGCCACCTTTTGGCTTCAGCGAACGCCAATAAAAGTCGTGATTCCAAGCCTGCGCCGCGTTGTTGAAAAGCTCGGTCTTGTCGGATTTGCCAGACGTCGCCATCACGATCCGTTCAATGCTTTGCCCTTCGAGCTCGGTCCCCTGGATCAGCTCGTTGACCTTGTCGACATAGGCTTTGTGATGCTTGCCGTGGTGAAGGCTCAGCGTCCGTGCCGAAATGACGGGCACGAGTGCATCCTCGGGATACGGCAGCGGAACCAATGAAATCGATTTCGCGATTTTTTGTGCAGCCAAGGTTGCCATTCGCGTTCTCCTCTAACAATACGTAGGACGAAAGACTACAAAGATGAGCAAAGGCCGCGCTGCGCCCGGCCGCGTACCTCTTTTGCGGACAACCATCCGGCTGGATTGAGCTGCCCACGCTTGCTACAATCAAATCGACACTTCCAACCGGCGAGAGTTTCGCCGTGTTGGGTCCGGCAGGCCAACGGCGCGAGGGGGAATCGATGAAAAATCCGCTTGATTCGCTTTGGGGAACGGTCATTTCCGGCTTGATCCTGACCGTGATCCTGTACTTCGTCGTGAAAAGCATTTTGAGCTAGGGGGCGACGATGGATTACGTTCCTGCGTTGGCAAGATGGCTGCATTTCATGGCCGGCGTCATGTGGATCGGCCTGCTGTACTACTTCAACTTCGTACAGGTGGCGGCGCTCAAGGCAGCGACCGCGGACGGCACGGCGGCGGGTATCACCAAGCACGTCGCGCCGCGCGCCCTGCTCTACTTTCGCTGGGCAGCCGTCGTGACCTGGCTCGCCGGCGCGGCGTTGCTCGGGAATCAGTTCGTCAACGCCTTCACGCTGAGGGGCGGTATGGCGGGCATCGGCGTCGGTGCATGGCTGGGCACGATCATGCTGATCAATGTGTGGGCGCTGATCTGGCCGAACCAACAGAAGATCCTCGGCTTGAAGCCAGCGACCGACGAAGAGAAGAACAAGGCGCGGCGCGTGGCTTTCTTAGCCTCGCGCACCAATGTAGCGCTGTCGATCCCCATGTTGTTCTTCATGGCGGGCGGCTGGTCGCACCGAGCTATCTTTGGGTTGTAGCCTGGGCTGAGCCCGCGGGGTGAAGCCCGGGGCGGCGCTTCGAATCGACGCGAGTCCCGGGCATCGCTCCGCTCAGCCCGGGCTACGACGCATCTCCGGGCATCGCTCCGCTCAGCCCGGCCTACGAATACTCGCGAAAGCTGAACAAGAACGGCCCGGTGATTCCGGGCCGTTTTCATTTGCGAAGATGCTCGGGGGTTCAGTCGCCGTACAACTTCTGCACCCGCTCGCGCCGCTCTTGCGCCTCGAGCGACAAGGTCGCCGTGGGGCGCGCCAGAAGGCGCGGTATGCCGATCGGCTCGCCGGTCTCCTCGCAATACCCGTAGCTGCCGTCGTCGATCATGCGCAGCGACTTCTCGACCTTCTTGAGGAGCTTCCGCTCGCGATCGCGTGTGCGCAACTCCAACGTGTACTCTTCTTCGAGCGTCGCTCGGTCCGAGGGATCGGTCGTAATCTCGTTCTCGCGCAGATGCTGTCCCGTATCATCGGCATTGTTGAGCAACTGCGCGCGCAGTTCGAGCAGGCGCTGCCTGAAGAACGCCAGTTGCGCCTCGCTCATGTATTCGCGCTCAGGCGCCTTCAGCAAGTCCTGATCGGTCAATTCCTTGATCTTCTTCACGACGCTCTTCGTCGCCACGCTTCCACCTTACCCAGGTCCGCGAATTCGCCACGCTGCCACTACCGGGCCTTCGGGTCAACTCTGCACGGCGCCGGCTCGAAGGCCAGCGCCGCAAGGCTGCCGCAACAAACCGAGCATTATATCTCCAACCGGTCCGTGCAAGCCATCACTGTTACAGGTTTCGGCCTGGACCACCCGCGCGGCTCCGGTGCGCGCGGCGCCCGTATAATCGCACAAGAACAATGACTTTGTATGATGCAAACGAAGCTGACAATCACGCGCCCGGATGATTGGCATCTCCATTTGCGCGATGGCGAATTGATGCGATCGGTGGTCGGCGCGTCTGCACGCGCCTTTGGCCGAGCCGTCGTCATGCCCAACCTCGAGCCTCCCGTCACGACGGTCGCTGCCGCCGCGGCCTATCGCGAGCGGATTGCGGCGGCAGTACCCGCAGCATCGCGTTTCGCGCCCCTGCTGACGCTGTACCTGACCGACACCACCCCGATTACGGAGATCGCACAGGCGCGGCGCAGCGGCTTCGTGATCGGTGTGAAATACTATCCTGCCGGGGCGACGACCAACTCCGCTTCCGGCGTCACCGCGATCGAGCGCGTGTATCCGGTGCTGGAAGCGATGCAGAAACACGCGTTGCCGCTCCTGATCCACGGAGAAGTGACCGCGCGCGAGGTCGACGTGTTCGATCGCGAGCGCGTATTCGTCGAAAGCGTCCTGGAGCCTATCCTGCGCGATTTTCCCGAATTGAAGGTCGTGCTCGAGCACGTCACGACCCGGGAAGCCGCCGAGTTCATTGCCGCGGCCCCCGCGCATGTCGGCGCGACCATCACGCCGCAGCACCTCCTCCATTCGCGCAATGCGCTGTTCGCGGGCGGCATCCGGCCGCATTTCTATTGTCTGCCGATCCTGAAGCGCGAATCGCACCGGCAGGCGCTGGTGAAGGCAGCGACCAGCGGCAACCCCAAATTCTTCCTGGGTACTGACTCGGCGCCGCATGCCCGGAATGCCAAACAAAGCGCTTGCGGCTGCGCCGGCTGCTATACCGCACACGCGGCGCTTGAGCTCTACGCCGAGGCATTCGAAACCGCGGGGGCGCTCGACAAGCTGGAAGCTTTCGCGAGTTTTCACGGCGCCGATTTCTACGGCCTGCCGCGTAACGGCGATACCGTCACGCTCACGCGCGAGGCATGGACCGTCCCCGCCGAATATGCGTTCGGCTCGCATGCGGTGGTTCCGCTCAATGCTGGACAGACGATGCACTGGCGACTCACCGCGCCCGCGCAGGGTCCGACCGTGACCGTGCTAACATAGGCGCTCGAAGTCAGCCAGGCCGTCGCTGCCGACGGCGCGATTTTGCGCCGCCGGGAGAGGAAAGTCCGGGCTCCAAAGAGCGGGATGCTGGGTAACGCCCAGACGCTATAAGCTGTTCGCGCGAGCGGCGGTGAAGGCGAGGAACAGGGCCACAGAGACGAGTCGCATCCGATCCAAAGGATGCGGGTGAAACGCGGCAACCTCCATCCGGAGCAACACCAAGTAAGCGGACGATGACGCTGCTCGCCGAGTCCGCGGGTAGGTGGCTCGAGCGCCGCAGTAACGCGGCGCCTAGATGAATGACGGTCATAGCGCGCTTACGTTAGGCGCGCCGTAACAGAACCCGGCTTATCGGCTGGCTTCGATTTCTGTTGCAGGCATTGACGCCCCGCGGCGAAAGTCGCGGGGCGTCACCCTTTTGGAAAGCTTGCGCCGCGGCGCCGCGCGTCGCGCAGAATCTCCCGCGCGGCGTTGTGTCCCGGCACACCGGTCACTCCGCCGCCGGGATGCGTGCCCGCGCCGCACATGTAGAGGCCCTTGAACGGCCCGCGGTAGTTGCCATGTCCGAGCACCGGCCGGGCGGAGAAAAGTTGATCGAGCGTCAGTTGACCGTGAAAGATGTCGCCACCGGTCAAGCCAAACTCGCGTTCCAGATCCAGCGGGGAAAGCGCGCGCCGCGCGATAACGCTGGCGCGGAAGCCGGGAGCGTAGCGGTCCACCGTGTGGAGCATCAGCTCCGAAACCTCTTCCTTGACGTCGTCCCATGACCTGCCGCCGGGAAGCTGCGGGTTCGCATGCTGGCAGAACAGGCTCGCTACGTGCTTGCCTGGCGGCGCGAGCGTCGGATCGACCAGCGATGGGACGAGCATCTCGACGATGGGCTCGCGCGACCAGCCATGCTGCCGCGCGTCGAAGTAAGCGCGTTCCATATACGCGAGCGAAGGGCCGACGATGATGCCCGAACGCAGATGCGGTCCGTCTCCCGGAAGACAGCTGAACTCGGGCAGCGCGTTGAGCGCGACGTTCATGCGAAAGGTCGCGGACGCACAGCGATAGGCTTCGATGCGGCGGCGGAAGTCGGCATCGAGCGCCGATGCTTCGATCAGCCGCAGATAGAGGAGCTTCGGATCGACGTTGGCGACGACGCGGGGAGCGGTGATCTCGGCGCCGTCGGCGAGCACGATGCCAGTGGCGCGCACGCCGCGGGTCGTGACGCGCACCACGGGAGAATCGGTGAAAATCGCCACGCCTCGCCCTCGCGCCTCCCTGGCCATCGCTTGGGTGATCGCGCCCATGCCCCCCATCGCGTGTCCCCACTGCCCTCGCTTGCCGTTCACTTCGCCGAAAACGTGGTGCAGCAGTACGTACGCCGAACCGGGCGTATAGGGGCTCGCGAAATTGCCGACCACCGCATCGAAGCCAAATGCGGCCTTGATCGGCTCCGACTCGAACCGGCGGTCGAGCAGGTCGCCGGCGCTCTTGGTGAAAAGATCCAGCACGTCCCGCCGCTCGGGCAGCGTCAGCCGCTTCAGCCGGCCGCCGACTTTCCACGCCCGCAGCCAATCGGCGATGCCGCCGCCGACGTTCGGGGGCGTTTCGAGCAACAGCGCGCGCAGCACGTCAGCGACGCGGCCGAGCATCGCGTAGTACTCCGGCAACGCTGCCGCATCTCGAGTCGAGAAGCGCGCGACCTCGGCTTGCGTGGCGGCCAGGCCACCGCCGATCTTGAGGTAATCGGCGGCCGAGAGCGGAAGAAAGTTTGCCAGCGGCCGTTCGACGATCGACAGCCCATGCTGCGCGAGCTTCAGATCGCGCACCACTTTCGGATGCAGCAGGCTGACCGTGTAGCTCGCGGTGGAGTTGCGAAACCCGGGGTGGAATTCCTCGGTAACCGCCGCGCCGCCGACCACGCCGCGGCGCTCGAACACCGCGACGGAAAGTCCACCGGCGGCGAGATAGCACGCGCACACGAGGCCGTTGTGGCCGCCGCCGATGATCACTGCGTCGTAGCGAGATGAGGGTGCAGGCATGGAAGTTCTGGCTCCCTCTCCCGCCTAAGCGGGAGAGGGTTGGGGTGAGGGTGGGCAGCTCGAACGATCCCTCACCCTAGCCCTCTCCCCGCGAGCGGCGAGAGGCCAGAAACCCTAGTCTTCGCCCATTCCCGCCACAACGATCGAAAAGCCGCAATCGACGTAGGTGATTTCGCCGGTCACTGCGCTTGCGAGATCGGACAACAGGAACGCTGCGACGTTGCCGACTTCGTCGATGGTCACATTGCGGCGCAACGGCGCCGTCTTTTCGACGAAGCGGAGAATCTTCGAGAACCCGCCGATGCCCGCGGCCGCGAGCGTTTTGATCGGTCCCGCCGAGATCGCGTTGACGCGGATGCCCTCGGGTCCGAGGCACTGCGCGAGATACCGCACGTTGGCTTGGAGGCTCGCCTTGGCGAGCCCCATGACGTTGTAGTTCTGGATCGCGCGTTCGGCGCCGAGGTAGGTGAGCGTGAGCAGCGCTCCGTGGCGGCCCCGCATGAGCGGCCGCGCACCGCTGGCGAGTGCCGCAAAGCTGTACGAGCTGATGTCGTGCGCTGTCGCGAACGCGGCGCGGGAGAGCCCGTTCAGGAAGTCGCCAGCCAGCGCTTCGCGCGGCGCGAACGCGATCGAATGCAGCAGGCCATCGAGCGTGCCCCATTCGCGCTTGAGCGCGTCGAACAGTGCACCGATCTGCTCGTCGCTGCCGACGTCGCAGGGCAGCACCGGAACGCTGCCGAACTCCTCGGCGAGCGTGGTCACGCGTTCCTTCAAGTCGTCATTGACGTACGTGAACGCAAGCGTCGCGCCTTCGCGCCGGCATGCCTGCGCAATGCCGTAGGCGATCGAGCGGTTCGACAGCAACCCCGTGATCAGAATCTTCTTGTCGGCGAGAAATCTCATATTGTCGATCGGCGCCCCGGTTCTGCCGGGCGATGCGGCAGCGGCCGATGAGCTAGAAAAGCTTCTTGAGATCGAGACCCTGACTGCGCTCGATCACGCCACAGGCGAGCCAGCCGTTGCGTACGCCGAACTCCACCTTGGGGTCGGGATCGACGGCGGCGTGAACGATCACTGCATGCCCGATCACGTCGTTGGGCTTGCCGGTGCCGACCGACAGGGTAGCAGAGGATGTCTGCAACTCTGCTCTTCCCTCGCTGCCCGCCATGAGCTCGGGTAGATCGCCGGTACGCTTCTCTCCTGACCGGGTGCTGGCGGCATTCCACACCGGGCCGGCGCTTGCCGCATTGGGCGAGCCGCAGTTGCCGACCGCGTGAATGTAGACGCTGTGCGTCCCCGGGAACAGCTCGACAAAGTTACCTGCGATGGCCACCTTGTCGCCGCGCTGAGTGAAGCTGATCATCCCCCGCACGGTGCTGCCGTTCTTTGGGACGAGCCGTGCGACGGCCATCGGTCCGGCTTCCGGTGCAAGTTTGAAGCTCGGCAACTCGCTGCAACCGGCAATGAGCGCGGCGGCCGCCGCGACGATCAGCCAGGCGCGCCCGCGCTGCGACAGGCGAATCGGCGAAACGGCGGCAAGCAACTGCGACGCACGTCGCCTGCGTGCCCGTGTCGCCGGGATCAGGACTTGTTGATGACGCCGCACGCGACGCGCGCGCCCGAATTGCCCGTCGGCTGCGTCTTGAAATCGTCGGCGTCTTTGTGGACGATGACCGACTTGCCGACGATGTCGGTGACGCCGCTACCGACCGTCATTGGGCCGAGCTCGGCGGAAAGCGTCGCGTTGCCGCTCGCGTCCGCCTGCAGCATCGGCATGTCACCCGCATGGTGATCGGGCGCATTCGGATCGCCGTGCGGCTTGCCGGTCGGATTGAAATGACCGCCTGCGCTCATGCCGTCGGACGCGCTGCAGTCGCCCTTTTCGTGGACGTGAAAGCCGTGCCCGCCCGGCGTCAGGCCGGAAACCTTGGCGTACACCATGACCTTGTCGCCCTTCTGCGTGAAAGTAACGGTGCCCGACGTAGTGTTGCCGGCCGTCGGCGCGAGCGTCGCGGTCGCGGTCTGCGCCTGCGCTGCGCCCGCCAACCAGGCCGCAAAAAAAAGGCTGAGCAGCCGGCCTGCTGTTAAAAGCCTCATCGGTGTCTCCTCGTCGGTTAGGGGCGATGATGTTCGGCGGCCCGCGTGGCGTCCGGGGCCATGATATGCGAAGACTAGCGCGTTGCCAAACGCGCAGACTGACGGCTGCCGCGCGAGGCCTATGAAATATTCAAGTTATCGCGCCAAAAACGCCCGGATCGCCTCGCCCTGCTTCGCGACGTTGAGCACGCCATCGAGGTGTCCGCCGTCGCCGTCGATCGCCACGACTTCCGCAACCCCGCCCTGTGCGCGATAACGCTCCGCCGCGCGTTGCGACAACTCCGGCGGAAAGATCAGATCGCTTTTCGCCGGCATGAACAGGATCTTCGCCTTCATCTTCTTCACCTCCTCGCCCAGGTTGTAGAGCTGGTTCGCTTTCGCCGTGTAGATCATCGAATTGGCGTCGGCCGTGGTCGCGCGCGCGGCGCCGGTCTTGTTCAGCGTGTCTTCGATTGCGAAGACGTTGCCCATCTCGGCGCCGGGGTCCTTCGCCGCATCCGCCCACTTGTAGGCGAATGTCTTCTCGGCCCAGCCGTGCGCGCGCGCCGTGATCGTCACAACCTTGAGCGCCTGCGCGATGCCGGCGACCGGCTCGTCCTTGCCGTAGTAGTCGCCGTTGTTCCACTTCGGATCGAGCCGGATCGGCATGACCCAGATGTCGAGCATCTCGACGACGTACGGCGAAATATCGAAGCCCGGCCCGATGACATGGATCACGCGCTCGACAAAATCGGGATAGAGCGCGCCCCACTCCATCGCCTGGATCGACCCGCCGGATGCGCCGGCGACCGCTTTCAGCCTTTTCACGCCGAGCGAATCGACAAGCGCCTTGTGCACGCGGACGGAATCGCGGTATGTGACAACCGGGAAAGTCATGCCGTAGGGCTTGCCGGTGTCGGGGTTGACGCTGGCGGGACCCGTCGTCGTGACGTTGGGATCCTTGGTGTTGAGATTCACTAGCGCGTCGGCGCTGATCACGAAATACTTGTCGGTATCGATCGGCCTACCCGCGCCGATGATCGGGTCCCAGTAGCCCGGCGCGGCGTCGGCCGGCTTGTACTTGCCCGCGGCGTGTGAAGTGCCCGTAAAGAAATGCGGAACGAAAATCGCGTTGTCGCCGGCGGCGTTGAGCGCGCCGTAGGTCTCGTAACCGACGCGGACGTTCTTGATCGTCTTGCCGCCGACGGTCGTGAACGTCGGCAGCGTGAAGACCTTCTTTTCGACCGGGCCGTCGTAGGCGGACGCGCCCGCCGCGACCCAGAGCAGCAGCGCCGCCAGCGCCCACCGGCCCTGCGCTACCGTACCCTTTGCATTCATGTCTGCTCCCCGTGTGATATCGAATCGCCCCGAAAATTGGGACGGGCGGGATTCTAACCCGATACGAGATTGAGGTCGCCCCTCACCGGTGAAAGGACTTCGGCACGGTAGAATAGGACGGCTCCCACATGATGTGGCAACCGTTTTCTTTCCGCGACCTGCCCTGCCGACCCTCCCATGTCGTTCATCATGACGCCCGCCGAGATCGTTCATGAACTGAACAAGCACATCGTCGGCCAGAATGCCGCTAAGCGTGCGGTTGCGATAGCGCTACGGAACCGTTGGCGGCGCCAGCAGGTCGGCGAGCCGCTGCGGCAGGAGATCACGCCCAAGAACATCCTGATGATCGGCCCGACCGGCGTGGGCAAGACCGAGATCGCGCGCCGGCTCGCGCGCCTCGCCGATGCGCCTTTCATCAAGGTCGAGGCGACCAAGTTCACCGAGGTCGGTTACGTCGGACGCGACGTGGACACCATCATCCGCGACCTCGCCGAGACCGCAATCAAGCAGACGCGCGAGCACGAGACGCGCAAGGTGCGCGACCGAGCGGCCGATCAGGCGGAGGAGCGCGTGCTCGACGTGCTGCTGCCGCCGGCGCGCGAGGTCAATTTCGAGGACATGCAGCCGACCGATTCTGCGGCGCGGCAGAAATTCCGGAAGATGCTGCGGGAAGGCAAGCTCGACGACAAGGAGATCGACGTCGAAGTGTCGGTGCTCCCGGCGCAGATGGAGATCCTCGCGCCGCCGGGCATGGAGGATCTCACCAGCCAGATCCAGGGCATGTTCCAGCAGATGTCCGGCGGGCGGCGCAAGGTCAGACGCATGAAGGTCGACGAGGCGCTGAAAGCACTGATCGAAGAGGAAGCCGCGAAGCTCGTCAACGACGACGACCTGAAGGCGAAAGCTCTCGCCAACGTCGAGCAGAACGGCATCGTGTTCTTAGACGAGATCGACAAGATCGCCAGTCGCCAGGAAACGATCGGCGCCGACGTCTCGCGTCAGGGCGTGCAGCGCGACCTGCTGCCGCTGGTCGAAGGCACGACCGTCGCGACCAAATACGGCATGATCAAGACCGATCACATCCTGTTCATCGCCAGCGGCGCGTTCCACCTCGCCAAGCCTTCGGACTTGATCCCGGAGCTGCAGGGACGGTTCCCGATTCGCGTCGAGCTATTGCCGCTGTCGGTCGCCGACTTCGAGCAGATCCTGACCGCCACCGACGCCTGCCTGACGCGGCAGTACCAGGCGCTGCTCGCCACCGAGCGCGTCGAGCTCAGTTTCGAGCCCGACGGCATCAAGCGCCTGGCCGAGATCGCATTCGCGGTAAACGAGAAGCAGGAGAACATCGGTGCACGGCGCCTGTATACGGTGATGGAGCGGCTGCTCGACGAAGTCTCGTTCGACGCGGCAAAGCTCGAGGGCCAGACGATTGAAATCGACGCCAAGTACGTCGATGATCGCCTCGCCGGTATCGCCAAGGACGACAACCTCTCGCAGTACATTCTGTGACTGCGGCGGCGCTAAGAGCACGCGTCGTCGACACTGTCCTTCAGCATGCTCGAGCGCATCCTCGGCATCATCCTGCCGGTGTTCAGCATCATCGTCCTGGGCTATCTCTACGCCAGGCGCGCAAAGCCGGACATGGCGTGGGTGAACCGGCTCAACATGAACGTGCTCGCGCCGGCCCTGATCTTCACCGCGCTGGCGAGCAAAGACTTCGACCTCATCTCCAACACGATGCTGATCCTGGGAAGCATCGGCGTCGTCCTCGGCTCGGGGCTACTCGCCTGGCCGTTCGCGCGTCTGTTGCACGAGGACCCGCGCACCTTCGTGCCGCCGATGATGTTCAACAACTGCGGCAACATGGGCTTGCCGCTCGCGGCGCTCGCCTTCGGACCGGCGGGGCTGTCGGCGATGGTGGCGATGTTCACGATCTCCAACCTGCTTCATTTCACCCTCGGTATGCACATCGTCGACCGCCACGCTGCGTTCTGGCCGGTGCTGAAAAACCCGATGGTCATCGCGACCTTCATCGGCTTCATCTTTGCCGTCACCCATCCGCCGATGCCCGAATGGCTCATGCTGGCGATCAAGATGACCGGTGATGCGATGATCCCGCTGATGCTGATCTCGCTCGGCGTGCGCATGGCGGAAGTCTCCTGGGGTGGCTGGCATCTGGGTCTGATCGGCGCCCTGGTGTGTCCGCTCACCGGCATCGCCATGGCCGCATTGCTCACCCCGGTGCTGGGGCTCGACAGCATGCAGCGCGGGCTGCTGATTCTTTTCGGTTGCCTGCCGCCGGCGGTGCTCAACTTCATGGTCGCCGAGCAATACAGCCAAGAGCCGGCCAAGGTCGCATCGATCGTGCTGCTCGGCAACCTGCTCGCGATCGTCTTCGTGCCCTTGGGATTGTCGCTCGCGCTGCACTAGCCGCTAGAGCAGACCCCGCCGCCCCAGGTTTTGCATCAGCGCTCTCGTGCCGAAGGTCCATGGCGGGATGCGGTCGCTGCGATTGACGCGATTGACGAGCGCGCCGAGCGTGGGCGTCGCCACCGTGACGATGTCGCCGACGACGTGGGTAAAGCCCTGCCCGGGGCCATGCCGGTCCTGCGTGGGCGCGAACATGGTCCCGAGAAAGAGCACCAGCCCGTCGGGATATTGATGGTTGGCGCCGATCGCCTGCCCGACCAGATCGAGCGGGTCGCGGCTGATCATCGCCATCGAGCTATGCCCTTCGAGCGCGAAGCCTTCCGGCCCGTCGACCCGCATCGCGAGCTCGCAGCCGCGCACGTCGTCGATGGTGAACGCGTCGTCGAAGAGCCGGATGAACGGCCCGATCGCGCAGGAAGCGTTGTTGTCCTTGGCCTTGCCGAGCAAGAGCGCGCTGCGGCCCTCGAAGTCGCGCAGGTTGACGTCGTTGCCCAACGTGGCGCCAACGCTGCGCCCGAGGCTGTTCACCGCGAGCACGATCTCAGGCTCGGGATTGTTCCACTCCGACCGGGGATGGATGCCGATCTCCGCGCCCAGGCCGACCGCGGACATCGGTTGCGACTTGGTGAAGATCTCGGCGTCGGCGCCGATGCCGACTTCGAGATATTGCGACCACGCGTGCTGCTCGATGAGCACCTCCTTGAGCCGCATCGCCTCGGGGGAGCCCGGATGCACGCTGGCGAGGTTGTCGCCGATCACCGAGATGATGGCCTTGCGCACCGATTCCGCCTTTGCGGGATCGCCGCGCGCCTGCTCTTCGATGACGCGCTCGAGCATGCTGGACACGAAGGTCACTCCGCTCGCCTTGATCGCCTGCAGATCGCAGGGCGCAAGAAACCAGGGTACGCCGTTGTCGCGCCGGTTCCACGCCGAGTTGGCGAGTGTTTCCGCCAGCGGCGCGAGTGCAGGCAGAGCGCTTGCGTCGCGCAGCACGGCGACGGGATCGTCGAGTTCGAAGAACGCGCTTGCGGTGGCGGCGATGGGCGAGAGATCGTATATGGCGTCGTCGCGCACGCAGACGACCGCCGGTCCCTCCACGGCGGGCACCCACGCGCGTCCGATCAGCAGCGCCCGGTCGCGATCCTCGGGCAAGCATGCGGAAATGCTCAAGCGCTCGTTCATGGTTTCCTCGGCACCCGACGCGCGGGTATGATGGGTCATCCCGGCGCGTGCGGGGATCTAATTTCCGAGACACAGCTAGTGTCCGGCCTGCGCCGGCGACGCTTATCGTGTCATCCTATTGCGCAATGCGCTGTAGCCCTCGATCATGCTGACCACCGCCCAGCGCGACGAGGCCGCCCGCCATCTTCTCGCGGCGCGCCGCGCGCGGCAACCGGGACCGCGCCTGCCCGATGCCTGCCGCCCCAGCGACCTCGAGGACGCGCTCGCGATCCAGCGGCGCGTGCAGGAACTGCTCGGCGTCGCGACGGGCGGCTGGAAATGCTCGGTCCCGACCCAGGAGCGGGCCATTTCCTGCGCGGCGATCTTCGTGCCGACCATTGCGCGCGCTTCGCCCTGCCCGGTCATCGCTCACGGCGGGATCGCCCGCATCGAGCCGGAAATCGCTTTCGTCCTCGGGCGCAACCTGCCACCGCGTGCAACATCCTATGGCGAAGCGGAAGTGCGCACTGCGATCGCCGAGACCCGGTTGGTTCTCGAACTGCTCGACAGCCGCTACGCCGACCCTGCGGCTGTGACGTTCGCCGAGCTACTCGCCGACCAGGTATCGAACCAGGGCCTGTTCGTGGGTCCCATCCTGTCCGATGCTTTCAGCCGGCCCCTGGAGGAATTCCCGATCGCGATCGAAGGTCGGGCCGGTGCGCTGTACCGCGGGGAGGGCCGCCATCCCGACGGCCATCCGCTGCGACCGCTCGTGTGGCTCGCGAATTTTCTCGCTGGACGCGCGGAGATCGGAGGACTCAAGGCGGGCGAGATCGTGACCACCGGCTCGTATGCCGGCGCGCTCGAGGTACCCATTGCGACACCGCTCACGGTGCAGTTCGGCAACCTCGGCAAGATCAACGTCGAGCTCGTCGCGGCATGAGGCCGCGACATACATGCCCAGAATGCCGGGCGGGCGATCGCGCTGCTGGAGCTACGCAACACCCTCCTCCCGCCGCCAAGCGTGGCGCGAGAGGAGGAGGTCATGCCTGTTGACGACGATGCAGCTTACTTGCCGTAGCGCAGCTTGGCGTCGCTGATGCACGTGCTCTTGGCCGAACCGCTCAAGCTGTCGCATTTCTCGACAGCGACCTTGTAATCCGCATCACGCTTGTCTTGCTCTGCCTGCTGGCGCGCGTCGGCCTGTTTCGCGGTCGAATCCTGCTGCGTGTCAGCGGCTACCCGGTCGACCTTCGCGTCGGCCTTGGCCTTGACCAGCGCGGCGTCTGCTTCCTTAACGCACACGTCCTTGGCATTGCCCGCAAGATCGTCGCATTTTTCCTTGGCGATACCGTGGGTCGCTTCGGCACGCGCGACGCGCGCGTCCTCACGCGCCTTCGGCGTGGCCTTGTAAGCGGCTTCCGCATTGGCCTTGGCGACCTTTTCCTTACCGTTGGCTTCCGCCAGGCAGATGTCCTTGGCGTTGCCGCTTTTCGATGAGCAGGCGTCCTTGTCCACCTTGTTTTGCGCCTCGGCGTTCCTGACCGCCGAATCGTAAGCTTCCTTCGTTATCGGCGCGGGCGGGGTCGCCTTCGCGGCCATCGGCGCTTCCCTTTGCGCCGCGCAGCCAGCAAAAGCCAAGCCCGCGGTCATGAGTAGCGCAATCATCAGCTTGGACATCTTCCCTCCTTGCGTTAGGAATAGGACGCCAGCAATCTGCACTAGCGCAGCGTTAACTGACAATCGGAGATCAACTGATTCGCGTGTAGGGCTTTCGGGCGGGCGTGTAGGCGCCTATCCGATGCAGGCCTAAGCTCGTCCTTGTGATCCCCGGCATCGCGCGAGAGCACTTCCGCCCTCCGAATTCGTTGTATCCGACAACGGTTGGGCTTATCCTAGCTTTTCATTTTCGTCGCAGAGGCCACGCAGCCAAATGCGTCACCTCGATCAGCTTAGTTCATGACCGGCAGCACGGCGTCCCAGCCGGAAGAGAAGGCCGGCACTGCGGACACTACCGAGTCACCGGCGAACGCGCCGCAAGGCGCCGCCTTTGCCGTGGTCGGTATCGGTACATCCGCCGGCGGTCTCGAAGCCGCCAGCGCGCTGCTCGGCCAGTTGCCGGGCAACACCGGCATGGCATTCGTCTTGATCCAGCATCTCGATCCGAAGCACGAGAGCAATCTCGGACGAATTCTCGCCAAGGCGACACCGATACCTGTGCAAGAGGCAACGCAGGGTCTGGCGGTGCAGCCGAACAACGTTTACGTGATTCCGCGCAACACGACGATGACCATCGCCGGCGGGATCCTGCAGCTCAAGCCGCGCGGCGAGGCGCGCGGTCCGCATCTGCCCGTCGATGCTTTCTTCAAGTCGCTCGCCGCAGACCGGCAGACCGCCGCGATCGGCGTCATTCTGTCCGGCACCGGCTCGGACGGCACGCTCGGGGTCGAAGACATCAAGGCGGCGGGCGGCATCACCTTCGCGCAGGGCGAAGAATCGGCAAAGTATCCGGGGATGCCGCAAAGCGCCGTGAGCAGCGGGTGCATCGACGTCGTCCTGCCGCCGGAGGAGATCGCGCGCGAGCTCGCCCGCATCGGTCATCATCCTTACGTGATCGCGGCTACACGCACGACCGACGCTGCACTGCCGGTCACCGAAGAAGCGAGCTTGCGCAATATCCTGAAGCTGCTGCGGGCCTCGTTCGGCGTCGACTTCAGCGGTTATCGCGATACGACGGTCCGGCGGCGCATCATGCGGCGCATGGTGCTTCATATCAAGGAAGATCTCGCCGATTACGCACAGCACCTGGAGAAGGATGGCTCGGAGCTCGAGGCGCTGTATCAGGACATCCTGATCAACGTCACGAGCTTTTTCCGCGAGCCCGAGACTTTCGAGGCGCTCAAGAACAGCGTCTTTCCCCAGATTTTGCAGAACAAGCCCGCGGACGCGCCGATCCGCATCTGGGTGCCGGGATGCTCGACCGGCCAGGAAGCGTATTCGCTGGTGATGGCGCTTCTGGAATTCCTCGAGGACAAGCCGGGACGGCCCGGGATTCAGATGTTCGCGACCGATCTCTCCGAGCCGTTGCTGCAGAGGGCCCGCGACGGCGTCTATCCCGAGAACATCGAAGCGGAGGTCACGCCCGAGCGCCTGCGGCGCTTCTTCACCCGGCAGGATAACCAGTACCGCGTCAGCAAAGCCATCCGGGAGATGTGCCTTTTCGCCAAGCAAAACGTCGCGGCCGATCCGCCGTTCTCGCGCGTCGACCTCATCAGCTGCCGCAATCTGCTGATCTACCTCGCGCCAGCTTTGCAGAAACGCGTCATTCCGACCTTCCACTATGCGCTGAACCCGAACGGCTTCCTCCTCCTCGGTGCGTCGGAGACCATCGGCGCGTTTTCGGACCTGTTCGCGCCGGTCGATCGCGAGCATCGGATCTACTGCAGGAAGACGAGTACCGCTCGCGCGTATCCGCACTTCGCCGCTGATTCGGG
>DASWDF010000092.1:0-42050 GCA_036395475.1 Casimicrobiaceae bacterium
GGTAGCTTCGAGATCGGCCGCGCGACAGGTTGCAGCCGCCGCTCGAGCGGAGCGAGATCGAGCTCGAACACGACCGCTGCCCGCGGCAACTCGAACGCCGCCAGTAGCCGCGGGTGCAGTTCACCGAGCCAGCCCGCCGGCTCGCCGTCGATCAGGACGCGCGCCGAACGGCCCGGATGCAGCGCGGGGTGCGTCGCGGTCTCGGTGCGAACGGTGAGCGGTGCGGCCAGCGCTTCGAGGTCGCCCTTGACGTCGAAGAAATCGATCGGCCGCTTGCCGCCGTCCCACTGCTCGGGCAGCGCCGGTCCGAACGCAAGGCCGCCGACCCGCAGCGGTTGCGCGTACCCGCCTGGGTCGCGCCGAAAGCAGCGGCCGATTTCGAAGATCCGCACCCGTTCCTGCTTCCGGTTGGCGTTGGTGCGCAGCGTGTCGAGCAGGCCGCCGAGCAAGGTGGTTCGCATCACGTCGAGGTTGCTCGCGATCGGATTGAGCACCCGGATCGGATTCGCATCGATGCCGAGCGCGCGCTCCCAGCCCGAATCGACGAAGCTGAACGTGATCGCCTCCTGGTAGTCGCGATCGACCAGGCGTTGCCTGAGCTCTGCCGCCGGGCGAATGCCCTCGCGTTCCGGCAGCATCGTTTGCGGTTGCACCGGAGGCGCGGACGGGATGTTGTCGTAGCCGTAAAGCCGCGCGGCTTCCTCGATGAAGTCTTCTTCGATAGCGAGATCGAAGCGAAAGCTCGGCGGCGTGCACAGGAAATCTGCGCCTTCGCGTTTCGGTTGCAATTGCAGCCGCTTGAAGATATCGGCCACCGTTTCCGTTGGGATTGCGACGCCGAGCACGCGCGCAATCCGCGCCCCGCGCACGCGCACCGGTTCGCGCCGGGGCAACTCGCTGCGCACGTCGACAAGCGGTCCTGCAGCGCCGCCGCAGAGCTCGACGATGAGTTGCGTCGCCCGCTCGACGGCGGCGGGCGCATTGGCGAAGTCCACGCCACGCTCGAAGCGAAAACCTGCGTCGGTCGTGAAGCCCAGGCGTCGCGCCTTGCCCTGGATCACCGCGGTGTTCCAGAACGCGCCTTCGAGAAAAACGTTACGAGTGGCCTCGCCGATGCTGCTGTGCTCGCCGCCCATGATGCCGGCGAGCCCGAGCGGCTTCGCCTCGTCGGCGACGAGCAGCAGGTCGGGGTCGAGATCGAGCGTCTGGCCGTTGAGGAGCGTCAGCTTCTCGCCATGGCGAGGAAAGCGCACAACGATGTCGCCTTCGAGCAGCGCGTCGTCGTAGGCGTGCAGGGGTTGGCCCAGCTCGAGCATCACGTAGTTGGTGACGTCGACGACGGCGGAAATCGAGCGGATGCCGGAGCGCTCGAGCCTTCGGCGCATCCACTCCGGCGTCGGCGCCTTGGGATCGATGCCCTCGATCACGCGGCCGCAGAAGCGGGGGCACGCGAGCGCATCTTCGACGCGTACGTTGCGGCTCGCCTTCGCCTTGACCGCAGCGGGCGTCAGCGGAGGAGGCCGCAATGGCGACGCGGTGATCGCCGCCACCTCGCGCGCGATGCCGAGAAGCGACAGGCAATCGGCACGGTTGGGCGTCAGCTTCAGCGTGAGCAACGGATCGTCGAGGTCGAGCGCTTCGCGCAGATCGGTGCCAGGCTTGAGATCCGGGTCGAGCAGCAACACACCCGCCGCGTCGTCGGCGAGACCGAGCTCCTTCGCCGAGCACAGCATGCCTTCCGACTCGACGCCGCGCATGGTGGTCTTGTCGATGACGAGGCCGCCGGGCAGGTTGGCTCCGATCAGTGCGCACGGCGCCGCGACACCCGGCGCGACATTGGGCGCGCCGCAGACGATCGCAAGCGGCGCGCGGCCGCCGACGTCGACCTGGCACACCGTCAGCCGATCGGCGCCGGGATGGCGCGCGACCGCGAGCACGCGACCGACGACGACACCGCTAAAAGGGGGCGCGGCCGGCTCGCGCTCCTCGACCTCGAGCCCCGCCATCGTCAATCGCTGTGCGAGCTCCTCGCTGTCGATCGGCGGATCGACGAGCGTTCGCAGCCAGTGCTCGGAAAATTTCATCGCTGCAACTTGGCCTCACTCCCAGCGTGCGCAGGGAAGGGTCGCCGTTCGTAGCCCGGGTTGAGCCGCCAGGCGAAACCCGGGGCGCTGCAACCCACGGCGACCGTGTACCGTCCCCGGGCATCGCTGCGCTCAGCCCGGGCTACGCAGCTCGCGGAAATGACGGCCAGGACCATTACGCAAACTGCCGCAGGAAGCGTAAATCGTTTTCGTAGAACAAGCGCAGATCGTCGACGCCGTAGCGCAGCATCGCGAGCCGGTCCGGGCCCATGCCGAAGGCGAACCCCTGGTAGCGCTCGGGATCGATGCCCACGGCGCGCAGCACGTTCGGGTGCACCTGTCCCGCGCCCGATATCTCGAGCCAGCCGTCGCCGAAGCTCATGTCGATCTCGGCCGAGGGTTCGGTGAACGGAAAGAACGAAGGGCGGAAGCGCAGCTTGAGATCGTCGCGCTCGAAAAACCGCCGCCCGAAATCGGTGAAGACGCCTTTCAAATCGGCGAAGCTCACGTTTTCGTCGATCCACAAACCCTCGACCTGATGGAACATCGGCGAGTGCGTCGCATCGCTGTCGACGCGGTAGACGCGTCCCGGCGCGATGATCTTGATCGGCGGCGCATGCGTTTCCATGTAGCGCACCTGGATGGGCGAGGTATGCGTGCGCAGCACCATCCCGCCCTCGACGTAGAAGGTGTCCTGCATCGAGCGCGCCGGATGGTTTTCCGGCGTGTTGAGCGCGGTGAAGTTGTGGAAATCGTCCTCGATCTCGGGGCCGTCGGCGACCGCAAAGCCGAGCGAATGGAACAATGCCTCGATCCGCTGCACGGTACGCGTGATCGGATGCAAACCTCCGACGGCAAGACCGCGTCCCGGGAGCGACACGTCCAGCGCGTCGGCGGCAAGCTCTCGCGCGAGCCTGGCATCGGAGAGCTCCTGGCGGCGGCGCTCGAGCGCTCCCTCGAGCCGCCCTTTCGCCTCGTTGATGCGCGCGCCGGCCGCGGGTCGCGCGCTGGCCGGAAGCCCTCCGAGCGATTTCAGCAGCTCGGTCAGCCGCCCGGTCTTGCCGAGATATCTCGCCTTGCTGTTTTCCAGCGCGGCCGCGTCTTCACAGCCGGCGAATTCGGCGAGTGCCGCAGCGACGATCGATTCGATTTCCTGCATCGCCAGAAAAAAAAAGGGAGGCGGTGTCGCCTCCCTCGTTGATTTGCTTCGTTCAGGCCAGAGAGGCTTTGGCCTGCTCCGCGATCTTGTTAAACGCCGTCTTGTCGTGCACGGCCAGATCGGCCAGCACCTTGCGGTCGATGTCGATCGACGCTTTCTTCAGCCCGTTCATGAATACGCTGTAACTCATCCCCAGCTCGCGCACCGCGGCGTTGATGCGCGCGATCCACAGCGCCCGGAATTCGCGCTTCTTGTTGCGGCGGTCGCGATACTGGTATTGACCCGCCTTCATCACCGCTTCCTTGGCGACGCGGTAGACATTGCCGCGGCGGCCGCGATAGCCCTTCGATTGGGTGAGGATTTTCTTGTGCCGCGCCTTGGCGGTGACGCCTCGTTTGACTCGTGGCATGACCGGCTCCCCTTCAGGCGTACGGCAGCATGGCCTTCACCGAGTCCACGTTGGTGCTGTGGACGCCGGTGCTGCCGCGCAGCTGCCGCTTGTTCTTGGTCGTCCTCTTGGTGAGGATGTGGCGCTTGTACGCCTGCGAGCGCTTGATGCTGCCGCTCCCGCGCACGCGGAAGCGCTTCTTCGCGCCGCTCTTGGTTTTCATCTTCGGCATGATGCTCGATCCTTTTATTTGCTGCCCACGGCGGTGCTCTCCGGCGGAGAGGCTTTCTGCGCTTTTTGCGTCGGCGCCTGACCGGCTTCGGGCTTATTCGGGTGATGCAGCTTTACCGCCACTTTCTTCGGAGCCAGCAGCATCACCATTTGCCGGCCCTCCAACCGCGGAAACTGTTCGACAATGGCATGCGGCTCCAGGTCGCCGCGGATGCGCTCCAGCAGACGGATGCCGAATTCCTGATGCGCCATCTCGCGGCCGCGGAAACGCAACGTGACCTTGGCCTTGTCGCCTTCGCCCAGGAACCGGATGAGGTTCCGGAGCTTGATCTTGTAATCGCCTTCGTCGGTGCCGGGGCGGAATTTCACTTCCTTGACCTGGATCTGCTTGAGCTTGAGCTTCGCCTCGTGCGCCCGCTTCGCCTCGCGGTACTTGAACTTGCCGAAATCCATGATCCGGCAGACCGGAGGCTTGGCGAGCGGCGCGATCTCGACCAGATCGAGTTCTGCCGCCTCTGCCCGTGCCATCGCATCCGCGACCGGCACGATGCCGATTTGCTCACCGTCTTCGCCTACCAAGCGAACCTCCGGGGCGGTGATCTCCCGATTGATCCGCTGCGCTCTTTCCTGGGCTATTGCATTCTCCGGTCGTTAGCAAAAAACCGGCCGTGCCGCCCGCGCCTCGCTGCTGACGATACGTCAGCGTCGAGCTGCCGCCTCGGCCTGGAGGCGGGTCACGAAAGCTTCCAGGGGCATCGCCCCCAGATCTTCGCCGGCGCGGGTACGCACGGCCACCTGTCGCGCCTGCATCTCCTTGTCGCCCAGGATCAACTGGTACGGCAACTTTTGCAGGCTATGTTCGCGAATTTTATAGTTTATTTTCTCGTTACGCAAATCGCTCACCGCACGGTATCCCGCCCCGCGCAAGGCCTCCGCGATTTCCCGGGCATAGCCTGCCTGGCGATCGGTGATCGTGAGTACTACGACCTGGATCGGCGAGAGCCACAACGGTAGCGCGCCGGCGCAATTTTCGATCAGGATGCCGATGAAACGCTCCAGTGAGCCGACGATCGCGCGGTGAAGCATGACCGGCACCTTGCGCGCGTTGTCCTCCGCGACGTACTCGGCGCCCAAGCGCTCCGGCATCGAGAAATCGACCTGCATCGTGCCGCATTGCCAGGAGCGTCCCAACGAATCCCTCAGGTCGTAATCGATTTTCGGGCCATAGAACGCGCCGTCGCCTGGCAGCTCGGTCCACGCGACCCCGCAGGCCTTGAGCGCCGCGCGCAGTGCAGCCTCGGCGCGATTCCAGACCTCATCGGAGCCGATGCGCTTTTGCGGACGAAGCGACAACCTGATCGCGATATCCTCGAAACCGAAGTCCTTGTAGACGGCCAGCGCCAAGCGATTGAATGCGGTGACTTCGGGCTCGATCTGGTCCGGCGTGCAGAAGATGTGGCCGTCGTCCTGGACGAAGGCGCGCACCCGCATGAGCCCGTGCAGCGCGCCCGAGGCCTCGTTGCGATGACAGAAGCCGAACTCGCCGTAACGCAGCGGCAGATCGCGATAGCTGCGCAGATCCGAGTTGAAGATCTGCACGTGGCCCGGGCAGTTCATCGGCTTGATCGCGAAGTCGCGCTTCTCCGACTCCGTGGTGAACATATGCTCCTTGTAGTTTTCCCAGTGGCCGGAGCGCTCCCACAGGCTGCGGTCGAGGATCATCGGGCCGCGCACTTCCTGGTAGCCATTGTCCCGGTAGACACCGCGCATGTACTGCTCGACCTGCTGCCAGAGGGTCCAGCCCTTGGGGTGCCAGAACACCATCCCCGGCGCCTCGTCCTGCAGATGGAACAGGTCGAGCTGGCGGCCGAGCTTGCGGTGGTCGCGCTTCTCGGCTTCCTCGAGCCGGTGCAGATACAGGTCGAGATCTTCCTTCTTAGCCCACGCCGTGCCGTAGATCCGCTGCAGCATCTCGTTGCGGGAGTCGCCGCGCCAGTACGCGCCCGCGAGCTTGGTCAGCTTGAAGATTTTCAGCTTGCCTGTCGACGGCACGTGCGGGCCGCGGCACAGGTCGGTGAACTTGCCTTCGCTGTAAAGTGAAATCTCGTCGCCGGCCGGGATCGACGCGATGATCTCCGCCTTGTAGTGCTCGCCGATCGACTCGAAGTAGCGCACTGCGTCGTCGCGCGCCATTAGCTGGCGCACGACCGGCTCGTCGGCTTTCGCGAGCTCCGCCATCTTCTTCTCGATCGCCGCGAGATCCTCGGGCGTGAACGGCCGCTTGTACGAAAAGTCGTAGTAGAAGCCATCCTCGATCACCGGCCCGATGGTGACCTGCGCGTCGGGAAACAGCTCCTTGACCGCGTAGGCGAGCAGATGCGCCGTGGAATGCCGCAGGACCTCGAGTCCTTCCGGATCCCTGTCGGTCACAATGGAGAGCTCGGCGTCGCGGTCGACGACGAACGAGGTATCGACGAGCTTGCCATCGACCTTGCCGGCGAGCGCCGCTTTGGCGAGGCCGGGGCCGATCACGGCGGCGACAGCGGCCACGGAGACAGGCGCATCGAAGTGCTTGACGGCACCGTCGGGTAATCGAACATCGGGCATTTTTGTCGCTCCGGGGTCAGAGACGATTTTCCGCGAGCCTCGCGGCTCCGCGTCGTCGGGGCTGGAAAATCGTCTCTGACCCCATAAAAAAAGTGCGGGCTAGCCGCACTTTCTTTCGTCGCTGGACACAGCAAGGACGCAAGGGCGCAGCCGACTCCCGGTTACCGATCTCCCGTACGCGTTCGCGGTGTCATAACGCTGCCTTTCCGTCCTTCTCGTGTGCACTGGTAGGCGCGATTGGACTCGAACCAACGACCCCCACCATGTCAAGGTGGTGCTCTAACCAGCTGAGCTACGCGCCTGCAAAGCTACTGCGCCACGCTTTGCATTATAACTTACAGGCGTTTCATCGTAGCCCGGGCTGAGCGTAGCGATGCCCGGGACAGCGTTTCATCGTAGGCTTACTCCCGGGCATCGCGCTTCGCGCTCAGCCCGGGCTACAGCAGCACTCTCAGGATGCCGACCAGCACCGGCTGATGCAGCATGTAGATCACCAGGCTGTGGCGTCCCGTCCACGTCAGCCAGTGCGGGACGCCCGATCCCAGCGCGACGATCGCGCGGCGCCCCTGCGACAACACCCAATGGCCGACGGCGATACCTACCAGCACGACCCCGAGCCAGGGAAAAAGCGGCACATAGTCTTCGGTCGCGGGCTTGTGCGTCATCATGCCGACCCAATTGAGCCATGGCGCATCGAACAGCGGCAGGTGGACGGTATTGCCGAGCACGATGATTGCGATCCCGCCGAGCAGGGCCGCGCGCGGAAAATCGACCAAGGGGCGCGCCAGCACCGAGCTCACCGCGATGCAATGCAGGATGCCGAAGGTGATGAAAGTCTGCGGAAAGGTCACATAACTCGCGACGCTGACGAGCACTGCACACGCTGCGATCAATGCGATCCGCCGCCAGAACGCGTGCCGGCTCGAGCGTGCATCCCGGGCGAGCACCAGGCTCACGCCGACGAGCGCGATGAACAGCGTGACGATGACGGCGCGAAAGCCGAGCCAGAAGGCATCGTTGTTGAAATCGGCGCGGATGACGCGAAACCAGCTCAGGTCGAACGCAAAGTGATAGACGAGCATGAGGCAGATCGCAAAGCCGCGGAGGCCGTCGATCGCCGCGAAGCGCGGTGGCGGAGCCGCATGCCCGGCGCCCGCGTGCGCGCCGGTATCGCGGCGGCGGTGGCGACGGCGGCTCATCGCCAGGTGCCCTTCCAAATCACGCGGTAGCCGCCCCGGCCGTCGGGAGTCCCGAGCGCTGCCAACGCTATCGCGATGCGGTCGGCGCGCTCGCGATCGTTGCCGCGCGGGCGCACGGTCGCGTCGAGCCCCGCCGTTCCCGCTGCCCCGACGTCAAGCTGTCCGTCGATTTCGACTTCCCCGCCGGAATTGCGCAGCGGGCCGTTGATCGCGATACCGCGTCCGTTGAGAGCGATGCGCACGTCGCCCAAGGAAATGGGCGCGTCGATTAGCAACCCCGGGAGGCTGCCGTCGCGCCACTCTGCGCTCAGCTGCGCGTCGAGAACCTCGGGTAGCTGTACGAGTCGCTCGACGTGCAGCACGAAGCTGCCGCCGACCGCGAGCGGAGTCTTCGGGTTGGCGGCAAGCAAGACGCCCTGCGCGGGCATCGACACGTCGAGGTCGCGGACTTCGAGGCGATCGCGCCCGTACGTAACCATCGCGCTCTGCGTTCCATCTGCGCCGAAGCCGATCGTCGCCCGAATTTCGCCGCGCAGCAGCGGCCACGCATCGAGCCGCCAGAAAAACGGCTGGCGCGTTCCCGCCGGCAACAGCACCAGCTCGCCCGAGCCCTGCCACAGTGTCCCCGTGGCATTCGCGATCCGCAGGCGGCCATCGGACAGCGCATTGATACGCACGTCGAGCAGCGCTGCCGGGGCGATGAACAGCAGCGTGATCGCCAGCAACACTGTGCCGGCCGCCCAAGCGAGCGCGGGACGCAAGCGGATCCTCAGCGCGCCAGCGTGACCTCGGCGCGAACCTGGCCCGGCTCGACGCGCGCCGTGGCGACCAGTTCCACCGCGCGCAGCCGCGCATCGCGCTGCAGCGCTTCCAAAAAAGCGGTCAGCGCGTCGAAGCCGATCGCGTCGAAAGTGAGCCGGATGCGCTCGTTGTCGATGCGCTCGATGGTGGTCGCCGCGACCTTGAGGTTCTGCTGTGCAAGCACCGCATCGAGCGCGGCGCGCGGTTCCGCACGGGCGACGCTCGGCGCGCTGCGGGCAAGCCCGGCGATCTCGTCGGCGCGCCGCCGCGCGTCGGCCAAGGTCGCGCGGTCGTTCTCGATCTGTCGGCCGAGCCGCTCCGTGTCGCGTGCGAGCGGCTGCCACAGGACGAGCCATATCAAGGCGAGCGCGGCGATGCCGGCCGCGACGGTAAGCAACATTCGTTCGCTGCGCGAGCGCAGCTGCCACCATTGGGCGAAGGCCTCGCGCCGACTCGAGGGCAGCATGGTCGCCATCAGTTAAGCCCGACCCGCAGCCTTGCGCCGGTCGCGGTGGGCGCCGCGATTGCCACCAAGCCCGCCTTTTGCAGCTCATGCTGCAAGCGCGAAGCCTGCGCCGGCTCGGTCTTCTGCAGATCGAGCAGAACGTGACCATCGGCATACGACAACGAGCGGATCGCTCCTGTGGGCAGCGTCGCGAACGCGGGCGCGGCGCGCGCGAGCAAGGGCAGAAAATCGTCGGCAGCGGCGAGTCCGGCGCGATGCTTGAGGTCGCGCTCGCGCTGCGCCAACGCGGCCGTCGGTGAGGTTTCGGCGGCGGCACCTTGTGCGAACCCCGGCACGGCGGCGCGCGCGAGCACCATGAGCTCGCGGTCGATCGCCGCGCGCTCCCAACGCAGCCAAACCCAATTCCCGAGGGTTGCGGCGACGTGGATGCCGATCGCGATGGCGGCGATCCACAGCGCGGGCTGCAGCCGCCGGCGGAGATCGACTGCAGGTCGCGACGCTTCGGCGCCGTAGCCACCGCTGAGTAGATCGATCGCGCCGGCGAATGCCGCCGGCATCGCATTGACCCAATGCCAAGGCGTGCCGGCGACGAACTCGACACCGGTGAGCGCGCGCGCTCGGCTGAGCAGCGCAGGCGACGCACCGTCTGCGTCGACGCGGACCATCCGGGGCGCGTCCTCGCCTCCGCGGGCGAGCGCCAGAGCAAGCTCCGCCGGCGGTGCGTCGTCCTGTGCGGGCCCTACCGCGATCGTCGCGCCGCGGTCGGTGCGCACAAATCCCGATTGCGCGATCGAGCCCGCGCACCAGCGCCAGCTGCGTGCCGGCGCCGGTGCGAGATCACTCTCCAGGACAGCACGATCCCAGGAGAGCCCGCAGCGCTGTGATGCCGACACGAAAGCCGACATCCAGGCCCGCGCGACGATCGCTACGCGCAGGCTGCGGTCGCCGCGCTGCGCCTCGAGAGCGATATGACTTTCTTCGGGCGTGTCAGCGAGCTGGTCCTCGAGCGCGAATCGCGCCGCTGCTTCCGCGCGCCCGGGCGGCAGCGGCGGGACGGTCAGTGTGACGAGTCGGCCATGGCGCGCAGCGATGACTGCTTCCCGGCGGAGAGCGACGGGCCATGCCGCGGGCGGGCCCCGTCCGTTGCGGGCAGCTCGGCCCGCGGCGTCGAAGACAGCCCACGCCGCATCGCGGCCGGAATCCGGCGGATCGTCGATAAAGACGCGCAGCGTGGTCGGCGTTTCTGCCATCGAGATAATCGTGTAGTCGGGCGCCGATTGTACTCGACCGGATTCCGCACTTTAGCTGGCGCGGGAGCCGAACTGAATAGGACCTTACTCGATCGTTTGCCAGACGACCGTCGGCCAATCGGTGGCGGCGGAGCGCCTGAATAGCGCGCGTGCGCGGGCCACCGTGTCGCCTTGCCTGGCTTCGATGGATACGACGAACCAATCGCTCTTGACGGCAAGAATTGTCTCGTCGATGTTGAGGTCCGGCCGCGGCAGCCGGCTGCGAAAATCGGCGATGCTGGCGAAAGGCGTCTGCGTGCGACTCGCAACGAGCGCTGCGGCGCCGGAGGCATCGAGCCCGCCGATCGCGGCGACGAGAACTTCGGCTGGCGCGGTATTGACGTTGATCGCCGTGGGCGCATCGAGCGCATCGACGAAGGGTCGCAGGCGCGCGACGAGGACCGGATCGGCGCCTCGCACCGAGAGCAGTTCCGCGACGCGGCGAACTGGAGCGTTGGCCGCGAGACCCGGCGCGCCACTCTGTGCCAGGTAATAGCTGTCTTCCGCGCCGCCATCGGTCGTCTGGTCGTCGGCGTCGATCCAATCGGCGATCGCGTTGAGGAGCGGGGCGGGGACACCGAGCTCACTGAACAGACGTTGCAACGCGGCACGAGCCGCTGTCGCTCCGGGGCCGGCAGCAACAAGATTGTTGACGTTGAGCCTGCCTTGCGCGTCGGTAATGTAGCCGCCGATCGAGCCATTCTCTATCGGCGTCGACGGCAGCCGGAACGCCCAAGGCTGGCCGAGATGCACCGTCGGCGGCGGAGCGTTTTCAAACACGATCTGTCGTGCCCACTGCACCCCCGCCATCGCCAGCGCCTGCGCCTGGACCTGGTCGCGGCGGCGCTCGTACTCTCCGGCCCAGCGCTGCTGCTGCCAGAGCAGCGTCGCGGCAATCGTTGCTGCCAGTGCGGCCAGCAGCATCGCCATGACGATGGCCGCACCACGTGCGTAACCGTGTTTGGCTAACGCAACGCGAGCCATCGTTCGATCGCCTCGCCCGAGGCGAGCGTCAGCCGGACCCGGATCGCGCGCGGCAGCTCGCTTTCGCCGGCGCGCGGCCAAGCGTCGGCCCACGCGCCGTCGCGCGCCAGATAAGCGAGCTGGAAGCGCGCCACGCCGTCGAGCAGCGTGTAGGCGGTGGGCAAGGCGCTTCGCGGCCGATCGTAGCTCGCCCAGTAGAGCACCTCGACCGCGCCATCCCGATACCGGTATGCGAGACGTTGGCCGGCGCTGCGGGGCTCCAATGTGAACTCCGGTCCGGAGCGCGAGAATGCAAGTACGCTGTTTCCCGCGACGTCGGCGGCGCCCGCCCACGCCGGTTCGCGCGTTTCGGACAGGCGTGCGGGTCGTGGCATGGCTTGTCGCAGATCGCCTTCCAGGCGCGCGAAGAACAGATCGAGCGTGCGCCAGCGCGCCGCCTCCGCTGCCAGTTTGGTCTCGCTGTCGCTGAGCGCCGCGACCGCGCGATAACCGAGCACCGCGATGAGCGCGACGATCGCCACGGCGAGGAGCACCTCGATGAGCGTAAATCCGCCCGCGCGATCGACGCGCATCTTCATCGCTGCGCCGATCGACCGACGTAGCCGACCAGGCGCGCCAGCACGTAATCGGAGCGGGAGGCCTCGGCGACGGCGATTTCGACGCGACGGAACGCCGGATTCGGAGTGCCGAGCACCGTTTCGTGCCATACGAAGCTCGCGCCCGCCTGAACTTCGCCGCCATCGCGCTCGCCGATCGCGGGTCCCGGCGTTTCGAGCTGCGCGGCGGCGAGCCGGTTCTGCGCCACCCACAATGCGAGCGTGCGCGCCTTCAGCGCGGTCGCGCTGTCCGCGCTCTGCGCGACGCTGCGAAATCCCGCGGCAAGCGCGATCGCGACGATCGCCAGCGCGACCAGGACCTCGACTAGCGTGAAGCCGCGGTGCAGCGCACTGCGGCGCATCGCTAGCGCGGGATCGGGCCGATGAGCGCGACCCGGTTCAACGGATCCGCAGCCAGCAGGAGTTGCCATTCCGGAGAGGCAAGCGCGATGACGTAAGGCTCGTTGCGGCCGCTGGGGACGAGCGGCAGCACTGCCTCGCCGGGCACGGGCTGTCCGGCATAGGCCTGTGGCGTCGCGATCAACGGTGAGGGCAGCGTTCGCGGCAGGAGCACGGCGTCGTCGGACAGTCCGAGCCAGCGTTCGCCCTCGCTATCGCTGACACGGCGCCAGAAGCGGTATGCGCCGCCGCTCGCCGATACGCCGAGCGTTTCGTTTTTCCACTGGGCGAGCAAGGCCGCATGCTCGAGCGCACTCGCGAACCGGCGTCCCTCGCGCTCCAGCGTCTGGCGCGGATCGCGATCCAGCTGCGCATAGGCGAGCCCCGCGGCGACGCCGATCACGATCAGCACGACGAGGATTTCGGCAAGCGTGAAGCCACTAAGGAGCCTCTGAGCAGGCCCCGCGTGGCTCATGCGCGGCCTGTTCAGAGGCTCCCTTAAGCGCCGTCGCATCACAGGTCCCATGAGCCGATATCGGCATCAAACCCCGTTCCTCCGGGCTGACCGTCGGCGCCGAAGCTGAAGACGTCGATCTCGCCGCGCAACCCCGGGTTGAGATACTGGTAGGGATTGCCCCACGGATCCTTGGACAATCGCTCGAGATAGCCGTTGGGTTTCCAGTTCGGCGGCGCGGGCGGCGCCGTGGGCCTCGCGACGAGTGCGGCGAGACCTTGCTCGGTGGTCGGATAGCGCTGGTTGTCGAGGCGGTAGAGCTTGAGCGCCTGCATGATCGCCGCGATGTCGTTCTTCGCCGCGACGACGCGCGCCTCATCCGGGCGCTCGATGATACGCGGCACGACCAGCGCGGCGAGGATACCGAGGATGACGATGACGACGAGGATTTCGACCAGCGTGAAGCCGCGATCCTTGCACGCGCGAGAAAGCGGCCAATGCATGCAGCCATTATAATCGCGCGATTCCATTTCCGCGCCGCCGCTCGCTCGTGTTGCGCCGCTTGTTTGCCTTGATCGCCGTCGCGCTCGCCGCAGGCGCGGCGGCCTGGTGGTGGGTGACGCGCTGGCCGCTGCCACTGCCGCAGGAGCCGTATGCGTTGACCGTGCGCTCGGGCGCCAGCCTGCGCGCGGTCGCGCACGAGCTGACCGCGGCCCGTGTGCTGCCTGCGGAGTGGACGCTCGTCGCCCTGGGGCGACTCGAGCGCGTCGATCGAATGATAAAGGCGGGCAACTACGAGATTCCCGGAGGCACGACACTCGCGGGTTTACTCGCCAAGCTGACGCAGGGCGATGTCACGCAGACGAGCATCACCATCGTCGAAGGCTGGACCGTTCGCGATCTCAAACAGGCATTACGCGCCGACGGCGATGTCGCCAAGACCGCTGTCGATCTTGCCGATGCCGAGTTGATGCGCGCGATCGGCGCGTCCGGGCAGCAGCCGGAAGGGTGGTTCTTTCCTGATACGTACTTCTTTGCAACCGGGGCCACCGACCTGTCGATACTCGCCCGCGCCTATCGTACGATGCAGCAACGGCTGGATGCGGCTTGGGTGGCGCGCGCGCCCGGGCTCCCTTTCAACGCTCCGTATCAAGCGCTGATTCTGGCGTCGATCGTGGAAAAGGAAACCGGCCGCATTGCGGATCGGCCACTCATCGCATCGGTACTCGTCAATCGCCTGCAGCAGGGCATGCGGCTGCAGGCGGACCCAACCGTGATCTACGGGATTGGCGAACGGTTCGACGGCAATCTGACCAAACGCGACCTCGATGCGGATTCCGAGTACAACACGTACACCCGCGAGGGCCTGCCGCCTACGCCGATCGCGTTGCCCGGCCAGGCGTCGCTCGACGCCGTGCTGCACCCGCCCGCGACGGCGTACCTGTACTTCGTTTCGCGTGGCGATGGATCGAGCGAGTTCTCGACGAATCTCGCCGAGCACAATCGCGCAGTGGCAAAATACCAGAAGAACGGGCGTTAGTTTTCTCAACCCGCCAGAAAGCCGCACTGCCATGCCCGATACCCGCCAGCGCGGCCGTTTCATAACCCTCGAAGGCATCGACGGAGCCGGCAAGAGCACGCATCTGCCGTGGCTCAAGAACGCGCTCGAGCGCGACGGCCGATGCGTCTGGATCACTCGTGAGCCGGGCGGCACACCGCTCGGCGAACGCCTGCGCGCCATGCTGCTGCACGAGCCTATGACACCTATCACTGAAGCGCTGCTGATGTTCGCGGCGCGGCGCGAGCATTGCGAACGCGAGATCTGGCCGCGGCTGGACGAAGGCACGTGGATCGTCTGCGATCGTTTTACGGACGCGACGTACGCGTACCAAGGCGGCGGGCATGGTGTCCCGCTCGAGACGATCACGGCACTGGAGCGCGCTGCGCTTGGCGACTTCGGCCCCGACTTGACGCTCGTCTTCGACGTGCCGGTGGAGGTCGGGCGAGAGCGCCTCGACGACGGGCGCACACTCGACAAATTCGAGCGCGAGGAGGGGGAGTTTTTCGCTCGCGTCCGCGAAACGTATTTGCGGCGCGCGCGGGCGGACCCTCGCCGCGTGCGCGTGATCGACAGCACGCTATCGCCCGCTGCGGTCCGGTCCGAGCTCTCCGCGATCGTCGAGGCGCTGGTTAAGGAGGTGGCGCTGTGAGCAGCGAGAGGGGACCCGCGAACAAAGTGAGCGGGGGTCGAGCGTCCGCGAATCGGCGCCGGACGCCGACGCGCGACGCTGCGACCTCGATACCGTTCAAGGAGGTGGCGCTGTGAGCAGCGAGAGGGCTTCAAGAATCGTCGCGCGAAAGTGGAGCGTTGAGTCGTCGGCCCTCTGCGCCCGGCTCGGGTCGCCTCCACTCGCTAGCGCTCGCGGAGCCTCGCTCCGCCTCGCCGGTCGCCCCGCTTGCAAAGTGAGCGGGGGTCGAGCGTCCGCGAATCGGCGCCGGACGCCCACGCGCGACGCTGCGACCTCGATACCGTTCAAGGAGGCGGCGCTGTGAGCGAAAGTGACGAAACCACGGCGCCGCTGTGGCAACCATTGCCGGCGTGGCAACGCGACGCCGCGGCGGCTGCGCTGCAGGCGCGTGCGCGGTGGCCGCACGGGCTGTTGATCACCGGACGCCGCGGCATCGGGAAGCGCATCCTCGCGCTGCATTTTGCACAGGCGTTGTTATGCGAGCAACCCAATGCGGATGGCAGCGCCTGCGGCCGTTGCCCGAGCTGCACCTATGTTGTCAATGGCACGCATCCCGATCTCCGGCTGATCGAACCGGTCGAGCGCGATGACGAGGGCAATGCGACGCCGGTGGACGAGATCGTCGTCGCACGGGTCCGCGAATTGATCGAATTTACGCAGCTGTCGACGCACAGGCAGCGCGCCAAAGTTGCAGTGATCGTGCCCGCCGAGACGCTGAACACCGCAGCGGAAAACGCGTTGCTCAAGACGCTCGAGGAGCCGCCCGCTGCGACGTATCTGATCCTTGTCAGCCATCAACCCGGCCGACTGCCGGCGACGATCGTCAGCCGCTGCCGGCTGCTTGCCGCCCACGAGCCCGACACGGACGCGGCGGTCGCGTGGCTCTCTGCCCAGGGTGCCCGGGAGCCGCAGCTCCTGCTGGCGCAGGCGGGCGGGGCGCCGCTCCTCGCGCTCACGCTTGCCGATCCCGTAGTGCAGCGCGAGCGCGAGCTCCTGCTCGATGAGCTTGCGCAGCCCGAGCGCCTCGCGCCGGTCGCGGTCGGCGCTCGTATCGACGCCTACGGCAGGGACGAGCGCAAGGCCCGGCTGGCCGATGTGGTGTACTGGTTGTTGACCTGGACGGCCGATCTCGCGGCAATGGGCAGTGGCGCTGCGCCGCGCTTCAATCCGGACCGAGAGGATACCCTTGCGCTGCTAGGCGCGCGGGTGGCGCGGCTCAAGCTGTTCCGTTATTATCAAACGCTGCTGCGGCAGCGCGCGCTGCTCGGCCATCCGCTGCAACCGCGGCTGGTCGCCGAAGCGCTGCTGTTGGAGTATCGCGCGATGTTCGCGCGCTAAGGACGCCGATTAGTGCCATGACCGACCGTTTCAACGGCAACACCAATCCATCGACGGTGTCGCGGCCGGGCGTGCTGTCGCTCAACATCCGCGAAAAGGCCGCGCTCTACGCCGCGTACATGCCGTACCTGAAAGGCGGCGGCATTTTCATTCCGACCAATCGCCAATATCAGCTGGGCGAGGAAGTCTTCATGCTGCTGTCGTTGATGGACGACCCGCAGCGCATCGCAGTCCAGGGTAAGGTGGTCTGGATCACGCCCGAGGGCGTGCAGGGCAATCGCACGCAGGGCATCGGCGTCCAGTTCACGCTCGACGAAACCGGCGCCTCGGCGCGCGCCCAAATCGAGAAGATCCTTGGCGAGATGCTCGCGTCGAACCGTCCGACGCACACAATGTAGTTAGTGCGTCACGTGCGTTAGCTTCAGCGTGAAACACTGGTGCGCCGGCGCACGTGACGCACTAACTCGCCGCGTTGAACCCGGCGCTACGCGCCGGTTAACGCGGCGAAAATCCTGTAAGCGCTCGGCGTTGGCGACGCGGCTTGCGTTACACCGAGCCTCGAGCGCAGATCCATGTTCGTCGATTCCCATTGCCATCTGAACTTCCCCGAGCTGATGGCCGATCTGCCCGCTGTGCTCGAGGCGATGGCCGTCAATCAGGTGACGCACGCGCTGTGCATCAGCACCAACCTCCCCGAGCTGCCTGAAGTCCTGAGCTTGGCGGCGGGCCACGAGAATCTCTATGCCACGGTCGGCGTGCATCCCGACACCGAGGACATGCCGGAGCCCACGGTCGCCGAGCTCGTTGCGCTCGCGGCGCGGCCCAAGGTCGTCGCGATCGGGGAGACCGGGCTCGACTATTATCGGCTCACTGGCGATCTGTCCTGGCAGCGCGCGCGCTTTCGCGCTCACATCCGGGCAGCGCGCGAATGCCGGAAGCCTCTGGTGATCCATACCCGCGCCGCCGCGGCCGATACGCTCGCCATCATGCGCGAGGAGCGCGCGGCGGAGGCGGGCGGGGTGATGCATTGCTTCACCGAAAGCTGGGAAGTCGCGGCCGCAGCGCTCGATCTCGGCTTTCACATTTCGTTCTCGGGCATCGTTACCTTCAAAAACGCGGGCAGTCTGAAGGAAGTGGCGCGCCGCGTACCCTTTGACCGGATGCTCATCGAGACCGACGCCCCGTACCTCGCGCCGGTGCCCTTCCGTGGCAAGACCAACCAACCCGCGTACGTACGCTATGTAGGTGAGGAGATCGCGCGGCTGCGCGAGGTTGGCGTCGACGAAGTGGCTGCGGCGACCTCGGAGAATTTCTTTCGCCTTTTTGGAGTGCCGCCGCATGCGCATTGACGTTCGTCGCATCGGGCGGTACGCGCTATTTGCAGCGGCGCTCGCTTTTCCGCCGACCGCGCCGCGCGCACAGGCGCTCTACGATGCTTTCGTGGAGGCGGTTGCGGCCGATCGCAGCGACGAGGTGCGTGCGCTGCTCGCCCGCGGCATCGACCCGAACACCGTCGATCCCCGAGGCGAGCCGGTACTGCTGGTTGCCGCGCGTGCCGGTTGGCAGCCTACCGTCGACGTCCTGCTCGCGGCCGGAGCCAAGGTCGATGCCAAGAGCCCCTTCGGCGACCGCGCGATCATGGTCGCCGCGCTCGGTGGCCATCTCGCGATCGTCAAAACGTTGCTCAGGCGCGGCGCAGCGCTCGATACACCCGGATGGACGCCGCTCATCTATGCCGCGACCAACGGACACACTGAGGTGGCGCGCTATCTTCTGGACGTCGGCGCCGACGTCAACGCGGTCGCACCGAATGGCACGACGGCGCTCATGATGGCGGTGCGTGGCGGGCACGGTGCAACCGTCGATTTGTTGCTCGCGCGCGGCGCGGACGTGAACCAGCGCAATCAGAATGGCGCGACGGCGCTGGGATGGGCGAGTCGCGGCGGCTTCGAGGCAATCGAGCAGGCGCTGCGCGCCCGCGGTGCGAGGAACTGAGCGTCCTTAAGCCGCCGTCGGGTCGGATAACCGCTCGGCCCAAAAGTAACATTCTTTAAGCCTTATATTTCAATTGGTTGTAATTGATATCTCAAGCTAGTTCACGACCCGAAGCTAGCCAGCACGCGGCGAGCCTGCACGCCGCCGTCGCGCGGCCTTGGGATCACCAATGAGCCGTCGGTAGAGTTCGACCCGGTCGCCGTCGCCAAGCATCGTGCCGCGGCGGACACGCTTGCCGAAAATGCCAACCGGCGCCCCGCCGATGTCTACCCCGGGAAGCCTCGCCGCAATGCCGGAGCGCTCGATTGCTTCGGCGACGGTGGCGCCTTGGACGAGACGGACTTCGATTTCCGTCACCGCGTCGGGCAGCGCGTAGACGACCGTGACGGTGATCTCACTCACGCGGCGTAGACGGTCTCGGCGCGGCGCACGAACGCGTCGATGAAGGTGTGCGCGATATGGCTGAACACGGGGCCGATCAGCCGCTCGAGCACGGGCCCGGCAAACTCGTAATGGAGCTCGAGCTCGACCTTGCTCGCGGCCGGCGCCAGCGCGCGAAACCGCCACGCGCCGTCGAGATGCCGAAACGGCCCGTCGCGCAGCTCGATGACGATCAGCTCGGGCGGCTGACTGCGATTCGCCGTCGTGAAATGCGCGCGCACGCCGTGGTAGTTGATGTCGATGCGCACCAGCGCCTCGCCGGCCCTGCGCTCGAGCGTTTTCGCTCCCGCGCACCAGGGCAGGAACAGCGGATAGTTCTCGACATGTTCGACCAGCTCGAACATTCGTGCCGCGCTGTAGGGAACGAGCACCGACTTCTGCACGCTGGCCATTGCTACAATATGATCCTTGGTAAATTGCGCACGAAAAACGCCTTGATGAGCATCGTCGACAACAAAAAAGCCTATCACGACTATTTCGTCGAGGAGAAATTCGAGGCGGGACTCGCGCTCGAAGGCTGGGAAGTGAAGGCGATCCGCGCCGGACGCGCTCAACTCAAGGAAGCGTACGTGATCGTGAAGAACGGCGAGATCGTTCTGCTCGGCGCGCACGTGACTCCGCTGCCGACGGCGTCGACGCATGTCCGCGCGGACCCGACGCGCACGCGCAAGCTGCTGCTGCACCGGGAGGAGATCAACCGCCTGATCGGCAAAGTCGAGCGCGCGGGTTACACGCTCACACCGTTGAATCTGCACTTCGCCAAGGGCCGGATCAAGCTCGAGATCGGCCTCGCCCGCGGCAAGAAGCAGTACGACAAGCGCGCGACGATCAAAGAGCGCGAATGGAACCGCGAAAAGCAGCGCCTGCTGCGCGGCCGCCCCGGCAGCAGCCGGTCGCCGCGCGCGCAATGATGTCGCGCGCGGCGTTGCCGGTATCGCTTCGGGTCGCGGCGGCGCCCGACGTTCCCGCGATCGCGAATATCTACGCCGAGCAGGTCGCGACCGGAACCGCCAGCTTCGAATACGAGCCCCCCACGGTCGCCGAAATGCGGCGCCGGTACGAGTCTATCGTGGGGGCCGGATATCCCTATTTCGTCGCCGAGAATGGCGATGGCACGGTCGCCGGCTACAGTTACGCCAGCGCGTACCGCCTGCGGCCCGGCTATCGCTACACGGTCGAGGATTCCGTATATGTCGCGCCCGCCGCCGGTGGCCGCGGAATAGGGCAGGCGTTGCTGTCGCGCCTGATCGAAGCGTGCAGCGAACGCGGCGATCGGCTGATGGTTGCAGTGATCGGCGATGTCGGCAACGCGGCGTCGATCGCGCTGCACCGCGCGCTCGGCTTCACCGAAGTCGGAAGAATGCCCGGCGTCGGCTGGAAGTTCGGGCGCTGGATTGAAAGCGTGTTGATGCAGCGCCCCTTGGGGGCGGGCACGACGCGCCCTCCGCGGTCGGCCTAGAAGACGCCTATGCCTGACTCCGACTTGCGCGAACATTCGTCGTTCGGCGATGCGCTCGGCAAGGAGCGCGCGAACTATGTCCCACTCTCGCCGGTACAGTTTCTCGTGCGCAGCGCGCTCATCTGGCCGGACAAGATCGCCGTGCGCCACGGAGTCCAGGCGTCCACATATCGCGAATTCGAGGCGCGTTGCCGGCGGCTCGCTTCGGCATTGGCAAAGCGCGGCATCGGTCGGGGCGATACCGTCGCGGTGATGGCGCCCAATGTCCCGGCGCTGCTTGAAGCCCACTACGCGGTGCCGGCATTGGGTGCAGTGTTGAACGCGTTGAACTACCGGCTCGACGCGAGAACGATCGCCTTCTGCCTCGAGCACGGGGGAGCGAAGGTTCTCCTTACCGACGCCGAATTCGCCCCGACGATCAAGTCGGCTCTGACCGAGCACGCTACCGGCTTGCTCGTGGTCGACATCGCCGACCCGGAGGGACCGCCTGGCGAGCGCCTCGGCACAGTGGATTACGCAACGCTCCTCGCCGAGGGTGATCCCGACTTTGCCTGGCCCGGGCCGACCGACGAATGGGACGCCCTGGCGCTGCTCTACACGTCGGGTACGACCGGCGATCCCAAGGGTGTCGTCTACCACCATCGCGGCGCGTATCTCAACGCGCTCGCCAATGCGCTCGCCTTCGGCCTCAAGCCCGAGAGCGTGTACCTGTGGACGCTGCCGATGTTCCACTGCAGTGGCTGGACCTATACCTGGGCGGTGACCGCCGCGGGAGGCGCGCATGTTTGCCTGCGCCGCGTCGATCCGGCGCTGATTTTTACCGCCATTCGCGATCACCGCGTCACGCATCTCTGCGGGGCGCCGATCGTGCTCAACATGCTGGTGCACGCTCCGGCCGCGGTGAAGCTCTCCTTCGACCACATCGTCGAGGTGGCGACCGGAGGCGCCGCGCCGCCTTCGGCGGTCATCGAGGCCATGGAGCAGATGGGCTTTCGGGTGACCCATCTCTATGGCCTGACCGAATCGTACGGGCCGGCGACGTTGTGCGCGCCGCAGGAGCGCTGGAGCGCGCTGCCGCTGCCCGAGCGCGCGCGGCAGATGGCGCGACAAGGCGTGCCGATGCCGGCGCTCGCGGAGCTCATGGTCGCCGATCCCGACACGCATATGCCGGTGCCGCGCGATGCGACGACGGTGGGCGAGGTCATGCTTCGTGGCAACACAGTGATGAAAGGCTATCTCAAGAACGCGCCTGCCACGGCGGCTGCATTTCGCGGCGGCTGGTACCACACCGGCGACCTCGCCGTGTGGCATCCCGACAACTACATCGAGATCAAGGATCGCGCCAAGGACATCATCATCTCGGGCGGCGAAAACATCAGCTCGCTGGAAATCGAAGAATGCCTCTACCGCCACCCGCAGGTGATGGAAGCCGCGGTTGTCGCCAGGCCGGACGAGAAATGGGGCGAGACGCCGTGTGCGTTCGTCCTGCTCAAGCCGCACGCTGCGGGCATCAGCGAGATCGAGCTTATCACCTGGTGTCGCGAGCATCTCGCGCACTTCAAGGCGCCACGCACGATCGTCTTCGGTGCGCTGCCCAAGACGTCGACCGGGAAGATTCAGAAGTTCGTGCTCCGCGAGCGAGCCAAGACTCTGTAAACGTAGGGCCGAATTCATTCGGCCGCGGCGCTGCCTGTGCGAATAAATTCGCAGGAACTTCGCGTTACAGGTGCGCCGCGAGTAGTTGGCGCGCCGCCGCGACGCCGCTTCTTGTCGCGGCTTCCAGCGTCGAGGGAAACTCCGCGTCTGTGTAATCCCCCGCGAGATAAAGTCGCTTGTCCAGCGGTCCCGGCGCGGGCCGCACGAGGCCGGCCATGCAGGCGTAGGTTGCGCGGCGTTCGGCGATAGTCTGCGTCCATTCCGGCGGTGGCAGATCCGGCGCCCGCCGGCGCAGCTGCGCATCGATCGCGTGCGCCAGGGCATCGTGGTCGATGCGCGCCGCGGCGACGTCGGTACTGATGACGACGGCGGCAAGACCGGGCGCTTCGCCGAGCTGCCCGCGGTCGATAATCCATTGCCCGGGGTCGCCGTCGAGCTTGAGCATCGGTTGCGGCAGCCCGAGCGCACGGCTGTATTGCAAATAGGTCGTGCGTATCGGCTCGTAGGCGAATGTCGCGACGTGGGCGAGGGCGGCGCTTGCGCAAGAGCTTGCCGACGGTTCCAGCACGTGCGCCAGCTGATGCGGGGCGACCGCAATGATCGCCGCCGCGAACCGCTCTTCACCGGCGTGGCTGGCCACGGCGACGCTGTCACCGAGCGCGGTGATCCTGGTCACCGTCACGCCCATGCGCACTTCGCCTGCGCGCGCGGCGACATGGACGGCGGCGGCTGCAGGAAAGAGCGCGGTCAAGTCGACCCGCGGCAACAGCAGATCGGAATCGTGAGCGTGCACGGCGAATGCCGCGCGCAGGAGATTCAGAAAGATTTGCGCGGACGCTGCATCGACGGGCGTGTTCAAGGCGGCCAGGCACAGCGGTTCCCACAGCAGTTTGACAACGAGTTCGGGCTGATCGGCCAGCAGCGCGCCGACGGTGAGCTGCGGGGCGCAGCAAAACCGCCCGCGACTCAGGCGGCGCACGAACATCACCGTCTCCAACCGGTCGTGTCGCGACAGGCCGCGCATGGCGAGCAACGCGACGCCGAGATGCCAGGGCGCTGGCAATGCCGGCGTCTTGAGCCGGAACACGCCGGGCTCCTCGAGGTGGAGCCGCCGCCGATCGAAGAGCTCGCGCTCGGCGCGATCGCCGTGCACCGTGCGCAACAACGCCAGCGTTTGCGCGTATGCCCCGAGCAGCACGTGCTGGCCGTTGTCGACGGTGCGGCTGTCGACAACGACGCGGCGGGCGCGACCGCCGAGCACCTGCGCGGCTTCGAAGACGGTCACCGGCCGCGCGGCGCACGCGAGCGTGACCGCGGCTGCCATGCCGGCCCAGCCGCCGCCCACGATCGCGACCCGGCCGGTCATCTAAGCTTCCCTCAATACGACCACGACGTCTTCCATGCGATCCACGCCTTGGTCAACGGCGTCAAGGCGATCCTGTGGTCGAGCACGCGGAATCCGTCCCGCTCGATCCGGCGCAGCAGCGCCTGGTAGATCGCCGCCATGATGAGCCCCGGCCGTTGCGCGCTGCGGTCGGCTGATGGCAGGGCGGCCAGCGCCCGGGCGTAGAACGCGCGCGCACGCGCGACCTGCTGCGTCATCAGCGCGGCGAATGCGGGCGTGACGCGATGCTGGAAGATATCCGCAGCGGCGACGCCATGGTCTTGAAGCTCATCCTGCGGCAGGTAGATGCGGCCGCGCCTCGCGTCTTCGCCGACATCGCGGATGATGTTGGTCAGCTGGAAGGCGACGCCGAGGTCGCGCGCGTAACCGCGCGTCACGGGTTCAACGTAACCGAAAATTTCCGCGGACATGAGGCCGACGACGCCGGCAACGCAATGACAGTAGCGCTCGAGTGCCGCGAAATCGAGGTAACGATTGCGGTCGAGGTCCATCGTCATGCCGTCGATGACCGCTTGAAAATACTCCTGCGGCAGCTTGAACGTTGTAACCGCCGGGGCGAGCGCCAGCGCCACGGGATGCCGTGGCGTTCCGCCGAACACCGCAGCGATTTCGCTGCGCCACCACGCCAGCTTGAGGCGCGCGACGCCCGGATCGGTGACCTCGTCGACGACGTCGTCGACTTCGCGACAGAATGCGTACAGCGCGACGATCGCGCGCCGGCGCTCCGGCGGCAGAAAGCGGAAGCTGTAGTAGAAGCTCGAACCGCTGCGCGCGGCCTTTTCTTCGCAGTAGGCGTCCGGAGTCATCGCGTCAGCACCGATATCGTCATCGCCGCCCAATCGCGGCCGGAGAGTTGCGGGCGCCGGCGAAATATGTCGCCCTGCGCGACGTCGATCGCGGCGAGGATTCTCAAGCCCCCGGCGATCACGAACTTGAGCTCCAGCGCGAGGCGCAGCGGCAGCGTCCGTACGAGCGGTCGTCCCGCGTCGAGCAGCGCCCGCGCGCGCGCCACTTCGAATGCCATGAGCTGCGACCAGCGCGCATCACAGCGGCCCTCGGCGATCTGCGCTTCGGCGACGCCGAACCGCGCGAGATCTTCGGCGGGAAGGTAGACGCGCCCCTTGCGCCAATCGAGTGCAACGTCCTGCCAGAAGTTCGTGAGTTGCAGCCCGGTGCAGATCATATCCGCAAGGCGGCAGCGCCCCATGTCATCTGCACGGTAGAGACGGAGCAGCAGGCGGCCGATGGGATTGGCCGAGCGCGAACAGTAGTCGAGGACTTGTGTGAACTCCGCATAGCGGGGCCGCATTACGTCCTGCCTGAACGCCGACAGGAGGTCGCGGAACGGCTGCAGGGGCAGTGCATGGAGATTGATCGCCGCGGCGAGGGCGGCAAACGGCGCATCGACAGGTAGCTCGCCGCGTTCGATGCGATCGAGCATCGCGGCATAGAGATCGAGCTTGGCCAGGCGCGCCGGCGGCGGAGCGTCGCCTTCGTCGGCGATGTCGTCGGCTGCGCGAGCGAAGTCATAAATCGCAACGACCGCGGGCCGCAGCGGCGCGGGGATAAGCCGCGAGGCGACGGGAAAGTTCTCGTAATGGGCGACAGACACGGATTGCGCGCCTTTCGTGCCAAAGCGCACGCTGGAATCAGAGCGTCCGCCGCGCTCGACGCCACCGCGCTTCATGGCGCGCGACCACGCTTTGCGCTACAATTATTTGTTTGGCGAAACCGGTTGCGAAAGTGGCGGAATTGGTAGACGCACCGGCCTTAGGAGCCGGAGCCGAAAGGCGTGAGAGTTCGAGTCTCTCCTTTCGCACCAACGCACTGTGGCAAAGGCACCGTCGCAACATAGCAAGGAATCGTAGCGTATGCAAATGACTCTTGAGACGCTGGGCCAGCTCGAACGGCGGCTGCACGTCGCGGTGCCGAAGGCGCAGATCGAGGGTGAGATCCAGAAGCGTCTCGCACAGCTTGCGAAGACGGCGAAGATCCCGGGATTTCGCCCCGGCAAGGTACCGCTGAAGATGGTCGCGCAGCAGTACGGGCCGCAGGTGCGCTCGGACGTGATCTCCGACACGGTGCAGGCCAGCCTGAACGACGCGATCCGGACACAGAATCTGCGCGTTGCCGGCTATCCGCGCATCGAGCCCAAGCCGGACGTCGCGGAGGACGAGTTCGCGTTTTCGGCGGTATTCGAGGTGTATCCCGAGATCAAGCTCGGCGACTTGGCGGCCGTAACAATTACGCGGCCGGTTGCGGAGGTGATGCCCGCAGACGTCGATCGCACGATCGAGATCCTGCGCCGGCAACGCGCGCGCTACGAGCCGGTGACGCGGCCGGTGCAGGCGGGCGATCGCGTGATCGTCGACTTCACCGGCACGATCGACGGCGCCGAGTTTCCCGGCGGCCAGGCGCACGATTTCGCGATCACGCTGGGTGAGGGCAAGATGCTGCCCGAGTTCGAGTCCGCGCTTTCTGGCATGGTGGCCGGAGAGCAGAAAAGGTTCTCGCTGACATTTCCCGCGGACTATCACGGCAAGGAAGTCGCCGGCAAGCACGCCGAGTTCGCGCTGACGGCGAAATCGATCAGCGAGCCGCACCTGCCTCCGATCGACACCGAATTCGCAAAGAATTTCGGCATCGCCACCGGCAACCTCGACGAGTTGCGCGCGGAGATTGCCGCGAATCTCGGGGTCGAGCTCAGACGCAAGATCGAAGGCGTGTTGAAAGACCAGGTGATGAAGGCGCTGCTGTCCACGGCGGAGCTCGTGGTTCCCAAGTCGCTGGTCGAGCTCGAAGCGCAGAGCTTGCGTGAGCGCGCCATCGCCGAGCTCAAGAACCGTGGCGTCAAGACCGAGGAGCTCGAGCTGCCTGCGGACGCTTTCCGGCCGCAGGCCGAGCAGCGTGTCGCGTTCAGTCTGGTGCTGAACGAGATCGTCCGTCAGCACCAGCTGCAGGCTCGGCCAGAGCAGATCCGGGCGCTGGTCGAGGAAGCGGCCCAGAGTTTCGAACAGCCTGAGGCGGTGATCCGGTGGCATTACGAGCAACCCGACCGGCTGAACGAATACGAGGTACGTGCGGTCGAACGCAACGTGATCGACTGGGTGCTGCAGCGCGCGCGAGTCGAGGATCAGCCGGCAGCTTTCGCGGCACTGATGGAGCCGGCGACCGCTTGAGAATGCACCGGCAACAACTGTCAAATCGTAGCGGACAATGCAACAACCGAGGCAGGTAAACGAGCGATGAGCAAGGGCTGGAACGAGGAACCGAAGGGACTCGGCTTGATTCCGATGGTGATCGAGCAGAGCGGACGCGGCGAGCGAGCCTACGACATCTACTCGCGGCTGCTCAAGGAGCGAGTGATCTTTCTGGTCGGTCCGGTCGACGAGAACACAGCTAATCTGGTGGTAGCGCAAATGCTGTTCCTGGAGTCGGAAAACCCCGACAAGGACATCAACTTCTACATCAACTCACCCGGCGGCTCGATCGCCGCGGGATTTGCCATCTACGACACGATGCAGTTCATCAAGCCCGACGTGTCGACGCTGTGCGTTGGGATGGCCGCCAGCATGGGGGCGTTCCTTCTCGGCGCGGGAGCAAAGGGCAAGCGCTTCGCGTTGCCCAACTCGACGGTCCTCATCCACCAGCCGCTGGGTGGTTTCCAGGGCCAGGCATCCGACATCGCCATCCACGCCAAGTACATCCTGAACCTGCGCGAGCGGCTTAACCGCCTCCTTGCCCAGCACACGGGCAAGCCGATCGAGCAGATCGAGCGCGACACGGACCGTGACAATTTTCTCACCCCCGACGAGGCGCTGGAGTACGGTTTGATCGACAAAGTCTTGCAGAGACGGGCTTAAGGCCTGTAAAGTGTATTCGAGCCCCCGGTGGCTTCAAGGGCATCCAAGGCAGGTGAATGGCCGATAAAGCGTCCGGCGACAAGCTTCTCTACTGCTCCTTCTGCGGCAAGAGCCAGCACGAGGTGCGGAAGCTCATCGCCGGTCCGTCGGTGTTCATCTGCGACGAGTGCATCGAGCTCTGCAACGACATCATCCGCGAGGAGGGGGCGACCTCTGACACGGCACGCGCCGACAAGAACAAGCTCCCGACTCCGCACGAGATCCGGCAGATCCTCGATCAGTACGTGATCGGGCAGGACCTCGCCAAGAAGATTCTGGCGGTTGCGGTCTACAACCATTACAAGCGGCTCAACACCAGCGTCAAGGAAGACGATGTCGAGCTCGCCAAGAGCAACATCCTGTTGATGGGGCCCACCGGCTCCGGCAAGACGCTGCTGGCGCAGACGCTGGCGCGCCTGCTCGACGTGCCGTTCGTGATCGCGGATGCAACGACGCTCACCGAAGCGGGTTACGTCGGCGAGGACGTCGAGAACATCATCCAGAAACTGTTGCAGAAGTGCGACTACGACATCGAGAAGGCGCAGCGCGGCATCGTCTATATCGACGAGATCGACAAGATCTCGCGCAAGAGCGATAACCCGTCGATCACCCGCGACGTGTCGGGCGAGGGCGTCCAGCAGGCGCTGCTCAAGTTGATCGAAGGCACGATCGCGTCGGTGCCGCCGCAGGGCGGGCGCAAGCATCCCAACCAGGAATTCGTGCAGGTCGACACGACGAACATCCTTTTCGTCTGCGGTGGTGCCTTCGACGGGCTGGAGAAGATCATCCGCCAGCGCACGGCCAAGTCCGGCATCGGCTTCGGCGCGGAGGTGTCGAGCCCGGACGACCGCAAGGACATCAGCATCCTGCTCCGCGAGACCCAGCCCGAGGACCTGATCAAGTTCGGCCTGATTCCGGAATTCGTCGGGCGGCTGCCCGTGGTCGCGACGCTGGAAGAGCTCGACGAGGCGGCGCTGATCCAGATCCTGGTCGAGCCCAAGAACGCGCTCATCAAGCAGTACCACAAGATATTCCGCATGGAAGGTGTCGAGCTGGAGGTGCGCGAGCAGGCGCTGCAGGCGATCGCCACCCGGGCGCTGGCGCGCAAGACCGGGGCCCGCGGCCTGCGCTCGATTCTCGAGCAAGTGCTGCTCGACGTGATGTACGACCTGCCGTCGCAGGCGAACCTGTCGCGCGTCATCGTCGACGAGGCGACCATTGCCAACGAGGGCAAGCCACTCCTGATGTTCGCCGAGCAGCCCAAGGTGGCTGCCGCGCATTCGTAGGAGCCGCGCGAGCCCGCGGCGAGGGGCCCCACGCGAAGCGTGGGGATCGCGCGAGGCGAGTCGTGGCTGAGGTCGACGCGTGACAGAACATTTTCCCTGTCGCGATCAGGAGGCCGTCTGATTGGCGGGGTGTTAGAGGACGGTTTCCCGGCTTGAAGCGCCGGCGGCCGCCCCCATCTGCACCGGTGACATCCATAACCTCATCTTGAGCGCGAGCCTCCATGGCCACTGATCTCCCGAACCGCACCACCGACCTGACGACGTTTCCGCTGCTGCCGTTGCGCGACGTCGTCGTCTTCCCGCACATGGTCATTCCGCTGTTCGTCGGCCGTCCGAAGTCGATCAAGGCGCTGGACATGGCGATGGAGGCGGGCAAGCACATCCTGCTCGTCGCGCAGAAATCCGCCGCGAAGGACGAGCCCGCCGCCGAGGATCTGTACACGATCGGCAGCGTCGCGACCGTGCTGCAGATGCTGAAGCTTCCCGACGGCACGGTGAAGGTTCTGGTCGAGGGCACGCAGCGCGCGCAGATCCTGCGCGTCGATGAATCCGGCGACTATTTGTCCGCCGAGGCGACGCTTCTCGCCGGTGGCGAGGGCGGCACGCACGAAATCGAAGCGATGCGCCGCGCGCTCCTCGGCCAGTTCGATCAGTACGTCAAGCTGAACAAGAAAATTCCGCCGGAAATATTGACCTCGATGTCCGGCATCGATGATGGTGGTCGCCTGGCGGATGCGATAGCGGCGCACCTCCCGCTCAAGCTGGAGCAGAAGCAGGAGATCCTCGAGATGCAGGACGTCGCCAAGCGGCTCGAACATCTGCTCGGCCTGCTCGAGGGCGAGGTCGACATCCTTCAGGTCGAGAAGCGCATCCGCGGCCGCGTCAAGCGGCAGATGGAGAAGAGCCAGCGCGAGTATTACCTGAACGAGCAGGTCAAGGCGATCCAGAAGGAGCTGGGCGAGGGCGACGACAACGCCGATCTCGACGAGACCGAAAAGAAGGTCAAGGCCGCCAAGATGTCGAAGGAGGCCGAGGGCAAGGCGATGGGCGAGCTCAAGAAGCTGCGCATGATGTCGCCGATGTCCGCCGAAGCGACTGTCGTGCGCAATTACATCGACACGCTGCTCGGCCTGCCGTGGAAGAAGAAGAGCAAGATCAACAAGGACCTCGGCAGCGCGGTCAAGGTGCTCGACGCCGATCACTATGGACTGGAGAAGGTCAAGGAGCGGATCGTCGAATACCTGGCCGTGCAGCAGCGCGTCGAGCGGCTGAAGGCGCCGATCCTCTGCCTCGTCGGTGCACCCGGCGTCGGCAAGACGTCGCTCGGGAAGTCGATCGCGCGCGCGACCAACCGCAAATTCGTGCGCATGTCGCTGGGCGGCGTGCGCGACGAGGCGGAGATTCGCGGCCACCGGCGCACGTACATCGGCTCGATGCCCGGCAAGATCCTGCAGAACATGACCAAGGTCGGTGTGAGGAATCCGCTTTTCCTGCTCGACGAGGTCGACAAGATGGGCATGGATTTCCGCGGCGATCCGTCGTCGGCGTTGCTTGAAGTGCTCGACCCCGAGCAGAACAACACCTTCGTCGACCATTACGTCGAGGTCGAGTACGACCTGTCGGACGTCATGTTCGTCGCGACTGCGAACACGCTGAACATCCCGCCGGCGCTGCTCGACCGGATGGAGGTGATCCGCCTGTCCGGCTATACCGAGGACGAAAAGATCGCGATTGCCCGGCAATATCTCGTTCCGAAGCAGGTGAAGCACAACGGGATCAAGGCGAACGAGCTGCACATCGCCGAATCGGCGCTGCGCGACATCACGCGTTACTACACGCGCGAGGCGGGGGTGCGCGCGCTCGAGCGCGACATCTCGAAGATCTGCCGCAAGGTGGTGAAGGCCCTGCTGCTCAAGGCCAGCGAAGGCAAGCCCCGCGCGGCGAAGAACCCGGTCGAAGTCAACGGGAAGAACCTCGACAAGTATCTCGGCGTGCGCAAGTTCACTTACGGCATCGCCGAAAAGAAGAACCAGATCGGACAGGTAACCGGGCTCGCGTGGACCGAGGCCGGTGGAGACCTCCTCACGATCGAGGCGGTGTCGCTGCCGGGCAAGGGCAAGACGACGACGACCGGCAAGCTCGGCGACGTCATGCAGGAGTCGATCCAGGCGGCGCTGTCGGTGGTGCGCCACCGGTCGAAGCAACTCGGGATCGCGCCGGACTTCTACCAGAAGACCGATCTGCACATTCACCTGCCGGAAGGGGCGACGCCCAAGGACGGCCCGAGCGCGGGCATCGCGATCAGCACGGCGATGGTGTCGGTGCTGACCGGCATTCCGGTGCGCGCCGGCGTGGCGATGACCGGCGAGATCACGCTGCGCGGCGAAGTGCTGCCGATCGGCGGCCTGAAGGAAAAGCTGCTGGCGGCCGGCCGCGGCGGCATCAAGCAGGTGCTGATCCCGGAAGAGAACGTCAAGGACCTGACGGAAATCCCCGACGAGATCAAGAATCGGCTCGACATTCATCCGGTGCGGTGGATCGAGCAAGTGCTGGAGAAAGCGCTCGAGCGCCAGCCGGAGCCCGCCGTCGACGCACCGGTCGCAAACGCTGTCGCCGTGCCGGCAGCGCCCGTTGAGGAACCTGCCGCGCCGCCGGCGATCATGAAGCACTAGCGCGGGACAGCGAATCGGTCGCGCGTCGCGCGACGCCTTGGAGAATCGCCGCGGCCTGAAATCGCGGCGATTCGTTCTCATTCAACGAAGATCCTCCGGTGATCGGTTACGGCGCTTGACACGGTGTTTTCGCGATTGCTATAAAGCACGTTCGCCGAGTCCGTCGCTTTCTCCCTGGTTCCGCCATTATTGGCTCTCTTATTTCCGCAACACTCACTGCGCATCGAAAGGGGATCCCGTGAACAAGTCAGAACTGATCGACGCGATTGCCAAGCACGCCGATATTTCGAAGGCGGCGGCCGGACGCGCATTGGACGCGACCGTCAATTCGATTCGAGGATCCCTCAAAAAGGGCGACATCGTGACGCTGGTCGGATTCGGCTCGTTTTACGTCGGCAAGCGCACGGCCCGGCAGGGCCGCAATCCGCGCACGGGTGCGGCGATCAAGATCAAGGCGGCGCGGGTACCGAAGTTCCGGGCTGGAAAAGCGCTGAAGGATTCTGTAAACTAGCAAATTCCGCAGCCGGCTGCGGTAGGGCAGCAGGGCCGCAGCGACGTTCGCGCCCGGCGCGGCAAGCTCGGGTGCTTAGCTCAGTTGGTAGAGCGTCGCCCTTACAAGGCGAATGTCGGGAGTTCGAGCCTCTCAGCACCCACCAACACGAGCCGGTGTAGATCCGGGAGTGGTAGTTCAGTTGGTTAGAATACCGGCCTGTCACGCCGGGGGTCGCGGGTTCGAGTCCCGTCCACTCCGCCATCGACATAGCAAGGGCGAACGCAAGTTCGCCCTTTTTTGATTTATCACGCAGGTCCAATCGCCATGTACGACTTCCTTCACAAGCGCAAGCGCACAGTCCAGATCATTCTCGCGCTGATTACGCTGCCGTTCGCGTTCTTCGGCGTCGACTATTACTTTCGCAGCGGCGGCGACCGGGCCGGCGAGGTGGCCAGAGTCGCGGGTACGCCGATCACACAGTTCGAATTCGACAATACGCTGCGCGAGCAGCAGGAGCGCATGCGGCAGGCGCTCGGCGGGAATTTCGATCCCGCGGTCTTCGACGATCCCGAGGTAAGGTATTCGCTCCTCGATGGGCTGATCGGGCAGAAGCTCCTGCAGGAACAGGCGCGGCGGGGGAGGTTCAGCGTCTCCGACGAGCAGCTCCGGCAGTTCATTTCCGAGATTCCCGCGTTTCAGGAAGGGGGCAAATTTTCTCAGGCACGGTACGAGCAGCTCCTCGCGATGCAGAACCCGCCGAAATCTCCGATCGAATTCGCACGGGATATCAGGCGGGAACTCATGCTGGGCCCTGTGCAAGAGTCCATCGTCGGGGGCAACATCGTCGCCAGGACCAATGTCGAGCGCTATCTCGGCCTGCTCGATCAGCGGCGCGATGCCGCGGTGACCGCGATCGACGCGGATGCCTACCTCAAGGAGGTCAAGATCGACGACGCGGCGGTAAAAGCGTTCTACGATGCAAATCCCGCCGCGTTCCAGGTGCCTGAAGAAGTGAAGCTCGAGTACATTACGCTGTCGCCGGACACGCTCGGCGCGCAGATCGCGCTCGATCCCGCCGAAGTGAGGAAGCAGTACGACGACAATGCGCGGCTTTATGGCAAGGCTGAGGAACGGCAGGCGGCGCATATTCTGATCGCTGTCAAGCCCGATGCGTCCGAGGACGAGAAGACGAACGCGAAAAGGAAGGCCGCGGATGTCGCGGCGCAGGCGAGGAAGAATCCGGCGCAATTCGGCGAGCTGGCGAAGAAGCTGTCGCAGGACCCCGGTTCGGCGGCGCAGGGCGGGGACCTGGGGTTCTTCACGCGCGACGGTTCGATGGTCAAGCCGTTCGAGGACGCGGTGTTTTCCATGAAGGTGGGAGAGATCGCCGACCCGGTGCAGACCGACTTCGGCTGGCACGTGATCAAGCTCATCGCGATCCGGCCGGCAAAGCAGCAGAGCTTCGATGAAGTCAAGGCGCAAATCGAGCAGGACCTCAAGCGGCAGAGGGCGACGCGCAAGTTCGCCGAGGCGGCCGAGCAGCTGCAGAACCTTGTCTACGAACAGGCCGATTCGTTGCAGCCGGTCGCCAAGGCGCTTAGCCTGACCGTGCAGTCGACGCCGCCGCTATCCCGCGCGCAGGTGCAGGCGCTGGCGCAGAACAACGTGAAATTCGTGCAGGCAATATTCAGCCCCGACTCCTTGCAGGCAAAGAGAAATACCGAACCGATCGAGGTAGCGCCGAGTACATTGATGACCGCGCGCGTAGTCGAGTACAAGCCCGCCAGCCCGCGCGCCTTCGATGAGGTCAAGGGCGAGATTCGCCGGCAGCTCGAACGCAAGGCCGCCGGCGAGCTCGCGCAAGCCGCGGGGAAAGCCAAGCTCGCGCTGTTGCAGCAGGGCAAGGAGGCCGGAGTCGCCTTCGGTAAACCCACAATGCTGACGCGCAACCAGCCGCAGCCGGGTTATCCGCCCGCGGCGCTGACCATGATCTTTCAGGCCGATGCGACGAAACTACCGGCATATGCCGGCTCGGTGAACGAGCGCGGCGGATACTCTATCTATCGTATCGAGCGGGTCATCGCGCCAGCGGCGCCGGACGCGGCACGGCTGACCGCTGTCAGCGACCGTGTTGGCGAGCAGATGGGTCGCGAGCTCGTCGCAGCCTATGTGGCGAGTCTGAAAGCGAAGGCGGACGTGAAGATCAATCAGGCCAACCTGGAGAAGGAGGGCGCCAATCCGGCGCAGAAATCCGTTAGCCCGCGGGGACGGCGGGGCAGTTGAGATCGCGCAACAGCTTTTCGGCGTCAGCGATACCCTTTTCGCGATCTGCTGGCTCGAGGTATGTCTTTTCGCCCTTCTCGTTAAAGCGGTAGACGCCAACTTGACTCGTGCGCAACGTCTGGAGGTTGCCGCGGACCTGCGCGCATCGGTCGACCTTTGCCTTGGCGTCAGCCTGGGCTTTTTCCGCCTTCGCTGCATCCTCTGTGCGTTCCTGCTGGCGCTTGTTCATCTGCGCGTCTTTCGCGGCCATATCGCGCACCGCGTTCGGGTCGGCGGGGGCCACCGCCGGATTGACGCGTTCCGCCTTGACACCCGGCGGCGGCGTGTCGCCATAGACGACGCGACCGTTCTCGTCGCTCCATTTGTACAGCGCCGCAGCGGCGGGCAAAGCCGCGAATGCGAGCGTGCATGCGGCGAGCCGAAGCAGGGATCGGCAGTTCATGTCGTGCTTTCCGAAAGGCGATGGCGACACGGTAATGCAAACGACGTGCGGGCGTCAAACTCGGGCGCGGTGACCGCGGCATCGTTTACCGGCCCAGGCGACCCGCGTATAATCCGCTTTTGCGCATAGGAGAAATGCACCATGCGTGTCGTGCAGAAGGCGCTGACTTTCGACGACGTCCTGCTGCTTCCCGCCCAATCCTCCGTTGTTCCCCGCGACGTCAGCCTGCAGACGCGCCTTACCCGCCGCATCACGCTGAATATTCCGCTGCTCTCGGCAGCGATGGATACCGTCACCGAAGGGCGGCTCGCGATCGCGATCGCGCAGGAAGGCGGTCTGGGAATCGTGCACAAGAACATGTCGCCCAGAGCGCAGGCCGCCGAGGTGGCGAAGGTCAAGCGCTTCGAGAGCGGCGTGGTCAAGGACCCGATCACGATTCCGCCGACGATGTCGGTGCGCGAGGTGCTCGCGCTGACCGCGCTGCACAAGATCTCGGGGCTCCCGGTCGTCGACGGCCGGAAGGTCGTCGGCATCGTGACCAACCGGGATCTCCGCTTCGAGACTAATCTCGATCAGCCTGTCGCCAATATCATGACCCAGCGCGACCGATTGGTGACGGTGCCCGAAGGCACCGATCTGGAGGATGCCAAGACGCTGATGCACCAGCATCGTCTCGAGCGCGTGCTGGTCATCAATGATCGCTTCGAGCTCAAAGGTCTGATCACCGTCAAGGACATCCTGAAATCGACCGAGCATCCCTTCGCATGCAAGGACGAGCACGGCCGCCTGCGCGTGGGGGCCGCGGTCGGGACCGCGGGCGACACCGAAGAACGCGTCGAAGCGCTCGTCGCTGCCGGCGTTGACGTCGTAGTAGTCGACACCTCGCATGGCCATTCGCAAGGGGTGCTCGAGCGCGTGCGCCGGGTCAAGAACAGCTACCCTCAGGTACAGGTTATAGGCGGCAACGTCGCCACGGCGGCGGGGGCTCGCGCGCTCGCGGACAACGGCGCCGACGCGGTCAAGGTCGGCATCGGCCCTGGCTCGATTTGCACGACGCGCATCGTCGCTGGAGTCGGCGTGCCGCAGATCTCGGCGGTGCTGAACACGCTCGAGGGCATCGCCAAGCTCGACCTGCCCGTGATCGCGGACGGAGGAATCCGCTATTCCGGCGACGTGGCCAAGGCGATCGCGGCGGGCGCGTCCTGCGTGATGCTGGGCAGCCTCTTCGCCGGCACCGAGGAATCGCCCGGCGAGATCGAGCTTTATCAGGGCCGCTCGTACAAGATTTATCGCGGCATGGGATCGCTCGGAGCGATGCAACAGGGCTCCAGCGATCGTTATTTTCAGGACGCCGAGGGGGACGACGCGGCCGAAAAACTCGTGCCCGAGGGCATCGAGGGACGCGTCCCGTACAAGGGGGCGCTCGCCGCCGTGATCCATCAGCTCATGGGCGGAGTCCGGGCCGCGATGGGCTATTGCGGCTGCGCGACCATCGACGAGATGCGCAGTCGCGCCGAATTCGTCGAAATCACGACGGCAGGCATGCGCGAATCGCATGTGCACGACGTGCAGATCACCAAGGAAGCCCCGAATTACCGAGTTGAGTGAGACCGGCAGGACCGTACGTGCCTGAATCGTCCGCCCCAGGCCGCCGCGCCGCGCTGCCGTTCATCTTCATCGTCGTATTCATCGATGTGCTCGGTATCGGACTCGCGATGCCGGTCCTGCCGATGCTCGTCGGCGACTATACGCCGAGCCGGGACCTGCAAGCGTACTGGTATGGCGTGCTCGTCGTCGTTTACGGGCTGATGCAATTTTTCTGCGCACCGCTCCTGGGCGCGCTCTCCGACCGCTTCGGGCGGCGTCCCGTGATCCTCGCCTCGGTCTTCGGGCTGGGGCTGCACTATCTGCTTCTCGCCGTCGCGCCGTCGTTAGGGTTCATGCTGATCGCGCGCGTGATTGGCGGCGTCACCGGCGCGAGCTTCTCGGTGGCGAACGCCTATGCCTCGGACATCAGCTCAGCCGATCATCGCGCCAAGAGCTTCGGGCTGATCGGCGCCGCGTTCGGGCTCGGATTCATCTTCGGGCCGATGCTCGGGGGGCTACTCGGCAGCATCGACCTGCACCTGCCTTTTTACGTGGCCGCCGGCCTGTCGCTGCTCAACGGGCTCTACGGATTGATCGTCGTTCCCGAATCCCTGCCGCAGGACCGCCGCGCCGCGTTCGAGCTCAGGCGAGCGAACCCTTTCTCCGCGCTGCTCGCGTTGTCCCGGCACCGCGAGGTCGGACGCCTGGTGCTCGTATTCGCGCTGGTCGTGCTCGCGCAGCTGATACTGCAGACGACGTGGGTTCTCTTCACGCATTTCCGCTTCGGCTGGGGACCGCGCGAGAACGGCTTCGCCCTGTTCTTCGTGGGCGTGGTCGCGGCTGTCGTGCAGGGCGCGCTGCTCGGTCCGCTGCTGCGGCGGTTCGGCGAGGTGCGGCTCGCGCTCACCGGGCTCTCCGTCGGTACGATCGCCTACCTGCTGTACGGATTCGCGCCGCAGGGCTGGATGATGTACGCAATCATCGTCGGCAATTTCCTCTCCTTCGCCGCCGCGCCGGCCCTACAGGGGATCGTCTCCAACGCGGTCGGGCCGCGCGAGCAGGGCGTCACCATGGGAGCACTCAACTCGATCCAAAGCATCATGTTCGTCGTTGCGCCCGCTATCGGGACGCCGCTGCTGGCGCAGGCGAGCCACCTGCAGCCGTCTGACTGGAGGGTCGGCGTGACCTTTTTCGTGAGCGCCGCCCTCCAAGCGGTCGCGCTCGTCGTGGCAAGGCGCCACTTTGCATTCCAGCGCGTCGCACGCCCGGCTTGAAACCGCGCATGCATTGCAAGATCCTGATCCTCGATTTCGGCGCGCAATATACGCAGCTCATCGCGCGTCGCGTGCGCGAGCTGCACACGTATTGCGAGATCCATCCCTACGACGTCGGCGACGCGTTCATCCGCGACTTCGCGCCCGCCGGGATCATCCTGTCGGGCGGACCCGAGAGCGTGACCGAAGGTGATACGCCGCGCGCGCCGGACGCGGCGTGGAATGCGAGCGTTCCGGTGCTTGGCATCTGTTATGGCATGCAAACGATGGCGGCGCAACTGGGCGGCGGCGTGGAAGGGGGGCGGGTGCGCGAGTTCGGTTACGCGGAAGTGCGTGCGCAGGGCCACGGGCGCCTGCTCTCCGGCATTCAGGATCGCGCCAGTGCCGAAGGACACGGGCTGCTCGACGTCTGGATGAGTCACGGCGACAAGGTCACCGCGTTGCCGCCGGGCTTCTGCGTCATGGCGAGCAACGCTGCGACGCCGATCGCGGCGATGATGGACGAGTCGCGCCGCTTTTACGGCGTGCAATTCCATCCCGAGGTCACGCATACGCTCCAGGGCAAGGCCATTCTCGCGCGCTTCGTCAAGGACATCTGCGGTTGTCACGGCGACTGGACGATGCCGGCCTACGCCGACGAGGCGGTCTCCAAGATCCGTTCGGAAGTCGACGCCGATGCGGTGATTCTCGGGCTGTCGGGCGGCGTCGATTCCTCTGTCGCCGCAGCACTCGTCCATCGCGCGATCGGCGACAAGCTTACCTGCATCTTTGTCGACACCGGGCTGCTGCGGCAGGGCGAGGCGGATCAGGTCATGGACACCTTCGCGCGGCATCTCGGCGTCAAGGTCGATTGCGTCGACGCGAGCGACGCGTTTCTGCATGCGCTTTCCGGCGTGACCGACCCGGAAGAGAAGCGCAAGATCATCGGGCGCGAATTCGTGCACGTCTTCCAGGCGGAGGCACAGAAAGTCTCCGGCGCCCGATGGCTCGCGCAGGGAACGATCTACCCGGACGTGATCGAATCGGCCGGCGCCAAGACGAAGAAAGCGCATACGATCAAGTCGCACCACAACGTGGGCGGACTGCCCGATACGCTGCATCTCAAGCTGCTCGAGCCGCTGCGGGAGCTGTTCAAGGACGAGGTGCGCGAGCTCGGCGTCGCCCTAGGCTTGCCGCGCGAGCTCGTATTCCGGCATCCATTCCCCGGCCCGGGCCTGGGCGTGCGCATTCTGGGCGAGGTAACGCGCGAGCGTGCCGAGCTGCTACGCCATGCGGACGCGATCTTCATCGAGGAATTGCGCCGCGCCGGCTGGTACGATCAGGTCGCGCAGGCCTTCGCGGTGTTCCTGCCGATCCGCTCGGTCGGCGTAATGGGCGATGGCCGCACGTACGAACATGCGGTCGCGTTGCGCGCGGTGCAGACAACCGATTTCATGACCGCGCACTGGGCACCGTTGCCGCACGAGCTGCTCGCCGGCGTCTCGCGACGCATCACCAACGAAGTGCGCGGCATCAACCGTGTCGTGTATGACATATCGGGGAAACCGCCCGCGACCATCGAATGGGAATAGGAACGATGAAGCGTGAGCTATTTTCGTCGGGGACGTCGTGGGAGCCGATCGTCGGTTATTCCCGGGCGGTGAAGGTCGGGAACCAGATCTGGGTGTCGGGAACGACCGCGACCGATGGCGAGGGGCGCATTGTCGGCAAGGGCGATGCGTACCGGCAGACCCGGCAGGCGATCGCGAACATCGAGCGCGCGTTGGTGCAGGCGGGCGCGCGGCTGGAGGACGTCGTGCGCACGCGTATCTACGTGACCGACATCGCGCAGTGGGAAGCGATCGGCCGCGCGCACGGCGAAGCGTTCGCCGCCACCCGACCCGCGACGGCGATGATCGAGGTGAGCCGCCTGATCGATGCCGACATGCTGGTCGAGATCGAAGCCGACGCCTTGGTCGGCAGCGGCGAATAAGGCCTAAATGAACGCTCACAGCGAAACGCCTGCGCCGTACGGGCCGGTAGCCGCGCCGGAGGCCGAGCGCTGGATGCGCGAGGCGCTGGCGCTGGCGCGCGCGGCGCAGGATCGCGGCGAAGTTCCGGTCGGCGCCGTCGTCGTGCGCGACGGAACGATCATCGGCCGCGGCGGGAATGCTCCGATCGCCGCCAATGATCCGACCGCGCACGCCGAAATAGCGGCGCTGCGCAGCGCCGCCGCGGCGCTCGGCAATTATCGGCTTCCCGACTGCGATCTCTACGTCACGCTCGAACCCTGCGCGATGTGCGCCGGGGCGATCATGCACGCCCGCGTCCGCCGGCTCGTGTTCGGCGCACGCGATCCGAAGACGGGAGCCTGCGGCAGCGTGATCGATCTGTTTGCGGAGGCGCGGCTCAATCATCACACGCGCGTGACGGGCGAGCTTCTGGCGACCGAATGCGGCGCGCTGCTGTCGGCTTTCTTCGCCGCGCGACGCGCGAACGCATAGGTTCCTAAAGATGCGTATCAGCATCTACCTCGACCGGCAGAGGCTCGATCTTCTCGACAGGAGCGGCCACGTCGTCAAGACCTACCCGGTATCGACGGCGAAGAACGGCCCGGGCGAGCGCTACGGCAGCGAATGCACTCCGCGTGGCCTGCACAGCGTGCGCGCGAAGATCGGCGCCGGTTGTCCGGGCAACACCGTATTCGTCCGGCGCCGGCCGACCGAGGAAATCTGGACTCCTGAGCTTGCGATGCGATATCCGAGCCGCGACTGGATGCTGACGCGCATCCTGTGGCTTTCGGGGCGCGAGTGCGGATTCAACCGCGGTGGCGACGTCGACTCGCTGCGGCGCAAGATCTATATCCACGGCACGGGCGACGAAGCGACACTCGGTGTGCCGGCTTCGCACGGCTGTATCCGCATGAGCAATGCCGGCCTCGTCGAGATTTTCGATCGCTTAGCCGTAGGGGCCGAGGTGGATATCGTCGAGTCGAGCGCGTCGCCATTCCGCGTGCGGGTCGCCGATTGGAAACGCGACGGGGCGTCGTTGCGACGGATTCGCCACGACGTATTCGTGCTCGAGCAGGGCGTCCCCGAGACGCTCGAATGGGATGATTGTGACCCGGCCTGCCGCCACGTCGTCGCCAACGAGGTAAAGGGCGCGGCGATCGGCTGCGGCCGGCTACTGCCCGACGGCAGCATCGGGCGCTTGGCGGTGGAGCGCGCTTGGCGGGGCCGCGGGGTCGGCAGCGCGATCCTGTCGCGGTTGGTGGACGTCGCGCGCAATGCGGGTTTCGAGTCCGTCGCGCTCAACGCAAGGACTGACGCCGAAGCTTTTTATGCGCGGCACGGTTTTGCCGCCGCCGGCGCGGAATTCATAGAGGCCGGCATTCGCCATCGGCGGATGGGGCGCGTGCTGTCGCGCGCGACCGTGCCGCCAGCGGCCGGCGAGCCGCTGGCGGCAGCGAGGGGGAAGACGAGATGACCAGGATTTGCGCCGAACGCATGACTGCGCGGATCGACGACGAGCTCGTCGTGTTTCTAATCGGCATGCGGATCAACCGGCTCTGGAAAGTGCATAAGTGGCTGCCTGTGGCGCGGGCGATGCCGCGCATGATCAGGGAGCTCTCGACCCAGCGCGAGCATGGCTTTCTCGGTGCGGAGCAATGGCTCGGAAATCCGACGCTGATGCTCCAGTACTGGCGGTCTTTCGAAGAGCTCGAGCGCTATGCGAAGAACCGGTCGGCGCAGCATTTGCCGGCGTGGGCGGCGTTCAATCGTGCGGTCGGATCTGGTGGGGATGTCGGCATCTGGCACGAAACCTACCGCGTCCGTCCCGGAGACTACGAATGCATCTACAACAACATGCCCTTGTTTGGTCTCGCGAAGGCGACCGGCGCGGTCCCGGCATCGGGGCGATTCGAATCGGCCCGGGGCAGGATGCGCGAGGGCCGCGCCGATCGCCCGATTTCGCCGTGATAGCGAAACGCGGGCTGTGAGCATCGACGTCGATCGTCTCGACCACCTGGTGCTGACGGTCGCAGATGTCGAGAAGAGCTGCGCGTTCTATAGCCGCGTCCTGGGCATGAACGCGGTCGTCTTCGGCGGCGGGCGCAAAGCGCTCGCGTTCGGCAGGCGGAAGATCAATCTGCACGCGTATGGCAACGAATTCGAGCCCAAAGCCGACCGTCCGACACCGGGCTCCGCCGACCTTTGTTTCATCACCGACGTTCCTCTGACCGACGTCGTCGCGCACTTGAATGCGGAAGGCGTCGCGATCGTCGAAGGGCCGGTCGAGCGCACAGGCGCCACCGGCCCGATCCTGTCAATCTACTTCCGCGACCCGGACCGGAATCTGATCGAAGTCTCCAACGCCCTGTCGCGCTAGTGACTGTGCACCGAGAATTCGAGCGCGGTCTCTGCGGTCAGGTGTCCAAGAGGATCGAAACCTCGCTCGACAAAGCGCGCGCCGCCGTCATGCGCGATCGTCAGCACCGTCGAGCAGCGGGTCCCATAGTTCGAGTCGACGATAAACGCGCTCGACAGCAGCCGCTCCCATTCCGGCGCGACTCCTGTCACCGGTAACGCCGTTGCTTCGGCCTGCGTGCGGTCGGCGAGCATCTCAAACAGTGGCTCGACGCCGTGGTCGGAGGCCGCGAGGCACGCTGCAAAGCGCGCCTTGCTGCGCGTGAGCTTGGGCCATGGCGTGTCCAGCAAATGGTTCGACAACCCGTGAATGCCGGGCCCCAGCGCAAGCGCGCCGCTGGCCCGGTTCGAAGCATAGGCAGCCCTGACTTGGTAATCGCGAATCGATTCGCGAGTCTCGCCTCGCCCTCCAGGAGAGGGGCGGGGCTGAAGGATTGTCACGTCGCCGACGAGCAGGTTGAAGCCGTGGTAGCGCACGCCGTCGGCGACGATCTCCGCCGCGCAG
>DASWDF010000093.1:0-3412 GCA_036395475.1 Casimicrobiaceae bacterium
CCGGTGATCACGGGGTGGTTCAGTGAGTTCACCGAGCTCACTAAGCGCCCGTCCGGTAAGGTGGAGTACGGCCCCGGCCCGGCGCGGTTCGCCGGCGCGACCTACGACTACACGAGTCATTATCGCGCCGCCGCGGTGTTCAAGTTTTTCGAGGAGCAGAGACTCACGCCGGAGAAGCTACGCCAGCTAAGCCAGCACCAGGTGAAGATCCTCGCGGAACGACTCGGAGTCGAGCCGGGGGTACCCTTCGGTGCCATTGGCGGGTTCCTTGCGCACCGCACGCCACAGGCCGCACGCCTCCAGCAGGCATTGCGGCGTCAGAATGTCTGGACCGACTACCGGGGCGACCTACTGCGGGTCGGTCCCGCGCCGTACGTGACCGATGGGCAACTCGATGCAAGTGTGGCCGCTGTGCGCGAGGCTGCGGCGCGTTTGGCCTGATTATGTTGGTCACCACGACCGCCGTCAGGCCACGCGCGCCCCACCCGCGGTGGTGAAGCGCACTCGGACGCCCGCCCGCGTCAGCATGTCGACGAGCGCATCGATACTGAAGCGATGCAACCGACCCCGTACGAGATCGTTCACACGGGGCTGACTCACGCCCAGAAGCTTCGCGGCCTGGGTTTGCGTGAGTCGGCGGCGCGCGATCAATCGCGCGAGGGCGAGCATCAGTTCGGCACGCACGCGGAGGTGCTCGGCCTCCACCGGGGCAAACCCGAGGTCGCGGAACACGTTGCCGGACCCCTTCGTGATCTTGCTGGCCATCGTTTCCTCCTAGCCGCGAACTCGTCGCCTGACCAGCTCCCTCAGGCGAGCCCGCGCCAGATCGATATCCAGTTTCGGCGTCGCCTGCTGCTTCTTCACGAAGGCGTGCAGGACGTACGCCGCTTCAGGCCGCGTCGCCAGGTACAGGACGCGATATTCCCCGTCCGCGTGGATCCGGATCTCACGCACGCCGGCGCCGACGTGCGGCATCGGCTTCCAGTCGCTTGGATCGTGGCCCAGCTGTACCCGATAGAGCTGGTACCCGGCGTCTCGTCGGGCATTCGGGGGAAACGAGCGGACAGCCGCGCGGGCATTCCCCAGCCAGCGTACGGATTTGACAATATATCCGTTTGGATATGGCGCGCTAGATCAGGAGCGCACGGTGCTCTGCCGCGAGCGGGCGGCTGGGATCGGCGCGGAGGACCATGGATCACGATGGCGCGCATCGTTCGCTGATGCATCATCATTTGAACGCGCTGGCGGTGCAGTTTCCTTCAGGGGGCGGTTGACGCTGTCTTTTAAGGGGCCTTGGGCACGATCCCCAGAGTCCCCCTCATGGCGATCAGCGGTTTTGTGTCGTTTCGCGCGCCCTGCAGCGCACCTGTCCTGATATATATTGGTCGCCTTAGCCACTCCATGACGAGGACGGCGACATGATTTTCCGAAAGTTCGTCACCGTAATTCGCGCGTTCTTCAACGGCATCGCCAATGCCCTCTGGGAGCGCGACCCCATCGCAATCATGCGGCTCGAATACGACCGCTCCGTCGAGCAGCTCCAGGAAGGCCGCAAAGGCCTGGAGCTGTATCGCGGGCTGGTCGAGCGCGTCGTGCGACAAACGACCATGGGCAAGTCCCAGGTCGACAAGCTGAAGGCCGAGGTGAAAGCCTACCTCAAGGCGGGCGATCGCGAGACCGCCGGCAAGTTCGCGCTGCAGCTGCAGAAGGCCGAGGCCGACCTCGCGCAGAACCAGGAGCAGCTCAAGCTCCACGAGGAGGCGTACGAGAACAACCTCAAGAAAATCCAGTATGCTAATAAGCAGCTCGCCGAAGTGCGCGAGAAGATCGAGCGCTACAATGCCGATCTCAAGATGACGGCGGCGGAAGCGGAAATCGCGCGCATCGCCGGCGATTTGAACTTCGACGTGACGACCGACTTCGGGCAGATCGAGCAGATCATCCAGCAGAAGATCGACACCAACCGCGGCAAGGTACGCGTCGCGGCCGATCTTTCTTCGCGCGGTGTCGCCGACATCAAAGCGCGCGAACGGGTCGAATCGCAGCTCGCCGAAGACGTGCTGCAACAGTACGAAGTGGAGCTCGGCCTCAAGTCGCCCGAGACAACGCCCGTAGTCGAGAGCAGTAAGAACCTCGGTCCGGCCACCGACAAGAACTCCTGACGGAGCGCACATCCATGGCGAACGGAAGACCCAGGGGCGCATTCTACGTCGTCCTGCTGCTCGTGATCGCGGGCTTGGTGTACCTGGGCCTGCACCGCTACGGCGGCAAGCAAGGCGGGCTCGGATCCCTCATCAACCCCTCGGAGACCTCGCATACCGAAGCGAGCGACACGAGCACCGTCACGACGGCCAAAGAGTACACCTACGTCCCCGCGCAGCGGCTGCCGCCCGTCCGCGGCATCTCGAACTACAAGCCGCTCACCAACCGCACCGTCCGCATGGCGCTCAACGTGTGGGCCGGATGGGCGCCGGTGATCTACGCCAATCGCGGCTTCAAGGCCGGCAAAGTCTGGCGCACGCCGAGCGGTCAGGACTTCAAGGTCGAGCTGGTGCTGATCGACGATCCCGTCGCGATGCGCGACGCCTACGCCGCCGGCAACCTCCACATCGGCTGGGCCACGCTCGACATGATCCCGTTGTTCGTGGAGCAGCTGCGCCGCGACTCGCGCACCATGCCGCGCGTGTTTCAGCAGATCGATTACTCCAACGGCGGTGACGGCATCGTCGCGCGCGAAGCCGTCCGCAACATCGGCGACCTGCGCGGCAAGACGATCGTGCTGGCGCAGAACTCGCCGTCGCACTACTTCCTCTTGAACTCTCTCATCGACGCCGGGCTGCAGCCGGGCGACGTCGAGCTCAAGTTCACGCAGGATGCCTTCCAGGCAGCGGCGGCATTCAATGCCGATAAATCCATCGCCGCGGCGGTGAGCTGGTCGCCGGACATTTACAACCTGTCGAAGGTCCGCGGCAATCGGCTGCTCGTCTCCACGCAAACCGCCAACAAGCTGATCGCCGACGTCTGGTTTGCGCGCGCCGACTTCGCCAAGGACCATCCCGACATCATCGAGGGTCTGGTGCGCGGCATCTTCGATGCGATGGAGGCGTTGAAGACGCAGACGGCCAAGCAGGAGGCGGCGCAGCTGATGGCAACGGGATATTCGATTCCCGCGACAGACGCGCTCTCGATGCTGGGCGACGCCCACTCGACCAATTGGGCCGAGAACCGCGAGTTTTTCGTCAACGCGAACAATCCGGCAAACTTCGAGCGTACCTGGAACACGGCGTACTTCCTGTACCGGCGCGTCGGCATGGTGTCGAATCCGGTGCCGTTCGACCAGGTCATGGACTTCACCGTCATCAAGAAGCTGGGCGGCGAGCCCCGCTACGCGAACCAGCGCAACGAGTACCAG
>DASWDF010000094.1:0-2082 GCA_036395475.1 Casimicrobiaceae bacterium
ATAGGCGGTGTAGGTCGCCTGACCCTTCTCGGCCAGAATCTTGGTGATCGCCGCCGTCAGCGTCGTCTTGCCGTGGTCGACATGCCCGATCGTGCCCACATTGCAGTGCGGCTTGGTGCGGGCGAATTTCTCTTTGGCCATCTATTGTCTCTCTGGAAGGTCTCGCCGCATATCCGCGGCCGTTTCGTCCGTGCTCATATGCAGCGCCGGACGCCGGATTTCAACCACTGTCGACTTTCGCCGAGGAAGCGCCGCTAGGCTGATAGCGCGCGCTCAACCGCTTGCGGTTCGCGTTCGATCACTCTGAAGCGTATCCGCCCAATTCTTTGCGCAACTCGTTGCGTTCCGCGTTCGAGAGGTTGGCGCGCTCGCCTTTGTCGATAAGCGCGAGCATCAAAACCGGAACGTCAGTGGCGGCATAGAAATGAACGGTAGCTTGCCGAGATTGCGCGCGCAATCGAAGCGCGCCGCACCGGTGTCTACGTCTTGAGCGACGATGAACGCGAGGCGATCGCGAAGGCGCGGCGAGGCCCATTTGCTTCCGATGACGAAGTGGATGCGTTCTGGAAGCGCCGCGGCGTTGCATGAGAATTCGATATCGAGCCCGTGCACTCCCCTATCCTCGGTCTCGCGCTACCGCGTGAGCGCATCCAGGTCACTCATGCGGACGACCAAGGTGAGCGGATTCGAGGGGCATTCCATGAAGCCCCAGTGCAGATAGAACCGTTTCGCTTCTTCCGAGATAGCGTGCACGAGAATTCCGGCAATTCCCGCAGCCTGTGCCGCTTGGCGCGTACGAAGAACCGCATCGCGCAAGAGCAAGGAACCGAGCCTCTTACCGTGCTCGGCGCGATGCACGGCGAGTCTGCCGAGAACGATAACGGGGATCGGGTCGGGCATGTTCCGCCGCAGGCGGCCGGGCGCCTCGTTCGATGCGATGGCACCGGCGGCGAGCGCGTAATAGGCGATTACATTCGCCCCGCGACAGACGACGAACGTGCGGGAAGCTCCGCTGATCTGATTGGGTTTGGCACGTCGACGAAGCCACTCGTCGAGCACTTTCTCGCCGCTGTCGAAAGCATCGACGATGTGCTGCTCGGCAAGAGCCTCGGCCGCCGAAAGGGCGTCGATCTCGGTCACTGCTCCCAGGGGGCGGTTTGGCTCAACAGAGCTTGTAACCGGTCATTTGGGCGCGCCGGTGCGTCGAACAGCTTCTTGAAGCGTTCGAACGTCCCGCCATCGACGAGGATGAGCGTGGCATCGAGCAAGGTTTCCTGCGCAGCGCGTCGCGCCGCGTCGATCATGAATTCAGTGCGCGTCTTTCCGGCCGTTCGTGCGGCCCGGTCGATGACGTTGCGATCCTCCGGCGACATCCGGATGTTGACGAGACCGCGCCGGCTCGACGCTTTCGCTGCGTGCGCCAATGAATAACCCTCCTTCGACCCAGCAATATGGAGCGCTCGAAGGCTCCTGTAAAGACGTTGTATATTGGCCTAGCGCCTTGAAATTAAGGCATAATTCGCGGGGCAGCCGTTCGGGCCTTGGCTATCTCCCGCCGTGGCGACCGCCGGCTGCCGGGCGTCCCGTACCGAATCCATGTACCGAGGAAAACTGGCTTGAAGAGGAAGCTTCGGTGGGACAGCGAGGAGCACCCGGGTGAGACAGCATAAGTCTTGTTGGAACAATGACTTAATGGCGCGGTCTCGCTGTCTCGCGCCCTTAGGGGGTGAGACAGCGAGACAGCGCCTCACCGGGGCAGGCCCATGGCAAGCTGCCGCGCCGCTCGTTCGGGCTCCGCTCAACCCGGACGCGGGCCCTCGATTCGTTGCTCATCCGCGCACCTTTTTCTTTTCTCGCGATACTGCACGTTCCAGCGTGGCGTTGATCCGCGTCTGCCATCCTGGTCCACCGGCGCGGAAGTAGTCGAGCACATCCGGCGAAAGCCGCAGCTTGACCGCCTCTTTGGGCCGTTCTCCCACGGGCGGGCGGCCGCGGCGCAGGAGTTTTTCGCCTTCGTAGACGTCGGCCGTGCGGAAAAACTCCCGCGTCAGTTCGGGCGCGTCATCCGCGTCGGTCCATTTC
>DASWDF010000095.1:0-4747 GCA_036395475.1 Casimicrobiaceae bacterium
CGCAGCTGAAGCATCTGTCGACGCGGCTCGTGCGCGGGTGGACACACCTTGAGCGGCAGAAGGGTGGCATCGGGCTGCGCGGACCCGGCGAAACGCAGCTCGAATCCGACCGCCGGTTGATCGGCATTCGCGTCAAGCTGCTCAAATCCCGCCTCGAAGAGATCGGCCGCCGGCGTGAAACGCAGCGCCGCGCGAGACGGCGTGCGGCGGTCAGGAACATCGCGCTGGTCGGATATACTAACGCCGGCAAGTCCACGTTGTTCAACCGCCTCACCGGCGCGCACGTCTATGCGGCCAACCAGCTGTTCGCGACCCTCGATACGACGCTGCGCCGGCTCTCGCTCCCGGATGCGGAAGACATCGTGTTGTCAGACACGGTGGGGTTCATCCGCGATTTGCCTCACGATCTCGTCGCAGCTTTCCGCGCGACTCTGAAGGAGGCGGTTGACGCGGACTTGCTGCTGCACGTCGTTGATGCAAGCCAGGTCAACCGCGCGGACCAAATCGCCGCCGTCGACGCCGTGCTTTCGGAAATCGGCGCGGATGCGGTACCGCAGATCCTGGTGCTGAACAAGTGCGACGTAACCGCGCTCGCTCCGGGCGTCGAGCGCGACGAATATGGTAAAATTCACGCTGTCCGTCTGAGCGCGCTTACCGGCGCCGGCGTGCCCGAATTGCACGCAGCGCTGGCCGAGCGGTTTCCGCGCCGTGCAAGGGAAATCCCGTGCCGGCTGGCGACTGCCTGACCCGCCTCACGGCTTTTCCGATACGATTCGCCACTCCTCGACCCAAGTCCAGCAGGCTGATGCAGGGCACCCGCGATGTCCCTCAACGATCCGCAGTGGGGTAAGCGCGGCCGTAGCGGGCCGCCCGATCTCGACGAGATCTGGCGCAACGTCAACCGGCGCCTGAACGAGTTGCTCGGCCGTCGCGCGCCGGAAGAGGGCGGCGCGGGCGAACCGCCGCGCTCCGCTTTTCCGTTCGGCGGGGCGGGATTACTCGTGGCGCTGGTGCTCATCGTCTGGCTCGCGAGCGGCTTTTACATCGTCGATGAGGGCCGGCGCGGCGTGGTGACGCGCTTCGGCAAGTACACCGAGACAACTTCGCCGGGTCCGCGCTGGCACCTGCCGTATCCGATCGAAGGAGTCGACGTCATCGACTTTTCGAAGATCAAGACCGTCGAAATTCACGGCAACACACCGGCGAGCCGCTCGGCGCGCGGCCTGTTGCTCGTCACCGACGACGAAAACATTACCGATGCACTGTTCGCCGTGCAGTACCGGCTGAAGGACTCCAAGGACTACGTGTTCAACACCAAGAATCCGGACGACGTCCTCGTGCAGGTCGCGTCGACCGCGATCAGCGAGGTCGTCGGCCGCAGCCAGATGGACTTCGTGCTCTATGAGGGCCGCGGCGAAATCGCGAAGAAGACCGAGACGCTGATGCAGGAAATGCTCGATCGCTACGGCACCGGCATACAGATCCAGAGCGTGTCGCTGCAGGATTCGCAACCGCCCGAGCAGGTTCGCCCCGCGTTCGACGACGCGGTCAAGGCGAGCCAGGACAAAGAACGGCAGAAGAACGAGGGCCAGGCCTACGCCAACGACGTCGTGCCCCGCGCGCGCGGTCTGGCGTCGCGGCTGCTGCAGGAAGCCGACGGTTATAACGCGCGCGTCGTTCAGGAAGCGGAAGGCAACGCGAGTCGCTTCAAGCAGGTCCTGGTCGAATACAACAAGGCGCCAGCCGTCACGCGCGAGCGCCTCTACCTCGACATGATGCAGGCTGTGCTCGGCAGTACGAGCAAGGTACTGGTCGACCAGAAAGGCGGCAACAGCCTCCTTTATTTGCCGCTCGACCAGTTGCTGAAGCAGTCGCAGACAGGGACTACGGCACCGGCCGCCGGCGCGGACGCTTCGCGCGCGGCCGCGCCGCCGCCCGAAGCGTCCGTCACGCTCGACCCGGCCCGCCCGCGCGAGATGCCGCGCAGCCGCGAACGCGGAGAGGGCCGATGAAAGCGGCAATGCCGATCATTGCCTTCGTCGTCGCTGCGCTCCTCGTGTTGTCGCAGTCGATCTATACGGTCGATCAGCGCCAGTACGCAATCAAGTTCCAGCTCGGCGAATTCATCGACGCCAAGACCGAAGCCGGCCTCTACTTCAAAGTGCCGCTGCTGCAGAACATCAAGTTCTACGACAGGCGGATCCTGCTCCTTGACGCGCCGCGACCCGACCGCATCACGACGTCGGAAAAGAAGCCGCTCAACGTCGATTTCATCGCGTACTGGCGCATCGTCGACGTGCGCAGGTACTACCAGAGTGTCGGTGGTGACGACGACGCTTCGAAGCAGGACGCCGCCAAGCAGCGCCTGGCGCAGACGATCCGCGCGATTCTCGGCCAGGAGATCAACAAGCGCACGATCCACGAGGCGATCTCTGCCGAGCGCGACAAGATCATGACGGAGACGCGGCAGCGCGCCGACACCGACGCGAAGCAGATCGGCGTCGAAATTGTCGACGTGCGCCTGCGCCGGGTCGAGCTCCCCGAGGAAGTGCTGGCGCAGGTCTACCAGCGCATGGAGTCCGAGCGCAAGCGCGTCGCCAACGAACTGCGCTCGCAGGGCGGGGCCGAGTCCGAGAAGATCCGCGCCGATGCCGATCGCCAGCGCGAAGTGATTCTGGCCGACGCCTACAAGCAGGCGCAGAAGACCAAGGGCGACGGGGATGCGAAGGCCTCGGCGATCTACGCCGCCGCGTACGGGCAGAATCCCGAGTTCTACTCCTTCTACCGCAGCCTCGAGACATATAAGGCGACGTTCCGGAACAAGAGCGACATCATGGTGCTCGATCCGAGCTCCGAATTCTTCCAGTACCTGAAGCAGTCCGGCGGCGGCGCCAAGGGTGCGCCACGTGTCCGCAGCAAGTAACGATCTGGCTGGGACCTTAGGAGGGGGGCGGTGCCGGAAACGTTCCTGGCAGCGTGCGCGCTGGTGCTGGTGCTCGAGGGGTTGCTGCCGCTGGTCGCTCCGCGCGCCTGGCGCGACGCCTTTCGCCGGCTCACCGATCTTTCCGACGGACAGCTTCGTTTCATCGGCCTGATCTCCATAGTCATCGGTATCGCCCTGCTGGTATTTCTTTATGCGTAAATGGATGCTCCCTGAGCAGATCGACGACATCCTGCCCGCCGAGGCGGAGCGGCTCGAGAGCTTGCGGCGGACACTGCTCGACCACTTCCGCGATCACGGGTACCGCCTCGTGCAGCCGCCGCTGATCGAGCACCTCGATTCGTTGCTCACGGGAACCGGCCGTGATCTCGAGCTGCAGACCTTCAAGCTGACCGACCCGCTCTCCGGACGCTTGCTCGGTGTACGCGCGGACATGACTCCGCAGGTCGCGCGCATTGACGCGCACCTGCTCAACGAGCCCGGCGTCACGCGGCTGTGTTATGCGGGGAGTGTGCTGCGTACCGTGGCCACTGGCGTGTCGCAGTCGCGCGAAGTGTTGCAGGTCGGCGCCGAGCTGTACGGCGACCCCGGCATCGCAGCCGACCGGGAGGTTCTCGGCCTGCTGTTGTCGGCGTTGGACGCGGCGCGCGTGCATGGCTTGCACCTCGATCTCGGCCACGTCGGCGTGTATCGCGCGCTGGCGAATGGCGCGCGCATTGCGGGCAATGGCGGCGACACCGAGCTCTTCGCCGCCATGCGGACCAAGGACGTGCCCGCAGTGACCGAGCTGACGGCGAGGCTTCTCCCGGCGTGGCGGGATGCGTTCGTCGCATTGCCGACGCTGTACGGACCGGCGACCGAAGTGCTGAACCGGGCGCGCGCGCAGTTACCCGATACGCCTTCGATCGCCGCGGCGCTGACGACGCTGGAAACCCTCTCGCAGGCAGCACGCGATCGCGTCGAAGCGCTGCACATCGATCTCGCCGATTTGCGCGGTTACCACTACCAGAGCGGCGCGAGCTTTTCGGTGTTCACCGCCGGCGAGCCAAACGCGATCGGCCGCGGCGAGCGTTACGACGGCATCGGCAAGGCATTCGGTCGCGCCCGCCCGGCGACAGGATTCACGCTGGACCTGCGCCAGCTGGCGGGGCTGGGGTCAGATACGAATTTCCGCATGACCGAACGGCTGGGGTCAGAGTCGAATTTCGATGACCCGGACGGCAGTTCCAAGACATAACCTCGAAAATCGACTCTGACCCCAATGGGCAAAGGCAAGAACGTCGTCGTCATCGGCACGCAGTGGGGCGATGAAGGCAAGGGCAAAGTCGTCGACTGGCTGACCGAGCACGCGCAGGGTGTGGTCCGCTTTCAAGGCGGCCATAACGCCGGCCACACGCTCGTCATCGGCGGCAAGAAGACCGTCCTGCGTCTGATACCCTCCGGCATTCTGAGGCCCTCCGTGCGCGCGTATCTCGGCAACGGCGTCGTCGTCTCGCCGACGGCGTTGCTGCAGGAGATCGGCGAGCTGGAAGGAGCCGGCATCGAAGTGCGATCGCGGCTGGCGATTTCGCCGGCGTGCCCGCTGGTCATGCCTTACCATGTTGCGCTCGACCAGGCGCGCGAAGCGGCGATGGGCGACACGCGCATCGGCACCACCGGCCGCGGCATCGGTCCCGCCTACGAAGACAAGATCGCGCGGCGTGCGCTGCGCGTCCAGGATTTGTTCTATCCCGACCGGTTCGCCACGAAGCTCGAGCGCGTGCTCGAGTACCACAACTTCGTGCTGACGCAGTATTTCAAGTGCGC
>DASWDF010000096.1:0-2524 GCA_036395475.1 Casimicrobiaceae bacterium
CTCGCGATCACGGCCGCGGAACGCTCTCCGCTCCTGCCCGACGTTCCGGCGATGACGGAAGTCGGGCTCGCCGCCGTGCAGGGCGGATCTTGGCACGCGGTGGTCGCGCCCGCCGGCACACCTCGAGCGATCATCGAGCGACTCAACCAGACGCTCGTCGCGACGCTCGCCGCGCCCGAGCTGCGCAACCAGCTTCTGAATCAGGGCGCGCAGCCGGTAGGCAGCTCGCCCGAGGAGCTTCGGAAATTCATGCAGGCCGAAGCCGGGAAATGGGCGCGCGTCATCCAGTCCTCCGGCGCGCGCGCGGATTGATTCAGGAAACGGTCTTGTTGGTTGGCCCTTGCGTGCGGGGCATGGTCGCGAGGCGCTGCGCCAGCTCGGCAAGCTCTTCGAGCGCCTGAAGGCGCTCGCGCACCGTGAGCGCGAGCGCGGCGCGCAGCTGCGCGCGGCGGCTGCCTTCCCAGGTCGCGGTTTCCCAATCCGGGTCAACGGCTCTATCCATCGCGGCGCTTCTTCTCAGCGAGCGGATACGTCGTCGGCGCCTGTCGCACCATCGACGTGAAAGCGCACAGCTCCTCCAGCCATCGCAGCCTGTCTATCTCCGGAACCTTGAGATAGGCGCGAACGCGTTCCTCGGTGGTCTCGTATTCGTAATCGATCTTGGCCACGCTAGTCCCTCTTGCCTGTCACTCGACGCGCGATCTTGAGTGCTTCGATGTCGGAGGCATCCTGCTTGCGTCCGGTGCCTGTCTTGAGCGATATCAGGTCGTCTATGGAGGCCAGGCTCAAGCGCACGCCGCCCACCTCCTTTTCGATCCGGTTGCCGTGCATTTGTTCGAAGGGTACCGCCGGGCGCACGATGATGTCCACGGTCGGCACGTTGGGAGACGCGGGCCGGAGCGGGAAAGCGATGAGGTGCTTCTCGCGAACCCATGCGTCGAGCTGCTTCGCGTCGCACAGTGACTCAATCGAAACGGGCAGCGAGGGTTTCAGCTTGAGCCTTGTCGCGGCGGCGAGGAAACGGCGCAGGTTGCTCTCGTCCATCGCAAGGACGAGGTCCACATCCATGGTCGCGCGCTCCACCCCATGCAGGTTGATGGCGAGTCCGCCGACGACGACGTAGTCGACGCTTTCCTCCTGCAGCGTTCTGAACAGATCGAGATAGAACATCGCGCATCCCCGACGTGGAGCCGCTATTGTATGCTTGAGCGTAATTGTGGATCATCCCGGGGGAGGACGGATGCGCAATGGAGAACACACGAAGCGAACTCTTCACGTCATCGCGGCGATCGCTGCCTTCGGCTTGGCGGCCATGACCGGCGGCGCTTCGGCACAGCAGAAAACCGTCGTGATCCTCGGCACCGCGACCCCCGGCGGCGGCTTTCCCGTATACGGCGCGGCCTACTCGAGCGTTCTCAACGAGATGGACACTACGCTCTCGGTCGAGCCGAAGAACACCAAGGGCAGCACCGAGAACATTCCGCTCCTCGAAGCGGGCAAGATCGACATCGGCCAGGCGACGGGCGAAGTCACCTACGAGGCGCTCCAGGGAATCGGCCGGCCGAAGGCCAACTTGCGCATCATCAACGCGATGTATTCCAACTTCGGCATGTTCGTGCTGCGCGCGGACAGCCCGGCGCGAACGATCGGCGACCTGAAGGGCAAGCGGATCGCCTGGGGCGCGAGCGGCTCGGGCTTCGTCGTCCTCGCGCGCTACGTGTTCGACGGGCTGGGCCTGGACATCAACCGCGATTTCTCGCCGGTCTATCTGGAGAAAGCCGGCGACGGCCCGGCGATGATCCTCGACGGGCGCGCGGCGGCGCTTTGGGGCGGCGGCATCGGCTGGCCTGGATTCGTCGCCGTCTCCAAGGCGCCGGGCGGCGCGCGTTTCATCGCGCCGGGTGCGGAGGACATCAAGCGCATACTCGCGAAGCATTCCTTCATCAAGACGATCCACGTGCCCGCGGGCAGCTATCCCGGGCAGGACGCCCCGATCACCGCGCTCGGCTCCTACTCGCTCGTGCTCTCGAGCCCGTCGCTGCCCGACGACGTCGCGTACCGCCTCGCGCGCGCGCTGCACAAGGGGAAGAGCGCAATCGCTGCGCGCCACGCGCAAGGCGGCGAATCGACGCTCGAGAACACGCTCGCAGCGGCGCCGCGGCAGGACCTGATCCATCCCGGAGTGCTGCATTACATGCGCGAGGCGCGCGTCCTGCGCTGAGGGCCCGTTGCTTACGACTGCCAACTGCTTCACGGCATCGGATTTCGATTCCCCATTACAATACCCGGCGTTTCTGCGCGGCTTCGAACGCGGATGGCCGGAACGCTTTGCTCGCGGAAACTCGACAGAAGGAGGGGCTGATCGGGAAGAAGTTTTTGTTCTGGCACTTTGAAAGGAGTGAATCATGAACAATCGCTTGTACCCATATCTCCCTCGGATCCTGGGGGCTTGTCTATTCAGCATCGCCCTGTGCGGACCAGCAAACGCCGATCTGGTCGGGACGGACGAAGCCGCCGCCGCGGC
>DASWDF010000097.1:0-8560 GCA_036395475.1 Casimicrobiaceae bacterium
GTCTTCCCTCCATTCGCGCGCCGCTATCTCAGCGACGATCTGCTGGGCGAGAACATCGAGCGGCTTTCCCGGTATCGCGACGCGGTCGAGCTCGCCGCGCCGCACCGCATCGAGCAGCGCCGCGCATTCCACCAGCTCGTCGCGCGACAAGGGGAAGAGCCGCGCCTTGGGCTGCCCGCTGACCGTGTGGTTGGCGCGTCCCGCGCGCTGTAAAAAGGTCGCAATCGAGCGCGGTGTGCCGAGCTGGCAGACCAGCTCGACGTCGCCGATATCGATGCCGAGCTCGAGCGAAGCGGTGGCCACGAGCGCGCGCAATTCGCCGTTCTTCAGGCGCTGCTCAGCCGCCAGACGTCGCTCCTTGGCGAGGCTGCCGTGGTGTGCGGTGACCACGTCCTTGCCGATGAGCTCCGACAAGTGTCGAGCCACGCGTTCCGCCATGCGCCGTGTGTTGACGAAAACCAGCGTAGTGCGATGCTCGCGCGTGAGCTCCGCAAGCCGCGCGTAGACCTGCTGCCAGACCTCGCCCGACATGACCGCTTCGAGCGGCGAGGGTGGAACCTCCAGGGCGAGGTCGCGCTTTCGCACGTGTCCGGTGTCGATGACAGCGCAGGCCTCGGCCGGCGCTTGCGCGCCCACCAGAAAGCGCGCGACCTCCTCGATCGGCTTCTGCGTGGCGGACAAGCCCACGCGCACCGGTGGCGCCGCCGTCAACGCGGCGAGGCGCTCCAGCGACAGCGCGAGATGGCTGCCGCGCTTGTTGGGCGCGAGCGCGTGGATCTCGTCGACGATCACCGTGCGCGTCGTCGAAAGCATCTTGCGTCCGGAATCCGAGCCGAGCAGCACGTAGAGCGATTCCGGGGTCGTGACGACGATATGCGGCGGCCGGCGGCGCATGCTCGCGCGCTCGCTCTGCGGCGTGTCGCCGGTGCGAACCAGCGTGCGGATTTCGACGTCCGGAAACCCAAGCGCCGCGAGCTCGCTGCGGATGCCCGCCAGCGGCGCTTCGAGATTGCGCTGGATGTCGTTGGAGAGCGCTTTCAGCGGCGAAACGTAGACCACACAGGTCTCATCCGGCAATGCAGCTTCGACGCCGCGACGCACGAGAGCGTCGATCGCCGCGAGGAACGCGGCGAGCGTCTTGCCCGAGCCGGTCGGCGCGGCGACCAGGACGTGGCGGCCCGCCTGGATCGCGGGCCACGCGCGGGCCTGAGCCTCGGTGGGCGAGGGAAAGGTCTTGCGAAACCAGGCTTCGACGGCGGGGTGGAACACTGCGGGCCGAGTCATCGAACTAACATAATCGCGGCCGACGCCTATTGCAAGATGCGAGTTGCGGCGACGTGGCTCTGCCCAACCTGCTGCGCTTTAGAAATTTGTTTTTGTTCGATGAATTGGCGCACGACCGGATTGTCACGTCGAGTTTACGCAAGAATCCTGCCGGATTGATGGAATTTTCAGTTGTAAGTCTCTAGCCAACAATTACAAAGCTCGATCGGAACCTCGGGTGCCGTTCGCTATCAAAAAATTTGAGCAAGCCCGCGCAACACGGTCAATCGACGGATCTGGAGCAACGCGATGCCCGATTCAACCGATCGCAGCGAAAACGCAATCAACCAGGATGTAATCGCCAGCATTGCCCAGCAAATGCACTATCCCCTGCCGGTCGTAAGGCGGGTCTATGAAGCGGAGCTCGCACGCCTGAAAGCCGATGCGCGCATCACCGACTATCTCGTCCTCTTTGCTGCTAGCCATACGCGCGACGCGCTGCTCGCGTGACATCCCTGAGGTCGATTTCGCCGCGCAGGAAGCGCGCGGCTAAAGCACCGCATCGCTGCAAATCAGCGTGCCCTGGTCTTCGCACGTCGCTTTGGCAAGGTCGGATGCAAGCTCTTGCGCGATAGGTCGAGCTCGTCGTGCAGCCATCGTCGCAATGCCGCGAGAGGCGGCCAGTCGCGCAAGCTGGGCGGATACACGAGATGGTACGGATGCGCAAGCTCGTAGGTGATCGACAGCGGCGAAAGCCTGACGAGTCGCCCCTCGTGTAGCGCATCGGCGGCCAGCAGCTCGCGGCCTAGCGCCAAGCCAAGATTCTGCTCTGCCGCCTGCAGCATCAAACCCGCATCGTTGAAGCTCGCCACAGGCCTCACTTGTGTGCGCAAGCCGGCGGCCGCGAACCAGCGCTCCCATAGTTCGCTGTCGCCCAACAGCGGCTCGCGGGCCAGCGCCTCGGGCTGCGCGCCGAGGAGCCGTCGCGCGGCCGACGGCGAGCCTGTGACGATGAGCGGCATCGGCATGTCGAAGAGTCGCTCCGATTCCAGCCCAGGCCACGGCCCGCGGCCCTGACGCAAGCCGGCATGAAAGCCTTCGCGCTGCAGATCTACGAGCTGGTGCGAGGCGTCGATCTCCAACGCCACGCTCGGATGCCGTTCGCGCCAGCGGCCGATACGGGGCAGCAACCAGCGCTGGGCAAACGAGGGCAGTACCGTAACTCGAATCCGTTGCGCAGTGCCGCTGGCTGCTGCGGCGGCCGCCTGTACGCCATCATCGAGTTGAGACAGCGCAGCCTGCACGCTGCGCAGCAGCGCTTCGCCGGCGGGGTTCAGCACCACGCGGCGTCCTCGCCGCTCGAACAATTCGAAGCCCAGTTGCTCCTCGAGTCCGCGGATCTGCTGACTCACGGCGCTATGCGTCAGATGCAGCACATCGGCTGCGGCACGCAGATTCTGCAGCTCGGCGACACTGCGGAATGCTGTGAGGGTGTTAAGGGGCAGACGGGCCATAACGGTAAGTATATCTTACCAATGTGGCAAGAACAAATCGTTTCCACTGGGAAACGTGGACGTATATTCTTACCAGCGTCTACAACCCATCTGGAACCTTTCATGAACTCCCGACTTTTGCACCCGTCCGCCCTGGTTTCATTTTCCCTCACCGAGCGCGTCGTTTCCGGACTTGGCAAGGCGCAGCATGCGGCGGGCATCCTGCGGGCGCTCTGGCGTGGCTACAGGGCGCGCCGCCGCGACGCGGGCGCCGTCGATGGCATCTCGGGCATGAACGCGCACATGCTCAGAGACATCGGTGCACACGACCGGCTGATCGCGCATGCCGCTGGACGAAGCGATGCCGCTTATCGCCAGCGGATCGGCTTTCAGCTATCGACGCCTCTGTTGGTTGTTACGCTGATTGCGACAGCGACGCTAGGCGCGCTTGCAGAGGCAGCGGATTCGCGGCCGGCAGGCAGCGCGCCTGTCAGAGCGCAGCTGATTGGAAGCTTTACCGGGGAATACGTCAATGGAACACCGGTCTACCGCTTGCCGCCGCTAATCGTAGTCACTAGTCGCACCGTGGAGCGGGCCAAGCCGGCGCGCGAGGAACAGGCGACGAGTGCGCAGCAAGTACGGGCGAAAGCGGCTGCGAGAAATCCGGGATAGCCCTACGTGAATGTTGAATACATTCATGACCTGATTTATCGTCCCCGGCTCCCAGGTCGTACGTGTCGAACAGGGAGCAGGGTTCATGACAGTCAGGCACAGGATCGCGCAGCGCGACGATCTCGTTCAGATTGTCGAGATTTACAACGCCACGATCCCCACGCGGATGGTCACTGCGGACACGGAGCACATTTCCGTCGAGAGCAGAATCGCGTGGTTCGAGGAACATACGCCTGACCACAGGCCGTTGTGGGTGGTCAAGGACCAGGGTCGTATTGCCGGATGGCTGAGCTTCTCCTCGTTTTATGGACGTCCGGCGTACAGCAGGACCGCCGAGGTGAGCGTGTACATCCACGAATCGTGCCGACGTCGAGGTGTAGGGTCTTATCTCTTGGCGCAAGCCATTGCACAGGCGCCGATACTGCAGCTGGATACGCTGCTCGGGCTCATATTCGGGCATAACGAGCCGAGCTTGTCGCTCTTCGAGCGATTCGGATTCTTGCGCTGGGGCGAGCTTCCGAAGGTGGCTATGCTGGACGGAATTGAACGTGACGTGATCATCGTCGGCAGGCGGGCATGAGACCGATACTCCGCTCGTCCGTGTGGACTTCTCGTCGCGCGGATTACCGGCTCATTCGGGGCTGCGGTCTGCCCGCAGATTGGTCGAGGAGCGGAGTCTGACCAAAAAACCCATCGGCCAGATCTCGCGCGAACTGCGCGACCCAGTTCTCGCCCGCTCCGCCCCAGTAAATGTTGGATTTCGCGCTCTGGCAGTTGGTGACGCGGACGGCGTAGTGGTAAGCCCAGGAGCCTATCGCGGCCGGACGCGCGCGGCGAACGCGGATGGTGAAATCTTCATGGCGGATCCCGAGGCGACTGAGCTCGGCCTCGAAGTCCTGCTTCTCGCCGAGTTGTTCCATGATCCACGTATTGCCTTCGCTATGCACCGTCACGGCGCGCTCCGGAAAGGGCAACGGCGCATTGTCCCGCCGAAGATGTGACAGGAACGTGACATCCACGCGAGATGCGAGGCCATGGGAAAAACCAGGCCGACGAAGAGCCGTCGGCCTGGAGTATTGGTGGAGACGAAGGGGATCGAACCCTCGACCTCGGCATTGCGAACGCCGCGCTCTCCCAGCTGAGCTACGTCCCCGGAGGGGCAAAATTATAGCCAGCCGGCGCTGCGGCGTAAACTCTCGTTTTTCGTTGCGACTGAGCTCATAGCCCGATGTTATCAGCGCTGAGGTTGATAGCGGCGTTCGCCGCCCCAACAACTCTCAATCTAGTCTAGGTTAGTCACGTAAGTGGACTCATGGATCATCTGATCGCGCTTATTCAGCAATACGGCTTGGGATTCGTGTTCCTGAACGTGCTCGCGTTGCAGGCCGGGTTGCCGCTGCCGGCGTATCCGACACTGATGGTGGCCGGCGCGCTTGCCGCGGCCGGGGGAACACCGGTCTATCAGCTTGTCGGCGTCGGGGTGCTGGGAGCGCTCATCGCGGACACCGGCTGGTACTCTGCGGGGCGCAGCTTCGGCATGCGCATCCTCAGCACCCTGTGTCGCGTCTCGCTGTCGCAGGACACCTGCGTTCGCCAGACCGAATCGATCTTCCAACGCTTCGGCCCGTCGTCGATGCTGTTCGCCAAGTTCGTCCCCGGCTTCGCGTCGGTGGCCACCGCGCTGGCCGGTGCGATTCGCCTGAACTACTTCAAATTCGTCGCCTTCGATGCCGTGGGCGCGGGGCTATGGGTCGGCGCTGGCGTCGGGCTCGGCTACCTTTTCCGCGATGCGATTGCCGAGGTGATGGCGAAGCTCTCTTCGCTCGGCAAATACGGCGTGATGCTGGTCGTCGCCGCGTTCGCGCTGTGGATCCTCGTCAAGTGGTATCGACGCTTCCTGTTCATCAAGCAGCTCCGAATGGATCGCGTCACGGTCGACGAGTTGCGCAATCTGCTGGACGAAAAGAAGGTGCAGGCGCTCGTCGACGTGCGTTCCGCCTTGACCCAGGCGGCGACCGGCCGCATTCCCGGCGCGCGCGCGATCGATATGAAAAAAATCGACGAAGGCTTCAAGGGCATTCCCGTCGAGGGCGAGGTGATCGTCTATTGCGCGTGTCCCAACGAAGCCACCGCGGTCAAGGTCGCGCAAAAACTCAGGAAGGTCGGCTTCAAGCGCATTCGTCCGCTGCTCGGGGGAATCGACGCCTGGATCGAGGCGGGCCACGAGGTCGAGCACTGACGGCGAGCACCGCCTGCTCGCCGTGCTACATTGGCGGCGAGGAGACGCCGATGACGAGAGAAGCGATTCATAGCGCCGCCGCGCCGGCGGCGATCGGACCGTATTCGCAGGCCATCCGCGCCGGCGGCACCGTGTACCTATCCGGGCAAATCGGGCTCGACCCCACTACCGGCAATCTACGCGACGGCACCGAGGCGCAGACACGCCAGGTATTCGCCAATCTAAAGGCGGTGGCAGCAGCGGCCGGCGGGACGCTGGACGACATAGCGAAAATCACGCTGCTGTTGATCGACATGGCCGACTTCGCGCAGGTTAACGAGATCATGGCGAGTTTTTTCACGCAACCTTATCCCGCTCGCGCGACCTACCAGGTCGCCGCGCTGCCGAAGGGCGCTCGGGTCGAGATCGAGGGTGTGCTCGTTCTACCGTAGCCCGGGCTGAGCGCGAAGCGCGATGCCCGGGAGCAAGAAGAAACCTGCGGCTGAACCCAAGGCCGGTAATACGCTCGCAGACAAGCTCGGGCGGCTGGGCATCGCGCGCGAGCAGGATCTGGTACTGCACCTTCCGCTGCGCTACGAGGATCACACGCATCTCTGTCCGCTCGCGGCGCTCAAACCGGGGCAAGCGTGGCAGATCGAGGCCACGATCGCCAACACCGAGATCCAGTACCGGCCGCGGCGGCAACTCGTCTGTCTAGTCGAAGATGGGGAAGCGCAGCTGGTGCTGCGCTTCTTTCATTTCTATCCCAGCCAGCAAAAAGCGCTTGCGCCGGGCAAGCGCGTGCGCGCCTTCGGCGATGTCCGTGAAGGCCATTTCGGACTGGAGATCGTGCATCCGAGCTTTCAGGTGGTAGAACCCGGCACGCCGCTGCCGGACCGGCTAACGCCCGTGTATCCGACCACCGCGGGCCTATCGCAGGACGCATTGCGCAAGCTCGTCCGGCGCGCGCTGGTCCGCGATCCCGCGTATCTCGCCGAAACGTTGCCGCCCTGGTCGCGCGACCCGCGGCGGCTGTGGCGATTTGATGAAGCAGTGCGCTACCTGCACGAGCCTCCCACCGATGCCTCGCAATCAGCACTCGACGAGCGCACGCATCCGGCATGGACGCGGCTCAAGTTTGACGAGCTCATCGCGCAACAGCTTTCGCTCAAGATCCACCGCCGTGCTCGGGCCCGGCGGCGGGCACCGCGTTTGCCCGGCGACACGACGCTCACCCGCGCGCTGTACGCGCGGCTGCCGTTCACTCTGACGCGGGCGCAGCAGCGCGTCATCGCGGAGATCCGGCGCGACCTCGCCAAGGCCGAGCCGATGCAGCGGCTCCTGCAAGGCGACGTCGGCAGCGGCAAGACGGTGGTCGCGGCGCTGGCAGCGCTGCAGGCCATCGAGTCGGGCTACCAGGTCGCGTTCATGGCGCCGACCGAAATCCTCGCCGAGCAGCACTATCGCAAGCTTGCTGCATGGCTCGACGGGCTGCCGCTGAAGATAGCCTGGCTATCGGGCGGCCTCCCCGCGAAAACCAAGCGGCAGGCCAAGGCCGCGATCGAAAGCGGCGAGGCGCAATTCGCGATCGGCACCCATATGCTGTTCCAGGACGAGGTGACGCTGCCGAGGCTCGGGCTCGCCATCGTCGATGAACAGCATCGGTTTGGTGTCGCGCAGCGGCTCGCATTGCGCCAGAAGGGCATCGGTGATGCGCATCAGCTGATGATGAGCGCCACGCCGATCCCACGTACGCTGGCGATGAGCTTCTACGCCGATCTCGACGTTTCGGTCATCGATGAGATGCCGCCCGGCCGCACCCCGGTCGCAACTCGACTCGTCAGTCAGCGGCGCCGCAGCGAGATCGTCGAGCGCGTGCGCAAGGTCTGCAGCGCGGGTCGCCAGGTCTACTGGGTCTGCCCGCTGATCGAGGAATCGGAAAAGCTCGAATTGCAGACCGCGGTTGCGCTGCACGCGGAGCTTACGGCGAAACTTGGGGGACAGACCCCGTTTTCCGGGCGTTTGAGCGCGGCCCTCGCGCCCGTGGGGAAAATGGGCTCTGACCCCATTAAGGTCGGGCTCCTGCACGGGCGCATGAAACCCGACGACAAGGCCGCGGTTATGGACGGCTTCGTGCGCGGCGAGATCGACGTCCTCGTCGCGACGACGGTGATCGAGGTGGGCGTCGACGTGCCCAATGCGTCGATGATGGTGATCGAGCACGCCGAGCGCTTCGGGCTCGCACAGCTGCATCAGCTTCGCGGCCGCGTCGGACGCGGCGCCGCGGAGAGCGTGTGCGTCCTGCTCTTCGAGGAGCCGATGTCGGAGGCGGCCAAGGCGCGGCTCAAGGTGATCTACGAGAACAACGACGGCTTCGAGATTGCGCGGCAGGACCTCGTAATTCGCGGTCCCGGCGAGTTTCTCGGCGCGCGGCAGTCCGGCGTTCCCCTGCTGCGCTTTGCCGATCTCGAGCGCGACGTGCGGCTGATCGAATCGGCGCGCGCTGCAGCGGAAGAACTCCTCCGGCGCGAGCCTGGCGCCGCCTCTACGCACCTCGAGCGTTGGCTTGGCGGCAAGCAGGAATTCATCAAGGTGTAGCCCTGGATTGCCCGCGCGGCCCCATGATTCGGCGTACTGGGATTGCTCGCGCGAGCCACGGGATTCGGCGTAGCCTGGGCTGAGCCGCCGGCGAAGCCCGGGATTGCCCGCACGATGCCCCCGGGCATCGCGCTTAGCGCTCAGCCCGGGCTACAACCGAACGCGCGTCTAAGATCGCCTCGCGCGCGTATGTTGATCGAAATCAAGTTGTTGCTACCCACTGCGGTAGAATAGCGAGCTTCGGACGGTCCGACCCATGCCGCTCTTCGCACTCGGTCTCAACCACAGCACCGCGCCGCTCGAGGTGCGCGAGCTG
>DASWDF010000098.1:0-3050 GCA_036395475.1 Casimicrobiaceae bacterium
CGGCGTTGCGCGCGGCGGCCAGGCGGTCGTGTTCGTGGAGACCGTGCGCGCCTATTACGACGTGCTGCTGCGGTTGGAGAAGCCGTATTATGGCGCACGGCTGCAAGCCACGCCGTAGAAGCCATCTCAATAGCTGCTGCGCGCCCCAATCGCGTCAGCCCACGGGTGCGATGCGTGTGACCCCGCCCATGTAGGGCCGTAGCGCCGGCGGGACGTCGATGCCGCTGTCGGCGCGCTGGTAATTCTCCATCACGGCGACCAGCGTGCGGCCGACCGCGAGCCCGGAACCGTTCAGCGTGTGCACGAGCTCCGGCTTGCCCTGCGCGTTGCGGAAGCGCGCCTGCATGCGCCGCGCCTGAAAAGCCTCGCAATTCGAGCACGATGAGATCTCGCGGTACTTGCCCTGTCCGGGGAGCCACACTTCGAGGTCGTAGGTCTTCGCGCACGCGAAGCCGGTGTCGCCAGTGCACAGCGTCATCACCCGGTACGGCAGCTCCAGCTTCTGCAGGATCCGCTCGGCGTGACCGGTCATCTCTTCGAGCGCGTCGTACGACCGCTCGGGGTGCACGATCTGCACCATCTCCACCTTGTCGAACTGGTGAACGCGAATCATGCCGCGCGTGTCTTTGCCGTAGCTGCCGGCCTCCGAGCGAAAACACGGCGTGTGCGCGGTCAGTTTCAGCGGCAGTTTTTCGCCCGGCACGATCTCATCGCGTATCAAGTTAGTAAGCGAGACTTCCGCAGTCGGAATCAGGTACATGCGCGCTTCATCGGGAGCGCCTCCCTTGACTACCCAGAACAGGTCGTCCTCGAACTTCGGCAGTTGCCCGGTGCCCATCAGCGCTTCGGCGTTGACGATGTAAGGCACGTAGCACTCGGCGTATCCGTGCTCTTCCGTATGGGTGTCGAGCATGAGCTGCGCCAGCGCGCGGTGCAGGCGCGCGATGGGACCGCGCAAGGTATAGAAGCGCGCGCCGGAAAGCTTCGCCGATGACGTAAATTCGAGTCCGCCGACTGTGGCGCCGATATCGACATGATCGCGCGGCTCGAAGTCGAACGAGCGCGGCACACCCCAGCGCCGCACCTCGACGTTCTCCGCCTCCGAACTGCCGACAGGGACGCTCGCATGCGCCAGGTTGGGCATGGCGAGGAGCCAGTCGCGCAATCCGGACTGGATGCTCGCGAGCTGTCGTTCCAGGGCGTTCAGCTCGTCGCCGATCGCGCCGACCTCGGCCATCGGCGCGGACGTATCTTCGCCCCTGCCCTTCGCGGCGCCGATCTCTCTGGACAGCGCGTTGCGCCGGGCTTGCAGCTCCTGCGTTCGAGTCTGGATCGCTTTCCGATCCGCCTCGACACGCTCGAATTTCTCGGTGTCGAGCACGTAGCCGCGGTCGCGCAGTCCCAGAGCGACGCCGGCTAGATCCTTGCGCAGTAGCTGAATGTCGAGCATGCGCGGATTCTAGCAAACGACTCTATCGCGCCGCCGGAAGTCTCCGCGGTAATGACGGCCCAACAAAAAATGTCACGCCAGGACTAGGTCTTGCCGTCTTCGTCGGCGCGCGCTTTCGCATCGCGCTCGCGCAGCGCTGCGAGCTTTTCGGCGATCTTCGCTTCTAGTCCGCGTTCCGTCGGCACGTAGAACGAGACCTCGGGCATGCCTTCGGGCAGATAACGCTCACCGGCGGCATAGGCGTCATCTTCGTCGTGAGCGTAGCGATAGTTCTTGCCGTAGCCGAGATCCTTCATCAGCCGCGTGGGCGCGTTGCGTATGTGCAGCGGCACCGGCCGCGATCCGTCCTCGGCGATGAAGGCGCGCGCCTTGCCGTAGGCGACATACACCGCGTTGCTCTTGGCCGCGCAGGCCAGATAGATCACGGCCTCGGCGAGCGCCAGCTCGCCCTCCGGCGTGCCGAGGCGCTCGTAGGTTTCGACCGCGTCGAGCGCGAGACGAAGCGCGCGGGGATCGGCGAGCCCGATGTCCTCGCTCGCCATGCGGATCATGCGCCTGCCGACGTAGAGTGGATCGGCGCCACCGTCGAGCATGCGGCACAACCAGTAGAGCGCCGCGTCGGGATCGCTGCCGCGCACTGCCTTGTGCAGCGCCGAAATCTGATCGTAAAACGCCTCACCGCCCTTGTCGAAGCGGCGGAGGCTCCGCACGATAGTCGCCTCGACGAACGCGAGGTCGACGTCGCGGCGCCCGGCTGCGCCCGCGGCTATGCCGAGCTGTTCGACGAGATTGATGAGCCGCCGGCCATCGCCGTCGGCGTAGGCGATGATTGCGTCGCGGGCGGCGGCCGCAATCGTTGCGCCAGGCATCGCCGCTACAAGCGCGCGGTCGAGCAGCTCCCCCAGCTCGTCGGGCTTGAGCGCTTCCAGGACGTAGACCGCGGCGCGCGACAAGAGCGCGCCGATCACCTCGAACGATGGATTCTCGGTCGTGGCACCGATGAACGTGATGAGCCCGCGCTCGACGAACGGAAGAAACGCATCCTGCTGCGCCTTGTTGAAGCGATGCACTTCGTCGACGAAAAGGATTGTGTGCCGCCCCGACTGCGCCAGCGTCGCTTCCGCACGCGCGACCGCGTCGCGGATGTCCTTGACGCCGGCGAGGACCGCGGAAATGGCGATGAACTCCGCATTGAAGGCGTCGGCCATCAGCCGTGCGAGCGACGTCTTCCCCGACCCAGGCGGTCCCCACAGGATCATCGAGTGAGGCTTGCCCGATGCGAACGCAACGGCCAGCGGCTTTCCCGGTCCCAATAGATGGCGCTGGCCGACGACCTCCTCGACCGTTTTCGGCCGCAGCCGCTCGGCAAGCGGCGTCGCAGGGTTGGCGACTGAAAACAGATCAGTCGCCAACGACATCGGCGCCTTGGGGCGGGGTGAACTTGAACAGGTCGGGAGCCAGCTTCGGGTTGCGCTCGAGCTGGGAGAGCCTGATCAATGTGCGCTGACCGAAATTGTCGAAGATCTCCAGCGCGGCCAGGCCGGAGGCATCGAAGCCGAGACGGATGTCGCTGAAGCTCGATTCCTTGTCTTTCGGCGTC
>DASWDF010000099.1:0-32346 GCA_036395475.1 Casimicrobiaceae bacterium
AAAGGCAGCGCATTGCGTCGCGTGAGCACCTTTCGTGTCTCTTCTTGCCCAGCCAACCCGGAAACGTTTCCCAAGCCAGCCAGGCGCCCAAAGAGCACCCCAGCGCCCACACTTATCGGTTGTGATTTGTTAAAGAGCGGCTGCGATCGAGGCGACGTCCGTTTCGATGCAGCGAAGAGCGAAATTGTAGCGCTTTGACGTATTGTTTGCAAGATCGCGCACGCGCGGATACCGTGGGCGCCACTGCGTTGTCATCGCGACTCGCAGTAGGCAATGCGGATGAACCATCGAATATTCAATGAGTCTCCGTGATTCAACGCACCGAACACATCATGAAGTCCCCCGTTGGCACCCCTCGCGCGTCGGCCATTGCGACGCTCGCCGAACCGGCGCCCGGCGTCGCCCTTTGGTGGTGCGATCTCGAGCGTCGCGCGCGTGACGCGCAGCTGCTGACGCACGTGCTTTCCGCGGCGGAGCGCGAACGCGCAGCGCGTTTCGGCACCGACTTGCTGCGCGACCGCTGGATCGCCGGTCGCGCGACGCTTCGCGAGCTGCTGGGGGTCGCGCTGGATCTCGCTGCCGCGGACGTGCCGCTGCGACGCGGACGACGCGGCCGGCCGGAAATCGCGATCGACGGCGCGCCCGATTTCAACGTCTCGCACACCGAGGGCGTCGCACTGATCGCGATCGGCGTGGCGCTTGCGCCCGACATTCGAATCGGTATCGACGTCGAGCGCGACGACCGCGACGTCGCGGCGGACCGTCTCGCGCAGAAGTTCCTCGCGCCGCCCGAGCGCGCATTGCTGAAAGACCTGGATGCCGACGCGCGCCGCAGACGCTTCCTGCGCGCATGGACCTACAAGGAAGCGATGAGCAAGGCGACCGGCGACGGACTGATCGCGCCGTTTCGCGAATTGCATGTCGACATTGGCGGATCGCCGCGACTCGTGTCAGGGCCCGCGCCCTACGAACCCGCTGCGTGGGAGCTCGCTACAGCGAGCGTACCGACAGATCATCTCGGTGCGGTGGCGCTTTGGCACTGCCCGAGCAGTCGTACTTGAAACGTCGGTGAGCCGACGTGATACATTGAACTTGCGGAGCGCCTCTGCCTCCAACAGCAGATTTTTCTTGTGGGCGGGCTCGTGCTCGACCGCCTTTGTCGCGTTTCGTTGCGGCCGGTCATCGCGACTGGCCGCGCAATAACAATCCCGGCGCAACCGCCGATTTCACCGCGGGCACTTAGAGGTTCCGGTGCCGAACGGCCCTTCGGGTCGCGCGCTTTTTGGTTGCATGATGCGACCGCGCGGCTCATAATGACATTGTCATAATGCGTCCGGAAGGAGACCGTATGCTCAATTTCAATCGCGGCGATGCCAAACCACCGGAAAAGCCTCCCCTCAAACCGGCTCCCTTTGGAACAGCGATGCCTCAGCCCAATCCAGGCGCAATGCCCCTTCGCACGCCCTCTCAACCGCTCGCGACGCCGCGCGACAGCGCACCTGTGCCGACGCCTCAGGCAGCGGTCGAGCCTCCTGTCCTCACGACGACGGCGGCGGAGAGCGCGGGCCGCGCGATCGGACCGGAAACGCCGGGCAGCAAGCTGATCGTCGGTCCGAACATCAAGCTCAAGGGCGTCGAGATCTCGGATTGCGACGTCCTGATCGTCGAAGGCCAGGTCGAAGCGACCGTCAACAGCAAAGCGATGCAAATCGCGAAGCCGGGCACGCTCAAGGGCACGGCGGTCATCGACATCGCCGAGATCGACGGCGAGTTCACCGGCGAGCTCACCGCGCACACGAAGCTCGTCGTGCACAGCACGGGACGCGTCTCCGGCACGATTCGTTATGGCCGGCTGATCGTCGCTGACGGCGGCGAGCTCACCGGCGATGTGCGTCGTCTGGAGGAGTCGCCCGCGAATTCGACGCAGCCGCGCAATGCGGCGCCGGATACGCGGCCGTTGCTGTCGCCGCAGCCGTTGCGCTGAGCGCAATCACGTCATAGGGCCCGGCGCGCGCCGGGCCCTCGCTTGCTCAACCGAGCTTCGCGATCCACGACGCGAGCTCTCGCGCGAGCGGATGCTCGTCGCCGAGGCCATTCGCGATCGGCGTTCGCGCGCGCTCGAACGCGTCGCGCGCACCGCGTGCGTCGCCCTTCGCGTAGCGCACCTGTCCCAAAAGCAGCAGCGCGCGGCCGATGTCCGCGCTTTGCTGAGCGTCGTCGGCGACGCTTTCGGTTGCGGTCAGCGCCGCGCGCGCGTGCGATTCCGCGACGACGAGATCGCCGGATCGCAGGTGGATTTCCGCTGCGGTGAGCAACGGATATTGGATTTTCGAGGCCACGACCGACCGCGGATCGCCAATGTCGGCGAGCAACGCATCGATCTCCCGCACGGCATCAGCGATTCGATTCCGCTTGAGAAGGACCTGCGCCCGGGCGCGTGCGATTTCGAGGTTGTATTTCCCGTTGCGCTCCGCATCGTCGTGCAACACACGTGAGGCCTCGTCGAGAAGCGGCTCTGCCTCGTCCGCGTCGCCGCTGTCAATCAACGCGCCCGCAAGCCGGACCTTGGAGCGCGCTTCGCCGATGGGATCGCCGACGGCATGCGCGCGCCAAATGCTGAAATGCAGCCACGGCAGCCCTTCGTCATTGCGCTGGCGACGATGTTGTCGAGATCGCCGGCCAACTGCCGGCGGAGCTTCTCGACCGTCGTCCCCCGCCGGGCCGAATGCTCGGCGAGCGCGTCCGCCGGCGATGCCGCCGATGCGAGCTGGTCGGAAAGACGCGGCGCGTCGCGATCGACAAACGTGCTCATTCTCTCGGCCGGCGACCGTGCCGAAGCGAGCGGCGGATGCCGACCGCACAGCAGGATGTACAGCAACACGCCGAGCGCGTAGATATCGGTCGCTGTCGTCACCGCCGCGCCCAGCAACTGCTCGGGTGCGGCGAAGTCCGGCGTCAATACGCGCGTGTCCTCGCGTGTCAGATCGCTCCGCCCGCCATCGCCTGCCTCATCGGCGAGAAGCTTCGCGATGCCGAAGTCGAGCAGCTTCACCGCGCCGTCGCGCGTGACGAGCAGATTCGAAGGCTTGATGTCGCGGTGAACGATCAGCATCGAGTGCGCGTGCTCGACCGCGGCGAGAACATGCAGAAACAGCCGCAACCGGGCGTCGACCGGAAGCTCGCGGGCATCGCAATAATCGTCGATGCGCTCGCCTTCGATGTATTCGAGCACCAGGTACGGCTGCCCGAGCTCCGACACGCCGGCGTCGAGCAGACGCGCAATGTTCGGATGCTGGAGCTTCGCGAGAATGCTCGCCTCGCGCTTGAAGCGCTCGGCACCCTTATGGCCGATCAGCGCGAGGTTCAACAGCTTGATCGCCGCCACACCCTCGAACCGATCATCGCTGCGCCGCGCCCGCCAGACGCTGCCCATTCCGCCCTGGCCGATCGGCGCTTCGAGCGTGTACGCGCCGAACGTGCGCCCCGCGAGCGTCGCGTCGGTCACCGGCCACGCCGGCGTACCCTTGAGGAAGCCTTCCGCCGTCGCGGCGGAATACGCGTCGAGCAGCACGCGAAGGTCCGCAGCGAGCGTCGCATCGGCCGCGCGCACCCGCTCGAGCCAGCTGGTGCGTTCGGCGACCGACAGCTCGAGCGCGTGGTCGAGGTGGGGACTCAGCTCCCGCCAGCGGGCGCTATCGATCGTGGCCATGCGACGCTCGTCGCCGCGTATATCGTAAACGGCGGTCGCAATACGACATCAATCGAGCGCGGCCGGATCGCGCATCGCGCGGTGCAGCAGCATGCGCGCTTTTTCCCAGTCGCGCTGAACCGTGCGCTCGGAGACGTTGCGGAACGCCGCGATCTCGCCGAACGAGAATCCGCAGAAGAACTTGAGATCGACCAGCTGCGCGAGATCAGGATCGACCTTTGCGAGATCGTCGAGCGCTTCGCCGATCGCCTCGACGTCCGGCGACGCCACCGGGGCTTCGCCGACCTGCGTGTCGAGCGTCGTGATCTCGAAGCCACCGCCGCGCTTTTGCGCGTGGCGATTACGCGCATAGTCGATGACGAGACCGCGCATCGCGCGCGCGGCGTACGCGAGAAACCGCGCCTGGTCGGGAAATGCGATGCCTTCGCGCGCCGCGATGTCGAGGTAGGCTTCATGCAGCAGCGTCGTCGCACTCAGATGGGCCGAGCCGCCGCGCCGCCACAGCTCGCGGCGGGCGATGCGGTGCAGCTCGTCGTAGAGCGCGGCGAACAGCGCGCCGCTCGCGGCCGGGCTCCCTTGTTCGGCGGACTGAACCAGCGATTCGAAACGTTGATCAACCACCGGCAATACCCCGCGCATGTCGAATGAAAGTATAACCGCCTACCACGCGCTGAGAAGCGGCCCAAGTCGATGCGCTGTGCCGCGCGTGTAGGACAACGCCTGATCGGTATGTAGGACAAGGACTGATGCTTGGCGCCACAGCAAACTTGAATCCAACCGTCCGGTCCTCTAACTTGCGCTTCCTGTATGGGCTCGACGGCCCGTGCGCATCCGAAGCGATCGACGAAAAGGAGATGTCATGAACGTACGGAACATGGTTGTCGCGGTCGCGCTGGCCGTCGGCGCGCTTGGTGTCGCGACGGCGGCAACGCGGCGCGCGTAGTCGAGCTGGAGATCGGCACGGCGCCGCCGCCGCCGCGGGTCGAAGTCGTTCCCGAGCCTCGCGAAGGCTTCATTTACGAGCGCGGGCACTATGAATGGGACGGGCAGCGGTACGTGTGGGTCGAGGGCAAGTTCATCGAGAAGCGCGAGGACCACAAGTGGCGGCCATACGTGCTCGAGCCGCGCGGCGAGAAATGGCACTTCCGCGCCGGCCACTGGGACGACGACCGACCCATTGCGCCGTCACGCGAAGAGCGACGGCGTTTCCAACGCGGCATTCGGCGACAACGAGCCCGGCAATCACCGGGCTTTTTCGTGCGTCCGCCTCAGCGGCCGACCGAAAGCCGCTCCTCGATGCTCTGCTTATCGTCGAGCAATCCGGACCACGGATCACCGCGCTTTCGAAGTAACGGCAGCACGGTCGTCAAGCGGAAATCCGCCGGATACGCGCTCTCCAGTTGCCGCCACCCGAGCGGCATCGAGACCGGCGCGCCGGCGAGCCCGCGCGGCGAATAAGGCGCGGTCATCGACTTGCCTCGCACGTTCATGTTGTAGTCGATGAACACCTTGCCGGTGCGTCGCTCCACCGTCCAGTCCACCGTGATGTCGTCGCGATGCTCGCGCATCAGATGGTCACCGATCGAGCGCGCGATCTCGCGCACGGCGTCGTAGCGCAGCGTACGGCGAATCGGCACCACGACGTGCAAGCCGGTCTTGCCGGACGTCTTCACGCGTGACGCGAGCGACATGCCGTCGAGAAGCGCCTTGAGCCACAGCGCGACCTGCTTCGCCCTTTCGAATGCGCGCACGTTCAACTCGGGGTCGTTGCCTTTCGCTTCGGCGCCCGAGTAAATGAACGGATCGATATCGAACAGAATGTAGTCCGGAAAGTTGACGATCGACTTCTGCAGTGCCGTGCTCGACGCGCTGAAGTCGGCGCTTGCGTCGGGCGCATCCGGGCCGGGCCGCACGCGCGAATGCCAGACGTGGAACTCGAGCGTGCCCATGTGACCGAGCCAGACGAGTGTGGCAAGGTTGTTGCACAGGATGTATTCGTCGGTCTCGCCTTTGGTTTCGGAAAACACCGTCACCCGCTCGACGAACGCCGGCAGCTTGATTCCCCAATGCTTCATCAGCACGCGCTTCGCCGCGATGCCCTCGGGCCAGCGGAACAGCGTCAGCGGCCGGTCCGCGACGTGCTCGAGAAACGCGGGTGCAACGCCAATCAGGTAACGAATGAAGTCCCGCTTGGTGATCGCGGCCTGCTTCGGCGCCGGTACCGCCGGCCAGTACACGCGATCGAGGTGCGTCAGCGCGATGTCGTGACCGCCGATCTCCAGCACGACATTTGAGTCGGCGGTGGCGAGATCGGAAAGGAGCCGTGTGCGTTCGCGTTCCGGCGGCAGGCGGTCTGCCGAGCGCGAGACCGCTTGCGCGACGCGGTCGCGTGTTCCCGTTGCTCGGTTACGAGGCATCTCGGGCGCCTTCGCAGCAAATCATACTGCTTCCGCATCCAAGGTCGAATCAGGCCGGCGCTGATACCATTCGAGTTCACCATGCTGCTCGGAGCCATCGCCGACGATTTCACCGGAGCCACGGACCTTGCGGGCATGCTGGTGGCCGAAGGCATGCGGACCGTGCAGACGGTCGGCGTGCCGCGACGAGAGTCGCCGGCACCGAGCGCCGATGCGGTGGTCGTGGCGCTCAAATCGCGCACGATCGCGCCGGACGACGCGGTTGCGCAATCGCTCGCCGCACTCGACTGGCTCATCGCGCACGGCGCGCGGCAGATCTACTTCAAGTACTGCTCGACGTTCGATTCCACGCCGCGCGGCAACATCGGCCCGGTGGCCGACACACTCGCCGACGCGCTCGATGCGCCGCTTGCCATCGTGTGTCCGGCACTGCCGGCGAACGGGCGCACGATCTATAACGGTCACCTGTTCGTCGGCGACGTGTTGTTGTCGGATTCGCCGATGCGTCACCATCCGCTGACGCCGATGACCGATGCGTCGCTCGTTCGTCTGATGCAGGCGCAGACGGCCCGCAAGGTCGGTCTCGTCGCGTGGCCGACGATCCGGCAAGGACCCGATGCAATACGCGTCGCATTCGCCGCGCTCGAGCGCGCGCAATTCCGTTACGCAGTGACGGACGTGATCGACGACGCCGATCTTGCCGCGATCGCGACGGCTTGCGCCGACCACCGCTTGATAACGGCAGGCTCGGGGATCGCAAAGGGCTTGCCGGCGAACTTCCGGCGATCGGGATTGCTCGAGCCCGCGCAGAACGCGGCCGTCGCGATACCGTCGTCCGGCGCCGCGGCGGTGCTGGCCGGCAGCTGCTCGCAAGCCACGCGTGCGCAGGTCGAACACTGGAAGGCCTCGTTTCCCGCGGTGGCGATCGACCCGCGCGCGGCGCCGGACGCCGATTCGCTTGCCGCGTCGGCCCTCGCGCAGACGGAGCGCTGGCTCACGAGTGGCACGCCGTTTCTGATCTACTCCAGCGCGGAGCCCGCAGTGGTCGCGGAGATCCAGCGCGCGTTGAGCGCGGACGTCGCCGCCGCGCGTCTCGAAGCGGCGTTCGGGACGATCGCGAGAAGGCTCGTCGAGCGTGGCGTGCAACGTCTCGTCGTGGCCGGAGGCGAGACGGCGGGCGCGGTCGTATCCGCTCTCGGCGTCGAAGCGCTCGCGATCGGCGCCTCGATCGATCCCGGCGTGCCATGGACGGTTTCCACCGGCACGCGGCCGATCGCATTGGCGCTGAAGTCGGGCAATTTCGGCGGCGTCGATTTTTTCGAGAAGGCACTTGCGCGATGAGCGATTCACGGAACCGCGAAGCGCTATGCGCGCTCGGGCGCTCGCTGTTCGATCGCGGCCTCACGCACGGCAGCACGGGCAACCTGTCGGTGCGCAGCGACGACGGTTTCCTGATGACGCCAACCGGCGTTTCGCTTGGCGCGCTCGATCCTGCGCGCCTCGCGATGCTCGATGCGGCCGGACATGCGATCGGCGGGGATGCGCCGACGAAGGAGGCCGCGCTGCACCTTGCGATGTACCGGCAGCGTGCCGGCGATTGCGCCGTCGTTCATCTTCACGCCACGCATTCAGTCGCCGTCTCGGTGCTTGCCGACACCGACCCGGCCGATGCGCTTCCGCCGCTCACTGCGTATTACGCGATGCGCATCGGCCGGCTGCCGATGCTGCCCTATTTCCCGCCGGGCGATGCATCGCTCGCCGCTGCAGTCGAGGCGGCAGCGACGAAGCATCATGCGCTGCTCCTCGCTCACCACGGTCCCGTCGTGTCGGGAGTCTCGCTTGCGGCAGCGGCCGACGCGATCGAGGAGCTCGAGGCGACGGCGCGGCTGTGGCTGCTGGTGCGTCACGAACGCGTGCGATCGCTCTCTCCCGACGATATCGCCGAGCTTGAGCGCCGCTTCGGCCGGTGAAGGTACGGCCCCGCCATCAGGAGGCAGAAGCGCGCGGCTTCGCAGCGCCGTAACGGACCGCATCGCCCTCGAGATTTTCGATCATCGCGATCAATGTGCGGCGAGTCGCCGCGACATCCTCCGCCGCGATGCCGGACAACGCGATCCGATTCACATCCTCGGCTGCCGAAACGCTTACTGCACGAAGCGCCGCGCCCTTGGCGGTGAGATGCACACGGATCTGCTTGTTGTTGCCCGGCCTCTTGCGGCGTGTGACGTAACCGAGCTGTTCCATGCGCTGTAACGCGGCGAATGTCGACGGCTCCCTTACGCCGGCTTGCTCGCTCAACTCGCGCTGCGTCAGGCCGTCGGTCTGCCACAGAACACGCAGCAGCGTCCAGTGTCCGTACTGCACCGAATGCTTGCGAAGGCGCGCCTGCAGTGCACTCGACGTTCCGCGGAACGCGTTCTTGATGAGGTGCGCGATCCGCTCATCGGACAATGCATCGCGCCAGCGAGACGCCGCCGCCGGCGACATTGGCGTTGGGGGCTCTCGCTTCCTGGCGGGTCGTTCTTTCATGGCTACCCGGTTCGTGGCGGCGGTCATGCGCCGTTGATCTTAGGTACCTAAGTTAGTATAGTAAAACAGCCCGGATGCATGAAGGGGGAATGCGCCCAGCCGCTATCCGCGGATGCGTCCAAGCTGAGCACTGAGGAACGCAGATGGAAACAGCCGAGCAGAATCGCCTCCTGACGCAGATCGGTCCCGGGACTTCGATGGGCAACCTTCTGCGACGTTACTGGCAGCCGATCGCGGCGGCGGTCGAGCTCGAGCAGCGCTGGACCAAACGCGTGCGCTTGCTCGGCGAGAACCTGGTCCTCTTTCGTGATCGCCAAGGTCGTCTGGGTCTCATCGATGAGCACTGCCCGCATCGCGGCGCGTCGTTTGCTTATGGCATTCCCACGCACGACGGGATCCGTTGCCCCTATCACGGCTGGGAATTCAACGCGCAAGGCAAGTGCCTGAGCCAACCGAACGAACGCGACAATTGCGCGTTCCGCGAAAGGGTCGCAACGTCCGCTTACCCCGTCAAGGAGCTCGGCGGACTTCTATTCGCTTATCTTGGTCCCGAGCCGAGGCCGCTCTTGCCGCGGTTCGATGGCTTCGTGGCCGAGGGCGCGATCCGCATGATGGGACGTGCGCTGCTTCCGGTGAACTGGCTGCAGATCATGGAGAACTCGATGGATCCCATCCACACCGAGTGGCTGCATGGTCATCATTACGAGTTCCAGAACGAACAGAAAGGCGTCAAGGTGGCGATCAGCGCGCGCCACGAAAAGATCGATTTCCGCGAATTCGAATTCGGCATCACCAAGCATCGCCTGCTCGCCGGCCATTCCGAGGAGTCGGACGACTGGCGCATCGGCCACCCGATCGTTTTTCCGAACATGCTTGCAGTGGGCAACGGCGACGAGTCGTCGCGCTATTACTCGTTCCAGATCCGCGTGCCGGTGGACGACGAGCACACGCTGCATCTCTGGTACAACGCTTACCTACCGCCGAAAGGCGCAATCGTTGCGCCGCATCTGACGAGCCGGGTGCATCTCTACGATGTGCCGTTCAAGGACGAGAACGGCGAATTCATCGTGGACAATGTCGACGGCCAGGACATGATGGCGTGGATCACGCAAGGCACCATTGCCGACCGCACGCGAGAGCACCTGGGCGCTTCCGACAAGGGCGTCGCGCTCTACCGTCGTGTGCTGAAGCGCGAGCTGCAGAAGATTGCGCAGGGCGTCGATCCGATCGGAGTCGTTCGCGAGCCGCAGCGCAACGAGCGCATCGACTTGCCGAACGAGAAGAAAAAGCACCACAACAGCGACGGATTCTCGAGCTTCATGCTGCGCACGCACGCGAAGTATTCACCGATCGCGCGAGATCTGGTCGCGATCTTCGATGGTGCCGGCACCGCGTCGTCTGCTGCGGCAGCGCGGGCCGAAGCTGTTCGTCAGATCTAGACGGGATCGGACAACGCCCAACGACGTCGTTACGGAGAACCGAATGACCAAGCACTCGATCGCGCTCGCGGCGGCCGCGCTCTCGATAAGCGCGTGCGCGCTACAAGCGTTTGGCGCTGACCCGGTCAAGGGGCAGCTATCTGTGGCGGAGATGGCCGCGTACCAGGGCGCGGACCGTCACGAGCGTCTGGTTGCGGCCGCGAAGGCGGAAGGCGGCGAGTTGTCGGTATATCACGTCTACCCGAGCCTGCCCGTCCTGATGGCCGCCTTCACGAACAAATACGGCATCAAGGTGAAGGCGTGGCGCTCGGGCTCGGAAGGCGTGCTGCAGAAGCTCACCAACGAGACGCGGGCCGGGCGCTTCGATGCCGATATCATCCAGAACAATGCGCCGGAGAACGAGGCGGCGCACCGCGAGCATCTGCTGCAGGAAATCCGATCGCCTTACCTCAGGGATCTGCTACCCGAAGCCAGTCCCGCGCACAAGGAATGGGTGGGCATCACGGTCGACGTCTTCATCGCCGCGTACAACACGAACAAGGTCAAGAAAGAAGACTTGCCCAAAACGTATCAGGACTTGCTCGACCCGAAATGGAAAGGTCGCCTGGGGATCGAGGCCGATGATCAGGGATGGTTCGGAACGCTTGCCGCAACGCTGGGAGAAAAGCAGACGTACAAGCTCTTCGCCGATATCGTCGCAACCAACGGCGTATCCGTTCGGAAGGGACACTCGCTGCTGACCAACCTCGTGGCATCCGGCGAGGTGCCGCTGGGCCTGACCGTATACAGTTGGATTCCGGAGCAGCTGAAGCAGAAGGGAGCTCCGGTCGAGGGATATCCGATTCAGCCGGTGATCGCGCAATTCAGCACGATCGCGATGCTGAAAAAAGCACCTCACCCGTACTCGGCGTTGCTGTTCTACGACTTCATGCTGACCGACGGCCAGCAGTTGCTGGCGGAGCAGAAGTTCGTGCCGACCAGCAACAGAATCGAGACTCCGATCACGAAGATTCCGCTCAAGTTCGTCGATCCCGCATCGGCGTTGGACATGCAGGACAAGTGGGTGAAGGCGTACGAGGAGGTGGTGGTGAAACCTGCGAGGTAGGTTTCGGTCAAGCCACCAGCCGGACAGGTCCGCATCGTTGCGGGCCCTGCCCCTTCCGCATCACAAACCGAGGTCCTCGAGGAATCGGTCCACCTGCGAGGTCCACAGACGACCTCCGCGGGCGAGCAACTGATGTCCATCGGCGTGGGGCACGGGCTCGGTCATCACGAACCGGGTCGGGCTGCCGCCGGTAGCGTATGCATGGTGCCACGCGCGGGGCCACTGGGCGCCCCAGAACTGGTCGTTCTGCGCGTAAAGCCACAGGCTCGCCACGTGGGACGTCTTGCCGTACGCGGACATGAGCGCCTCCATCTGCTCGGCGCCACAGCCATGTTCCGGCGATCGTTTTCCGTTGCCGCCGGTACCCCCCGAGAAATTGATGTAGGCAACGACACCGTCGGGATTCGTGGCGGCCGTGGCGATCGAGGCCAAGCCTCCCATCGAAGTTCCGGAGAGCACGATGCGCTTTGCATCGACCCACGACTGCTGGCGCACCCACGTCAGCGTAGCCAAGACCGCTGCCCTTGCCGCCGCCGCCGCGCTATCGAACTCGGGCCATCCCCAGCAGTTGCCGAAGACGTCGTAACGCACGCCGGACGCTTCGCGATCCGGACCGCCCGTTTCACCATAGCCTGGTCGTATCGGCGCAACGACCGCAAAGCCCTTCTTGAGCCAATAACGAATGTGCCCGCGAGGATCGGGGATGCGGGTGTGACTGCGCTCGACCTCGGTTCCGGACCGTCCATGGGAATAGATCAGGACCGGGAACGGCCCATCGCCCGCCGGCCGGAAAACGCCCGCGACCATGGCTCCGTCCGAGCCAAATCCCGCGGTGCCTTCGACGGGAATCTGGACGGTCTCCGGCGGAGGCTCGCCGGCGTAGCTGCAGAAAGGAGCAAGGAACAGCAGTGGCAATACGCCCACGTGTACCGCTCGCGCTAGCCGATTCATCAACGATTTCTCACCAGACGCACCCGGCCGCGCGGATTGCGCGGCCGGTGCGACGCCGCGAGATCATAACCTTCGTCGGGATTTAGTGCGACCCGTGCGGTACGTCCCGATGAATCACGCGAGTACCCTGAACCGGGGATCCCATCACTACCGTCCTGTCGCTCGCGGCACCACGCCATGCCCTTTTGGATCATGTTGTGTGCCGTCGCAATCAGTCGAAGCCAACCAACGGGAGCGACCATGTCCAAGCTCACACCGTCACTCTTCATTGCATCTTTGTTCGCGCTTGCCCTGCACGCCGCATCGGCACAGGCACTGAATACCCGATCGTTCATTTCCGCAAAGGGCTCGGACACCAACGCCTGTACTCGTGTGGCCCCGTGCCGGACATTGCAGGCGGCACATGGCAAGACACCGCCGGGGCGAGATCAACATGCTGGACCCAGCCGGCTATGGCACTGTAGTCGTGACGAAGTCGATCAGCATCGTGAATGACGGCGTCGGATCGGCCGGCGTTCCCGACCGTCATTCCCACAAAATGAAGTTGTTGTCGTGCTCGGCTACGGACGACGAAGGCCATGCGTAAAAGCATACGAGGGCGCCGTGACCGAGGGCTACGAGTTAAACACTCTCGCACGGGCGTCAATCGCCGCGAAGCAGCACCCCGAGGGTGCAGAGCGGGCCGCCACCGCAACGCAGGCACATCATCCGGCAATCTTTGGTCGGCACGGCGTTTATGCGCCTCGCCGCATCGCTCCGCCGGTCGGCGTTCCTCATCGCCCGTTTGAGCGCGATCCACGCACGCGCAATTGGCGCGAGCACTCGGTTCGCCAGCGTCATATCGATGCCTTCGAACGGTTGCACGGGCGTTGTGGCCGCGACCGCGTCGCGGCGGAATCAGCGTACGTCCGCGCGATTCGCGCGGCGTTGACCGAGGTCAATGCGAACGTGTCCGGACCACGGCGCGGTGTCCACGAGAACCGACGCGCTCGCGCACAAAGCCCGCGACACAGCGGTCCGCGTGCAGAGGGCTGTCACTTGTACATTGCCTGGGTTCCGGCGTAGGCTAATCGCCCCCAAGACCCTCGAAGAAAACGCGGACATTTGCCTCACCCGATCCATGCATCCGCGCTGTTTCTTCAGGCGCAGCCCATGCTCGCTCTTCAATGCCCATTTTGCGGCCACGCTAACCAGGCCGGAGCCAAGGTTTGCGGCGAGTGTGCGGCGCCCTTGCACCTCGCGCCGTGCAGGCAATGTCACGCGATTAACGATCTGTCTGCGACACATTGCTATAAATGTGGCGCGGAATTTCCGGTGCGATCCCTCGGCGACCGAGACTCCGGCGCCGTCGGCGCCACCCGCAGCTGCAGTAGTCTCGTCACCAGCGAGCGACCGCGACCTTTCGAGCCCTGGCATGCCCCGTCGCCGAAGAGGGCAACCGAGATCGTTGATGCGCTTCAGTGCGCGCCGGGCGAGGCCGCCATGGAAGTCCAGCCGGGGGCGGTGGTGGCGCATGAACCGCATGGATTGGCCAGCCCGGCGACGCGTTTCTCTTCCGAGGAGAAGCGTGCAGCCCAGGTCTTTTCGCTGCTCGGAACCGGCGCGCTCTTTCTGCTCGTCTCCGCCGCGATTGCGCTGGTAAAGGGTGCCTTTTGGCTCGTGCCCACACGCCATTCCGCGACCACCGCCGGAGGAGTTCGCATCGCCCGCGCGATGTTGCCCGCGTTCCTAATTGCCGTGCTTGCTGTATCTGGCTACTACGCGTACCGCTCTCCGGCGCCACCGGGCGGCGGCCCTGACACTGGACAACCGGAAGCAGCGAGCACGTCAGCTGCGATTCGCAGCCCGTCGTCTGGCGCCCCCGCCCGGATTGGCGAGGCTACAGTGAGTCAGGGTGCGGCGGGCATATCCACCGAACTGTCTTCCGACCCGTCGCGTTCCGTTGCGCGGCCTATCGACGACACCGCCTCGCAACTGGTTACGGGCAGAACGCACACAATCGAGGCGGACACTGCCGGCGCAGAAACGCGCGCACCCGCGCAACCCGCTGCGACATCGAAGTTCTCGATGCATGCACCCACCGCCGAGGAATCTCGCTCTACGGCAATGCAGACAGCGGTAAAGCGAGTCGTTCCGAAGCAACCGGTATCAGATCCATCAACGGCAACCGGTTCGGATCTGACCACAGGCATACCGCGGCGACCGCAGGCGACGGATTCCCGCGTCAGCATCCCGCCCGATGCGCCAGGTCCGCAGGTTTGTACCGAAGCGATCGCAGCGCTCGGACTGTGCAAGCTCAATACAAGGGTAAGTCGGGATTCGACGAATGTACCTATCGCCGCGGAATCACGAGCGACCAAAGCGCGCGACAGCATCCCGCCAAATGCACCACGCCCGAAGGTTTGCACCGAAGCAGTGGCAGCGCTTGGACTGTGCCAACTCAATGCAAGCGCAGAGAGCTCGACGAATGTGCCCGTCGCCGCGGAATCTCGCCCCGGGGAAACGCAAACAGCGATAGAACGACTCACTCCCAAGCAAGCGGTATCCGATCCATCGAAGGCGACTGATCTGAATCCCACCACAGGCGTATTGCGGCGATCGCGAGCGGCCGATGCGCCACGCCCCCAGGTTTGCACCGAGGCGGCCGCAGCGCTGGGATTATGCAATCTCCTGTAAGCGCGAAAGCAAATAACATGAGAAAAAGTCTGACGGTCGGTCTTATCGTAACGGCGCTCTCAGTCAACGCCGGGCAAGCACTGGCGACAGCGGAATTCAAGATCGTGACCGCCTCGACGCGAGGCACGTACATTCAGATCGGGCGTGATATGGCCTCGTTCGTGGCTCCGCAGGCCGACATCGATCTCGATGTGTTGCCTTCGGCAGGATCGGCCGAGAACGTTCGCCGTCTGCGCTACGAGCCCGGGGTGAAATTCGCGATCGTCCAATCGGACGTCTATCAGGCGTTTCTCGATCAGGCTGCAGCAGGTAACGCGGAAGCGAACAACATCATTCGTCCGCTACGTGTCATCGTGCCGCTTTACAACGAGGAGATTTACTTCATCGTACAAGCGGACTCGAACTTGAATTACATCCACGAGATCAAGGACGCGAAGATCAACGCGGGCGAGTTGGGAAGCGGGACGGCGCTCACGACCAGCACGCTCTACCAGCTGATGTTCAACGAGCCGCTTCCCGAGGCGAAGGCCTCTTTCCTTTCGAACGAGGACGCGCTGGTCAACCTGATTACCAACAAGACGCTGGACGTGGTCGCGGTGATCGCCGGGCAACCGGCCAAGCTGCTCGTCGACATGAAGCCCGAGGTGCGGAAATTCATCAAGTTGTTGAAGTTTGACCCCAACCACGCAGCCAGCAAACCCGCGCTGCAAACTTACTTTCCGGCGACGGTGCGCGCCGGCAGTTATCCGAATTTACTAACCGAGGACGTACCCGCTCTCGCGGTGAAGGCGTTCCTGGTGACCTATGACTACAACCTGAAGGGGACGAAGGACTATCTGGCCGGGTTCGCCCGGTCGCTGTGCCAGAACTTTCCAATACTGCAAGAGAAAGGCCATCCCAAGTGGCGGGAGGTCGAGCTCTCGCTCCCGGACCTCGGCCGGGGATGGTCGTACTATCCCCCCACTGCCAAACAAATACGTTCCTGCATCACGGCAAGGACGAGCGCCAGGGTTCAACCCGCGAAGCCATGCACACAACAAGAGCGGATCTTGGGACTGTGCGGGTGACCTGCCCACGCCATCAAATGGCGCACGCGCGGGCAGGCTAAATCGCCGCGACGGAATCGGAGACTTGACCTCTTCTCCTCTGCGCACCGTCCAGTCTGCGTCATCGTCCTAGTCGTGGCCCCGCGGTGTGGCCAAGAGAAACACGCCTCTGTCGTCGGTCAGCGATGCCTGGAAGATCACTTGGCCCGCCTCGTTGTTGATCGCGCCGGAAGTTGTCGTGCTGATCGGTGGCGGCGGAATGACCAGTTGGGGCGGGGCCAGTTCGTCAATCGTACCGATACCGGGAATGACCGTCCCGGTTCGGACGATCACGCTCAGCTTGCCCTGAGACCACAAAGTCGAAGAATCCGCCGCCGGGCGCAGGCCCGTTCGTGCGTCCCAACTCCGCGATTTGCCCGCGATGCGGAGGAAGACTCCTTCGCCCCCGGTGGTGAGTTCAGCTCCGAAGGCCATGTCGCCCTGATTATTGACCCGCCGGGCTCGAAGTCATTTATGAACGTGCCGCCTCCTGGAGCCGGAGCTCCCAGTGAGCTCACCAATTTGAACTCGTACCCTGAAGGAGCGGCCCACGCGCTGGGCGCCTCCACGACAATGAAAGCGCCGCCCACGAGCAGTGGGATGATCACTGCAACTTGCTTGCTGCGGTCGAGAAGTGTTCTCTCCAGTTTCGTTTTCATTGGACTTGTTCCTTACGTTTCATGCATGTTGGCGCCAAAGTTGGTTTGCCTTGCTTGGGGCGCGTGGTCAGCAGAAGAAGAGCACAGCGCCGAATGAGAGCTTCGCGCTTCGTAGACTCCCTTCTTCACGGTCAGGTGATAGCGACATCAAGGCCGAAATCGCGACGAGTATAGCTACGGATCAGGTACAAATTGCAACTTTTGTCGGGGCGGTATTGCACACTCGCCGCACTTCGCGCCTATGCGGATCGCCACTGTGTGTTGTGCGCGGTCGCTACGCAAACGGCAGCACCAAGGCTGCCTGTGCATGGCGCTGCGACGAGCCGGCATTAGCGATTTCTGCTGGGACGGACCGGCGTCGCGGATCCGGGCGAACGATGCACGCGACTGCCGAATATTCGTTTTGCCAGACGCAAATCGTTCGGAGTAACCTTTCTGTCGCCCACACGCGGCGTACGTCCCGCGCGTCGACGAAAGCCGGCTCGCTTCGGTCTGCGATCGCGCGGAACAGCGTTGGCTCGATGATGAGTTCCACTCGTAACGCGCACGTCGATACGAGGCGTTGCAAATGCAGGTCAGGAATCTGGACGCGACGCAGTTTGCCCGATTGACGGCATTGCTCGATGCCGCGCTCGCGCGTCCGCCCATGGAGCGTGACGCGTGGCTCGCCGATCTGACGCTTCGCGATCCCGAGGCAGGCGCGCAGGTGCGCGAGTTGCTCGCGTCGCTCGCGGCGGCACAATCCGAAGGGTTCCTCGATACGCGCGCCTTCATCGGCTCACGCTTCGCTGCCGCAATTCGAACCGACGACGCGTTGATCGGCCGATTGATCGGCCCGTACCGCGTACAAAGCGCAGTGGGGCAAGGCGGCATGGGCACCGTGTGGCTTGCCGAGCGCGCCGACGGACTCTTCCAGCGCAAGGTCGCGTTGAAGCTGGTGCACCCGGCGTTTGCGGGTTCCGCCGTTGCCGAGCGATTCGCGCGAGAACGTGCGATTCTGGCAGGCCTCGATCATCCGCATATCGCGCGGCTGTTCGACGCCGGCGTCACGGGCGACGGCCAGCCGTACCTCGCGCTCGAATATGTCGAGGGGGTTCCTCTCACCGTCTACTGTGACGAGCGGCGGCTCGACATCCGTGCACGGATCGCGCTGTTTCAGCAGGTGCTCGGCGCGGTCCAATACGCGCACACGAACCTCGTCATCCATCGCGATCTCAAGCCGTCGAACATTCTGGTCAGCATGGAAGGGCAAGTCCGGCTGCTCGACTTCGGCATTGCCAAACTCATTACCGAGGGCGATACCAACGAGACGGCGCTCACGCAGCTGGGCGGACGCGCGTTCACGCCGGCGTACGCGTCGCCCGAGCAGATTACCGGATTGCCGGTCACGACTGCGAGCGACGTGTACGCGCTTGGTGTGGTTTTCTATGAGCTGCTGTGCGGTCGAAGCCCGTACGCGCTGGAGCGCCCATCACGTGGTGCGCTCGAGGACGCGATCCTCAACGCCGAGCCCGCGAATCCGAGCGACATGATCGCTTCGGATGCGAGCGCGATTGCACGTTCGACGACGACGAAAGCGCTTCGCCAGATGCTGGCGGGCGATCTGGACACGATCGCGCTCAAAGCGCTGCGCAAGCGGCCTCGTGATCGGTACGGCTCAGCGCACGCGATGATGCAGGATCTCGAGCGCTTTCGACGCGGTGAGCCGGTGCTCGCACGGCCCGACAGTTGGGCGTATCGATTCGCGAAGTTCGTCGCACGCAACAAGCTGGCCGTTGGCGCGGCCACGGTGACTGCACTTTCGCTCGCGGTGGGACTCGCCGGCGCGCTGTGGCAGGCCGGCGTCGCACGCGACCAGGCAACCGTCGCGCGCAACGAAACAATCCGCGCGACCGCGGTACAGGACTTCCTGCTCGATCTGTTCCGCGCCAATTCGGTGGCACAACCCGATCCGGTCAAGGCACGGCAGACCACGGCGCGCGAGCTGCTCGACCTCGGCGCAACGCGTGTCGATGAAAACCTGAAGGACGCCCCCGAGGTGCGTGCCACCGTGCTGGATACGCTCGCCGACATGTACCAGCAGCTCGGCATGAACGCCGAGGCGGCCAGGCAGCGCAGGCGCGAGATCGCAGCATTGAAGCAGGCGCACGGACCCGGCGACCGGCGTGTCGCGGATGCGCTGATCCGCTATGCGACCGACATCGCCGATCTTCCCGAGCGAAGACAGGTGCTTTCGGTGCTGAACGAAGCCAAGGGCATCCTCGATGCGGCACACGACGATGCATCGGAAACGCGTGGGCACCTGCTGATGAGGCTGGCGCAGGCAAACCGCTATACAGCGAGCGACAGGATGCGTGCATACGCCGACGAAGCGGTGATGTTCTTCCGCGCGCGCTATCCGCGATCGCCGAATCTGTCGGTCGCGCTGACGTTTGCCGCCAGCGCGCGGATGCAGCAGGGAGACGCGCCGGGCGCGGAAGCTCTCTACCGGCAGGCGCTAGCCGAGGTCGCGAGCCTCGACAATGAACAGTCGGCCTCGTCGGTCTTTCCGCTTGTCGGGCTCGCCGAAGCTCAAGATGCGCTCGGCAAGGTCGACGATGCGGAACACAGCTATCGATCGGCGCTCTCGGCCGCGCAGGCCCGCTTCGGCGAATTTCACCCGGAGACGCTGCTCACCGAAGCGAAGCTCGGTTCATACCTGCGATCGACCGCGCGCCGCGAAGAGGGACACCGCTGGATGCAGACGGCGCTTGCCGGCGTCGGTAAAGCAACGGGCGGCTACACTCCTGGATACGTGACGGCGGTGCTTGCAGGGATGCGCGGGAGAGCACTGCTTGCGGAAGGCCGCCTCGAGGAGGCCGCGCCGCTGGTCGCTGCCGAGTTGACTGATGCGAGGGAGAACTTTCCCGGCTCGATCCCGCTTGCGCTTGCATTGCGCAACCGCATCGCGCTCGATACCGCGCGCGGACACTACAACGACGCAATGACAGAAATGGCCGAGGCACTGGAGATCACGCAATCCGTCGGCGGCGCGTTCGCCATACGCAACCGCCTGCTGCTCGACAAGGGTCGACTGCTGTTGGCGCGTGGCGAAGCGGCGTCGGCGATCGAGGCCCTCGACTCGATCACGGCGCCCGCATACGCCGCCACGCTGCCGTTGCGCGTGTACGACGTCAACGCCAAGACGCTGCTCGCGCAGGCCCGCTTGCACCAGGGACGGATCGAGGAGGCGATTGCTTCCGCACAGGACGCGCTGGAGCAGGTCGTCGCGTCACCGTTGCGCAAGTACTACCCGTTGCTCGAAGCCGATGCCGCGCTGCGGCTGGGCCAAGCGCAACGAGCCGCAGGCGAGCCGCGTAGCGCCCGCGCGAATCTGGAACATGCGCTTCGCCTGCGTGAGGCGAACGACGATCCCAAAAGCCCTTGGCTCGCCGAAGCGCAAGTGATCTTCGCAGACTGCCTGATCGATCTCGGCGAGCGCAAGCAGGCGGCGGACTTGCTTGCGAAAGCCAAAGCGATCCACGCCGCGCACGACGAGCTCGGCGCGCACCTGGCCGCGCCAGTATCGACGCTCGCCGAGCGGTAAACGAATCCACCCTGCGACGGCGACATTTCCGCTAGCGTCCAGCGCAATCCCCGTTCCCCGGTCCAATTCGTTGGTGCCACCGAGATACGTGTGGTGTAGCCCGCCACAGAGTGGCTCCGCTGGAAGAGCCACCGCGTCATCCGCTAACGAATGCCTCCATCGTCAACGCCCGATCAGGAAATGCCTTGAGGACGGCTTTATCGGCTGTCACTAAAGGCACGGACAGCGCGTTCGCAAGCGCGACGAATTCGCCGTCATAGGCGGTCAGCGGGCTGCTCGCGACAACGTCGAGCACGAGTTCATCGGCGATGGTGTGTTCACTTCCGGCAAGCACCCGATCAGCCGCATCCAGTATTCGAACGATCTGTTCGCGTGACATCAATCCGCGCCGGAGATATGCGGTCAGCACATTACGCAGCTCCGAGCGCCACAAGATTGGCGCGTGCCAGTCAGGGTCTCGCCGTCGGACGGCTTGCGCGGCGCCGGTATGCTGGCCGCGCACCCAGCAGTAGTGGATGACATTCGTGTCAACGACTATCACTTGAGCCCTTTGCGCTTGTAGCGATCGCCGATCCGATGATCGACGTAGGGAAGCCGGTCGGTAAATGCCTTGAGATTGCTCGCGAGCTTGGCCCGATCGACCTTCGGCACCGACACGTCCCGCTCAAGCCTGGTCAGTATCTCGCTGTTGAGGCTCCGGCGATTCTTCACCGCGCTCTCCTTGAGCTTCGCATGCAGCTGCGTCGGGATGTTCTTCAGCGTCAATGTAGGCATCTCGTTTTGGGATAGAAACCGAAATGGAACCGTTTTAGAATAGGTGCGCGGGCATTGCCTGTCAAGCGCTCGCGAATCTACCTTCGCGCCTTCGCGGCCGTCGCGCGGCGGATGAATGACATCGCGAAAACAGCCGGTGGACGCCCTTTCGATTCCGACCCCTGCCTCCAAACGCTCACTCGAGATGCGATCAGGCTCGCGTTCCCCGCCAATGTGCGAAAGTCGGTGACAAAACCTCGCTGGCTAAACGATGTGGTGAACAGGAAGCTTCGACATGTGCCACTCAGCCGTGTTGGCATCGTATTGAGATGCCGTGAACACATGCCACTCGGCGTCGTCCAGCTTGGGATAGTCGGCGCGGTAGTAGTATCCCGGCCACCGGGTCTCCTGCCGAAAGAGCGTGTGCCTGGCCACCGACTCGCCTGTCAGGATCCTGTGCTGGAGCTCCCACGCTCTCTGCAGCTGGTGCAGGTCCTCCGCGCCGATGTGCTCGAAATCCTCCTTCAGCATGCTGAGAAGCTCCAGCGATCGGTTGAGCAGCGGTTCGCTGGTTACATAGAACATGCTGTACCCACCGACGTACTCATCCATGAGTTTTTCGAGCCTTTGTAGGCCTTGCAGCGGAGAGATGTAGCTCGGTGCGACGGTCCCGGCGACGATCTCGTTCCTGCCGATTCTGTAATTTTCCAGCGGCTTGAATACCGTCTGCTCGAGCTTCTTGATCTGCGCTTCGTCCACTTGAGGCGCATCCGCCTTCATGTCGATGACATACCCGACGGCGGCCTTTCCGGCGAGCCTTCCCTCCGTGAACGAGCCGGCTGAAAACTTGTGCGCTGATCCGCCTATCGTATCGCCCGCGCCGAATAGCCCTTGCACGGTCGTCATCCGGTTGTACCCCCACTGGTAGTCCTGCGGGGCGCAGTCCTCGGGCCCGCTAGCCCAGGCACCGGAACACGTTGCGTGAGAACCCATGATGTAGGGTTCGGAAGTAATCAATTCGGAGGGCCTATCCTTGGGGTCGACGTTCTGCGAAGCCCAGACCACCGCCTGGCCGATCGTCATGTCGAGGAAATCCTCCCAGCCGATCTCCTCCTTCTCCTTGGTATCGAGGACTTGCTGTGTATGCATGTAGATCGGGCCCTTGCCGGCCTTGACCTCCTCCAGCAGCGAGTGGTTTCGCAGGCACGTCGGCATCGGGTGGATCTCCGCGTACTTTCCGACGCGCGCTTTGATCTCATCGAACCGGGCTGCCTCGTACATCTCCCCCGCGGCGTTCGTCACATGCGCCTTGAGGAGCAGGAACCAGGCACCCACGGGTCCGTAACCGTCCTTGAAGCGCGTGAGAACGATCTTGTTCTCCATCTGTGTCATCGTGGCGCCCGTCGGAATCAGCAGACCGTAAGCCGAAGCAGTGCTCCAGGGCGCATACCACGTTCTTCCCATGCCTTCGCCGACCGATCTCGGCCGATAGATGTGCGAGCCGCCGCCGGCCCCGACGATAACCGCCTTCGCCCTGAAGACGTAGAATTCGCCGTTGCGCACGTTGAATCCCACAGCGCCCGCGATGCGGTTCGGTCGCGCCTTGTCCATCAGCAGGTGCGTCACCATGATCCTGTTGTACACCTCGGTGGCGGACTTGCGGGCGGCCTCCGCGACGATGGGCTTGTAGCTTTCACCGTGGATCATGATTTGCCATTTACCTTCCCGCAGATAGCGGCCGGTCCGCGGATCCTTGATGATGGGTAGGCCCCACTCCTCGAACATGTGCACCGTCGAATCGACGTGACGCGCGATGTCGTAAACCAGGTCCTCTCTCACCAGACCCATCAGGTCACCGCGTGCATATCGCACGAAGTCCTCGGGCTGGTTCTCGCCCCATTGCATGCCCATGTAGCAATTGATCGCGGACAGGCCCTGAGCAACCGCGCCGCTTCGCTCAATGTTGGCTTTTTCGACGAGGACGATCTTCAGATCCCGACCCCAATATCGCGACTCGTAAGCGGCGCCGCATCCGCCAAAGCCGCCGCCCACGATGAGGATGTCCGAATCGACGAAGCGGGTTCTTCTCGCCATGGCATCAAGCCTTTGCCTTATTGAGTATCGGAAGCGCCTCGATATGAAGCGCCGTGGGCTCGTGCGAAAGCATTGGAGAAGTCAGCGCGCTCAAGTCGGGCGCCTCGTAATCGGACGGCGCCTTTATCGAACCAAAAGGTGTGGTTCTGATGGGAAAGGTGAACTCCTTCACTCGGCCGTCGCGGTACTTGATCTTCCAGGACACCGCTCCCTTTTCCGGTTCTCTGCGCACCCTGACCTTGTGGCCCAGCGGGGCGAAGTCCGCATATCCGCGAACATCGATCGCATGCTGCGGGCATGCCTTCACGCACGAGTAGCACTCCCAGCAGAAATTCGGCTCGATGTTGTAAGACCTGCGGTAGACGGGGTCTATGTGCATGATGTCCGAAGGGCAGATGTCGACACACTCTCCGCAGCCGTCGCATTTCGTCATGTCGGTGTAGGTGGGCACGGCGATCAGCTCCTGCCGATGTAGTTGTCCGCAACCGGACTCGGAAGATCTGTGGAACCGTTCGCCTCCTCTATCCTCCTCTGGAACGCTACCGCCGGTTTGAAGAACATGTGGGCGAACTTGGACCACGGAACGGAAACGAAAAGCAGCGTCGTAAAGAACATGTAGAGGCCGAACAATATCCGAGCCGCCGTCGAGTTCGCAGACGCCGATTGCACGAAATGCCATACGAGCGCGAACGCGACGCTTGAGAGGAGCGAAGCAACAAACAGGTCGGCTCGTCCCAGATGAAGCGGCGATGCGCCGTCATACGCGACGTTTACCCTGAGGACGAAGAAGAACCACAAGCCGCCGACGAGAACCATCAGCGCGCCTACCGTCCACAGCGTGGGCAGGATTACCGGTGTGCTGGCTGCCGCCGGATAAACGAATACCATCACGACAGTTGTGATCACATGCAGGACGAAGCCGTACATCATCAGCAAATGAGAAGCGCGCCTCGGCCATTTGCAGAACTCGCCGGACACCGCGGCCTCCGCGATGGTGATGACGGCGAGCGTGAGCGTCTGTGACCCGCTAAGCCGGATCTTTGCCGAAGCCATCGATTTTTCCCGCCGCTGCGCGAAAAACTTCGCGCTGCCCTTGTGAGAAACGTCGAGCAACGTGCCGATGACAACGGCAAGTATCATCAAAACGATGTAGACCTGCATCGCGAGAGGCGACAAGAAATCCGTCACGGTGGCGAAGGGGTTGCTGGTAAACATCAATGGTCTCCAGGAGAATTTGATTGCGAGATGTCCACTGCGTGACATTGGTAGGCGCTGCAGTCTGCCGCGGCCGATGCGGCCACCGCAATTGAACCTCTTTATCCGGCAATAAGCGCGTTTTGGACTTCGACGCAGAGCGCGCGAGAAGCTGTGACGCCGACCGCACGCGGGGTATCATGTCGGATAGCGCTTGCTATAGTGGATAGGTACATGCCGGATCGGCGTCTTCAGGCTTTTCACGCGGTGGCGAAGCATGGGTCGTTCACCAAGGCCGCGGACGCGTTGTGCATGACGCAGCCCGCGGTAACGTTTCAAATTCGACAGCTCGAGGAGTACTTCAACACGCGGCTGTTCGACCGCGCGAACGGACGTATCGCGCTGACGCTCGCGGGCGTGGTCGCGCTCGAGTACGCCGAGCGCATCCTCGCGCTGTCGGCCGAGTTGGACGCGCGGCTCAAAGAAATCAGTGGTCAGGAAGTGGGGCCGTTGCTGATCGGGGCCAGCACGACGATCGCCGAATTCCTGCTGCCGAAAATCCTGGGCGAGTTCAAGTCGCGATACCCCGGAATCGTGCCGCGCCTTATCGTCGCCAACTCCGAAGCCGTGCAACAGCGCGTCGCCGAGTGCAGGCTCGACCTGGGCTTCATCGAGGGCGACTCCCATCTGCCGACGGTGGTTGCCGACGTGTGCTGCGAGGACGAGCTGCAGATTGTCTGCTCGCCGTCGCATGCGCTCGCAGAGCAAAAGACCGTCCCGGTGAAGTCGCTGACCGAGCACGCCTACATCAGTCGGGAGCTCGGATCCGGCACGCGCGAGGTCATCGATCATTACCTTCAGAAGGCCGGGCTCTCGCTGGATTCGCTGCAGGTCGTGATGGAAGCGAGCAGTCCGGAAGCGCTGAAAGGGTTGGTGGCCACGGGTCTCGGCTTTGCGATCATGTCGCGCGCAACGGCAGAGAAAGAAGTGCGTCTCGGCGAGCTGGTACGGATTCCGCTCGCGCCGCCGCTCATTCGGCATCTGTCCGTCGTGTATCCGAAGGAACGGTTCCATTCGAAGGTCGTCAACGGTTTCGTGCAGTTCGCGAAACAAAGGCTCGCTGCAACGCGATCGCCCGAAAGCGGTCTGGCAGCCGAGTAGCCGCCGCACCGGCGTTCGCGCGAGCGTTGGACGCGAGCGCCGATCGAATGCGCTAGCCCGCCTTCGGTCGGCGAGCGGCGCCGCTTCATTACGCGTATGCCTACCGCGCCGAATGCCCGGTGAGCTTGACATCCACGTTCCGGTCCGCGTCGAGCGACGCATAGTACGCACGCAGGATCTCGAGCACCTCCGGGCGGCTGAATTCGGCCGGTACGGTGTCGCCTTCGGACAGCCATTTGCGCAGCTTCGTGCCTGAAACGAGCAACCTGTCCGCGTCGTCGTGCGGGCACGTGCGCGCGGAAGCCATGCCGCCGCACCTGTAGCACCAGAAAGTCCAGTCGATCTTCATCGGCTCGATCGCGAGCGCGGCGGGCGGAACCTCGTCGAATATGCGGTGCGCGTCGAACGGTCCGTAGTAGCTGCCGACCCCGGCGTGGTCGCGGCCCAGTATCTGGTATGCGCAGCCGTAGTTCTGCCGGAACACCGCGTGCAGCAGCGCCTCGCGCGGGCCGGCGTAGCGCATGTCGAGAGGATAGCCGGCCTGCACGACCGTGCCTGCACGGAAATACATGTCGATCAGCACAGCGATCGCGCGGGTGCGCACGTCAGCGGGGATGTCGCCTGGCTTGAGATTGCCGAGCAGCGAATGCACGAGCACGCCGTCGCAGACCTCGATCGCGACCTTGACGAGATACTCGTGCGAACGGTGCATCGGATTGCGTGTCTGGAACGCCGCGACGCGCGACCAGCCCAGCCGATCGAACTCGGCGCGCGTTTCGGCGGGCGTCATGAAGAGCGCGCCGTACTTCGCCTTGAACCCGCCGTCGCCGAGCACACGCACCGCGCCGGCGAGATTGACATCGCGTTGCTGCAGAACCATCTGCACGCCCGGATGCGCCGGATCGGTCGTCTTGAACACCGCCATGCACTCGCGCGCCTTGTCGATCCGGTACTTCTCGCTCACCGAGATGACGGCGAGAATCGCCTCGCCATCCGGATCGATCAGCGCGACATCGTCGCCGACATTGATGGAATCGGCCTCGGGTCCGTCGATCGAAAGCGTGATGGGGATCGGCCAGAACACGCCGTCCGCCGTTCGCATGTCATCGCATACGCCCACCCAGTCCGCACGGGTCATGAAGCCGTCGAGCGGCGTGAAGCCGCCGATGCCGAGCATGACGAGGTCGCCTTTCTCGCGCGATGTGATGCGCAGACTGCGCAGTGTCTGCGCACGAAGCAATTCCTCCGCGCAGCGCTCGCCTTCCAATTGCAGCGGCCGCAGACCACGGCCGCCGTGAGGCGGGACCAGAGCAGACATGGCGAGCCGATTCCCGGGTTCGACGACAGGAGGCTAAGCTAGCCCAGGGTAGACGCGGGTGTCCGACGAAATTGCTGATAAGCCGATAAGCGCTCTCGATGCCCGTCCCGGCCGGGCATCGCTGCGACCTAGGGCCGTTTCGCAAACCCGCGCTGCCACCTCGTGAAGCGCGCCTGCCGGCCGAGCTGCGTCTTCGCTTTGGCGTTCGAAGCGCCGCGAATGGGCGTCATCATCGGCACGCCGGCGCCGCCAATCGCGAGTCGGGATCGCCAAAACGGCACATTGCGCGGCGGGCTTGGCGCCGACAGGGTTCGCAAGCGAGCAGCGTGTGGGTCACCTCGGTGTTGCAGGTTGCCAGACAAAAGCGGCCTACGTTTCCAGCAGGCCGTTGACTAAAGTGAGGGGCGCGCGGGGGCGTGCAACCGGATCAGTCAGCCGCACGGTTTCGCTGACTCACCGACCCTCCACAACGCGGCGAGAACAGTAAGATGGGTAGTAGATATCGCGTCGCGCAGATTGCTCCATTGGTCTCCCCGGTTACCCGGCTACGCCAATATCCGGACAGCCAATCATACCAAGCAGACGATGATGCCGCCTGCCTCGGCCGGTAACCGGTATCCTGAGGTGATTCGAGATCCCGGCGTTGCGCATGTTGCGAAAGCTTGGAAGCATGCGTATTTTGCCAATCGTTTTGCCATCACCCGCTCTGCTCTCGACCGGCAGCAAGCCAATGGGGCCTGCGGCCGAGCGTACACGATAACGCAAGCGCGAATTGTCGACTCTGCGCCGCACCGCACTGGTCTTCGCGCCCTGGGGAGCCATCGTGCTCGTCTGGTACGCGATCCATTACAGCGGGCTCATCAACCCGGTGCTGGTCCCGACGCCGCACGCGGTCGCGCGGCAGTTCCTGGTGCTTGCCGGCCAGCGATTGCCACAGGACGTCTGGATCTCCACCCAACGCGTATTCCTCGGCGTGACGTTTGGCATCCTGCTCGCAGTGCCTGTCGGCTTCGTGCTCGGTTGGTATCGCGACGTACGCCGCTTCATCGACCCCTTGCTCAATTTCTTCCGCGCGCTGCCGCCGATCGCACTGATCCCTTTGGTGATCGTCTACTTCGGCATCGGCGAGACGGCCAAGGTGGTGATCCTGTTCTACGCGTCGTTCTTCTCGGGTGTCATCGTGATGTACGAGGGCATCTCGCAAATCAGCCCGATTTATGTGCGAGTCGCCCGCACGCTTGGCGCGAAGGACTTCGAGATCTTTCTCAAGGTCGTGATTCCGCTCGCCGTCCCGCACATGCTGACCGCGCTTCGCGTCGCGCTGGGCGTCGCATGGGCAACGCTCGTGGCCTCGGAGCTCATTGCAGCGCAGCTCGGGTTGGGCTCGCTCATCCAGAATGCGGCCGCGTTCTTCCAGCTCGACACGATCTACGTCGGGATCATCTGCATCGGCTTCATTGCGCTCGCGATGGACATTGTGTTGCGCGCCGTGGCAAGGCGGCTCGTCGCGTGGCAGGAGCGGATCGCGTGAACGCGACCGCCCCGACGCGCGACCGGATCGCGTTCGACAGGGTATCGGTCGAGTTTCAGACGCAGTCCGGGCCGCTTCGCGTGGTGGACAATGTGTCGTACCGCATTGGCGACCGCGAGTTCGTGTCGGTCATCGGGCCGTCGGGCTGCGGCAAGACGACGATGATGAATCTCGTCGCTGGTTTCGCCGAACCGACGTCGGGCGCCGTGCTGCTGGACGGCCAGCCGGTTACAGCGCCCGGTCCCGACCGAGGCGTGATCTTCCAGGAGTACGGGGTATTTCCGTGGCTGACGGTAAGGCAGAACATCGCGTTCGGCCTGAACCTGCGCGCGAGCCGGGTGCCCGAAAGCGAGCGCGAGGACATCTGCGAGCGCTACATGCGGCTGATGGGACTCGCGGACTTCGCGAACGCCTGGCCGAAAACGCTTTCGGGCGGGATGCGGCAGCGTCTCGCGATCGCGCGCGCATACGCCGTCAAGCCCGAGTTCCTGCTGATGGACGAGCCCTTCGGCGCGCTCGATGCGCAGACGCGCAGCGCGATGCAGGACCTGCTGATCGAGGTGCTGCACGCCGAAGGCAAGACGGTGATGCTGATCACCCACTCGGTCGAGGAAGCGGTGTACCTTTCCGACCGGATCGTCGTGATGACCGCGCGGCCAGCCAGCATCCGCGAGATCGTCCAGGTCCCGTTCGTTCACCCCAGGGAGGAGTCGCTGCACGACAAGCCCGAGTTCGGCGATCTCAGGTCGCACGTACGCGAATTGGTGATGAAGGAGTATGCAGCGCAGGCACGACAATCGGCGCGCCTGCCCGACTGAACGACAAGGAGGAAGCATGAGCATGAAGCGAAGGGCGTTTCTGCAGGGAACCGGCGCGGCGATCGGCCTGACGATTGCGGGCGTCCCGGCGTTTGCGCAGGCGCGCACGAAAGTGAAGATCGGCTATCTGCACACGCTTGCCGTGGACGGGCAGATCTGGACCGGAATCAATCGCGGCAGCTTCGCCAAGGAAGGCGTCGACCTCGACATGGTGCAGTTCACGACCGGCCTCGAGCTGTTCCAGGCGATGATCGGCGGCAGCATCGACATGCTCGCAACCGGCGCCGTCATCTCGAACTTCCCGGCGCGCGGCCAAGGCAAGGCTTTCCTGATCAACGACGTCGAGTTCGCCACTGCGCAGCTCTGGGTGCGCGAGGACATGGGACTCAAGAGCTTTGCCGAGCTCAAGGGCAAGAAGATCTCGACGACGACCGGCACCACGGCACACGTGTTCCTCGACAACGCCTTGCGCGCCAACGGCATCGACCCGACCAAGGACGTCGAGATCGTCAACCAGAGGATGTCCGAGGCGGTGGCCTCGTTCATTTCGGGCGCCGTGCCCGCCGTGGCTCTCTGGGTGCCGTTCAACATCGTCGTCCGTGACAAGGTGCCGCAAGCGAAGATGCTGGTCGACGCCTCGGCGTACTACCCGCAGGCCGCGATCGTCGGCGGCTGGGCGACGCGCGCCGACTACTATGAGAAGAACTACGACGTGATCCCCCGCATCATTCGCGGGTGGGTCGACGCCAACGACTACTTCGTGAAGAACCCCGACGCGACGCTCGAGATGCTGCAGAAGAACTACTACCAGCAGGTGCCGCTTTCCGACCTCAAGGAGCAGTACAAGGCGCAGAAAATGTTTGTGTCGAGCGAGTGGCGCAGGATGTACGCGGACGGCACGGTCACCAAATGGCTTCAGCAGGTGACCGACTTCTTCGTGCGCTTCGGCGGCATCCAGAACCCGACCCCGGCGTCGAGCTACTTCGAGACCAAGGCGTACCTCGAGACCGTAAAGGCCTGAGCGACACAGCCGCTCCCTTTCGACAGGATCGTTGAGGGCTTCGTGCGCGTTCTGGTCACTGGCGGCGCCGGATTCATCGGGTCCTATCTCGTGCCGGCTTTGCTCGATCGCGGTTACTCGGTAACCGTATTCGACGTGGCAGGCGAACCGGCGGCGCTCGCGGCATATCGCGATCGCGTCGGCTACATCCGCGGCGATCTGGGCTCATCGGCCGACCTCTATCGCGCGATGATGACGTGCAGGCCGGACGGGGTCTTTCACCTGGGCGCAATTCTCGCGGGCCCGTGCGAAGAGAATCCGGTTCGCGGCTTCCGAGTGAATTTCGATTCGACCAGGATTCTGCTGGACGCATGCGTCGCGCAGCAGGTGCGCAAGTTCTTCATGGTGAGCTCGATATCGGTGTTCGGTCGCGATGCGCCGCAGCCGGTGCCCGATCATGCGGCGAAGAACCCGGAAACGATCTACGGGCAGACCAAGCTCGCCTCCGAGCACCTGCTGCAATGGTATGCAAGGAAACACAGCCTCGATAGCGGCGCGTTGCGGTTCACCTGGGTTTTCGGTCCGGGTCGAACCACCGGCATCACGGCGTTGTACTCTTCATTGATCCTGGATGCGATCGCCCACGGTGATGCCATTACCATTCCCAATCCCGAGGAGCGCGGCGACTGGCTCTACGTGAAAGACGCCGTCAAGGCCATCCTGACCTTGTGGGACGCGAAGAGCGTGCGCCAGCGCATCTTCAATATCGCGGGCGGCGTTCATTCGATTCGGGAGGTCGTCGACATCGCGCTGAAGATCCGGCCGGACGCCAAGGTCACGCTTGCCAAGGGCGATACCACGCTTTCGCCCTACCCGGTGGCGTACGACGACAGCGCAGCCCGGACCGAGCTCGGCTGGAAGCCCGATTACACGATAGAAGCAGCCGTGGCCGAACATCTGCGGATCGTTTCATCGAGCTGACGGACAAATAGACACCAAGAGAGAGCGAGCATGCAGGAAGTAATGCTGGATTACGGAGACAGTCGCATGCGGGTGGAACTTCCCGATACCGCGGTCGTCGTGCGTTACGGCAAGACCTACACCGATCCCCCGGAAGTAGACCCGGTGCAGGCGACGCGTAAAGCACTTGCGCAGCCGCTGGGAGCGCCGCCATTGCGAGAGCTCGGCGGACCGGGCAAGAAAGTTGTCATCGGCTTCCCCGACCGCGTAAAGGGCGGGTTCCAGGAGAAGAGTCATCGGCGCGTCGCCATTCCGCTCATCGTCGAAGAGCTGCTCGCGGGCGGAACGCGACTGGAGAACATCACGCTGCTCTGCGCGATGGGACTCCACCGGAAAAACACGCTGGAGGAATGGTACGCGTACCTCGGCCGCGAGATCGTCGACCGGTTCTGGCCCGCGCGAATCATCAACTACGATGCCGAGGCCGCCGACCTTCGCGACTTCGGAACGGACGCAATGGGCAACCGGGTGCAGTGCAACCGCTTGATCGCCGAGGCCGACGTTCCGATCGTCGTGGGCCATGTCACCGGCAATCCCTATGGCGGCTACAGCGGCGGCTATAAGATGATCGTCACCGGCATGTCGGGGTGGCAGTCGATCGCCTCGCATCACACGCCGTCGACGATGCACCGTCGTGACTGGCTGGGTGCGAGCACCAACATGCACATGCGCAAGCAGTTCACGTCCATCGGTCAAGCGATGGAGAAAGGCATCGGCAAGCGGTTCTTTGCGGTGGACGCGGTGCTCGGTCAGCGCTCGCAGGTTCTCGACGTCAAGGCCGGAGTCCTCGACATGGTGGAAGACGCCACTTGGCCGCTCGCCGACAAGCGCACCAACGTCGCGCTCGACATGTCGGAACCGGCCGACGTCCTCGTAATCGGACTGCCGCGCAACTTCCATTACGGCCCCGGCATGGGCACGAATCCGATACTGATGAGCCTCGCGATCGGCGGGCAACTCTCCCGCTGCTGGAACGCCTTTCGGGAGGGAGGCGTCATCATCGCCGCTTCGATTTGTGACGGGTGGTTCAACCGTCACTGGTTCCCGTCGTACGAAGAGACGTACGCGGCGCTGGAGAGGTATTGCGACGCCGCCGACTTCCTGCGTTCGGACGATGCCGCGGCAATTGTCGATAGCTACGACTATCGGTGGCAATACTCCAATCGCTATACGTATCATCCTTTTCACGCGATGAGCATGATCAGCGGCGGGAGTGCGGCTCTTCTGTGGACGTCGGCGATCTTCATCGTCGGCCCGAAGTCGCCGCAGTTTGCCCGCGGAATGGGCTTCGTCCCGGTACC
>DASWDF010000100.1:0-3256 GCA_036395475.1 Casimicrobiaceae bacterium
GCCCACTTGTACTTGAACGGCACGAGCTGGTTGACGTCGGCCGAACCATTGATGACGCGCTTGTCTTCGATGCGCACGCGGCGGAAGCCGTTCTCCATTGCCTGGCGCTCGACTTCGAGGTCGTGCACGGGCTCGCGCGACAGGATGCCGCCCATTGTCTGCGCGCGGATCGTCTCGGGCGTCATCGGCTGCCGGCGCGGCTGCGGGGCCGGCGTGACGTCGTCTTCGAAGGTCAGCATCGTAGATTCTCCGTGTTGCTCGTTATCGTTTTGTGGTGTCATTCCCGCGCGACGAAAGTCACTGGGTCCCCGCGTTCGCGGGGACGACGTAGTGCTTGTTCGAGTTCGATCCGTTATCTCAAGCTACGTTCCTACCAGGTCGTCGCGTTGAAGTCGACGAAGTGCGTGGTCTGCTTCGGCTGATCGCTTGCCATGCTCATCAACGCGATGACCAGCATGCCCAGGAACCCGCCACCGATGAACGCCGCCACAATCCACCAAACCGAAACCATGGTTACCTCTCCTTCCATGGTTGCCCATCACCCCAACCGTCTCCCCGCTATGCGGGGCGCCTTCCCCTCACCCTAACCCTCTCCCCGCTTCGCGGAGAGAGGGAGGGCCTTTAGTGCATCGCGCTCAATTTCTCGTAAAGGTAATCGGCGGCGAAATCGATGCCCGGATGCCAGGCGATCGTTGCCAATCCGTAATCAAGGTAGAAATCGGCGAAGCGCTCGGGCGAACGAAGCTGCTCGAATGTGTCGCCATAGAGGTCGTCGGAAAGATCGACCACACCTTTTCGTCCATCGTTGAATTCAAGCCAGACCTTGTAGTCCCCGAGATAACGCGCGTCGATCACATGGCGCTGCACATGCTCGTATCGGGCCAACTCGAACCTCCTTCAGCGAAGTTGCGCGCGCGCAGCCCCGGATGCCCGAGGGAAAGACCGGCGCGCTCGATTGACACGCGCCGCCGCAATCGCACCTGCCTCCCGCCGGACCGGTTCTTGTCGGTTGTCTTGCCGGTCCGTTCAGTACCAAAGCCCAAGGCACTTACTTCGCCCCTGTCTGGGTTCGCGCCCGGGTCCCACTTCGGCCGGTTGCGTCACGCGAGTCTTGGCGATGCGCTGCTCGCGTGCTGCGCGTCCGTCCGAAAAGTCGTTCAGTCTGGTCATCTCCTATGTTTGTTGTTATTCCCGCGCAGGCGGGAATCCAGTGTCTTGCGACGAACGACACTGGGTCCCCGCCTTCGCGGGGACGACAGACGCCGCCTTTGCGGGGACGACAAGCATCATTGGCATGCTTCACAGTCCGGGTTGTCGATCGAGCAGAACTTCGGTGCCGCTTCTTCCGGCGGCGGCGCTTTCGCGTGCTTCGCTGCCTTCGCATGCGGCGCCGACGCGATGATGCTGCTGCTCAACGACGGCGCAGCGCTCAAGCCGCCGGACTCCGTCACCGAGTTCAACTCTCCACCTTTACCGGTCGACTTCTCGGCGGACGTCGCCGCGAGCGTGCGCAGGTAGTACGTCGTCTTGAGGCCGCGCACCCACGCGAGCTTGTACGTCTCGTCGAGCTTCTTGCCCGACGCACCGGCCATGTAGATGTTCAGGCTCTGCGCCTGGTCGATCCACTTCTGCCGCCGCGCGCCCGCTTCGACGATCCACTTGGCGTCGACCTCGAACGCAGTCGCGTACAGATTGCGCAGGTCGGCCGGGATGCGGTCGATCTTCGCGAGCGAGCCGTCGAAGTACTTCAGGTCCGACACCATCACCTCGTCCCAGAGATTCAACTTCTTCAGCTCCGCGACGAGATGCTCGTTCACCACGGTAAACTCGCCCGACAGGTTCGACTTGACGTAGATGTTCTGGTACTCGGGCTCGATCGACGCCGCGACGCCGATGATGTTCGAGATCGTCGCCGTCGGTGCGATCGCGACACAGTTCGAGTTGCGCATGCCGTGCAGCTTGATGCGCGAGCGCAGCGCGTCCCAGTCCATCGTCGACGAGTCGTCGATGTCGACGTAGCCGCCGCGCTCTTCGCGCAGCAGCTGCAGCGTGTCCTGCGGAAGAATGCCGCGATCCCACAGGCTGCCGCGATACGTCGTGTAACGGCCGCGCTCCTCGGCGAGCTCGGTCGACGCCCAGTACGCGTAGTAGCAGACGGCTTCCATCGACGCGTCGGCGAACTTCATCGCCGCTTCGGAGCCGTACGCCAGATGCAGCAGGTGCAGGCAGTCCTGGAAGCCCATGACGCCCAGGCCCACCGGACGATGCTTGAGATTGGAGTTACGTGCCTTGTTGACCGCGTAGTAGTTGATGTCGATGACGTTGTCGAGCATCCGCATCGCCGTGCGGATCGTCTCGCGCAGCTTCGCGTGGTCGAGCTCGTAGGTGCCGTTGGGCAGCTGCTTCATGTGCGCGAGCAGGTTGACCGAGCCGAGGTTGCACACGGCGATCTCGCTCTCGCTCGTGTTGAGCGTGATTTCGGTGCACAGGTTCGAGCTGTGCACGGTGCCCATGTGATGCTGCGGCGAGCGGACGTTGCACGCGTCCTTGAACGTGATCCACGGATGACCGGTCTCGAACAGCATCGAGAGCATCTTGCGCCAGAGCTGGACGGCGGGAATGCGCTTGTAGAGCTTCAATTCGCCGCGATCGACCTTCTCTTCGTATCGCTGATACGCCTCGTTGAACGCGTGCCCCCACTTGTCGTGCAGATCAGGCACGTCCGACGGCGAGAACAGCGTCCAGTCGCCGCCTTCCATCACGCGCTTCATGAACAGGTCCGGAATCCAGTTCGCCGTGTTCATGTCGTGCGTGCGGCGACGGTCGTCGCCGGTGTTCTTGCGCAGCTCGAGGAATTCCTCGATGTCGAGGTGCCACGTTTCCAGGTACGTGCACACGGCACCCTTGCGCTTGCCGCCGTTGTGCGCGAGCCCTGCGGCCGTCATGTACGACTCGTCGGTATCGACCTTGAGATCGACGACCAGCGGCTTCGGCAGGATCGGCTCGATGTCACGGATGCGCGAGAAGATCGTGCCGCCATGCGTGATCTGGTCCTCGGCGCGGTGCCCCAGCCGCAGCATCTGGTAGCGAATGCCCTCAGCGAGCAGCAGCGATTGCTTGCCGCGCTCGGCGCCGGCGTTGGTTGCGAGCAAGCCCCGCACCAACGCGAGCGTCTGCGACCACGGAAGATGCGAGAGCCGTGGTGCAACGCGCTTGCGATGGTCGGCGTCGTAGAGATCGTCGTAACCGAACGGCA
>DASWDF010000101.1:0-7432 GCA_036395475.1 Casimicrobiaceae bacterium
GGAATTCGTGCTGTTCTGCAAAAACGGCCGTTGGCGTCCCCTCCGGACGCGCCACAAGCGCTGCCGGAGTAACCCGATGGGATGCGGCCGATGCTGCAATCGCGGCTTTCAACCCGAAAAAGCCTTGAAGTGAGCGCCTGACCCAGGCGCGGCGCGTTTTGCAGACCCCGACCCGCGAGAGTGGCGCCGGGCAAACGTGTTCATTATGGCTTGAGGCGGGAAATCCATGCAGCTCACCGGCGCAGAGATCGTCATCCGCTGCCTGCAGGAAGAAGGCGTCGAATACGTCTTCGGCTATCCGGGCGGTGCGGTTCTCAACATCTACGACGAGCTGTTCAAGCAGGAGCAGGTCAAGCATGTCCTGGTCCGGCATGAACAGGGCGCGGCGCATGCCGCCGATGGCTATTCGCGCTCGTCGCACAAGGTCGGCGTCTGCCTCGTAACCTCGGGGCCGGGCGTCACGAATGCCGTCACGGGCATCGCGACCGCGTACATGGATTCGATACCGATGGTGATCATCACCGGTCAGGTTCCGACCCACGCCATCGGCCAGGATGCGTTCCAGGAGTGCGACACGGTCGGGATCACGCGGCCCTGCGTCAAGCACAACTTCCTCGTCAAGGACGTGGCGCAGCTCGCCGTGACGATGAAGAAGGCATTCTATCTCGCGCAGACCGGACGGCCGGGGCCGGTGCTGGTCGACATTCCCAAAGACGTCACGCAGGCAAAGGCCGAGTACAGCTATCCGAAAACGATCGCGCTGCGCTCGTACAACCCCGTCACGCGGGGACACGCGGGCCAGATCAAGAAGGCGGTCGGGCTTCTGCTTGAGGCGAAGCGGCCGATGGTTTACACCGGCGGCGGCGTGATCCTGAACAACGCGTCGTCCCAATTGACGCGGCTCGTTCGCCTGCTCGGTTTTCCGTGCACCAATACCCTGATGGGGCTCGGCGGGTTCCCGGGCACGGATCCGCAGTTCACCGGCATGCTCGGAATGCACGGCACGTACGAGTCGAACATGGCGATGCAGAACTGCGACGTGCTGCTTGCGGTGGGCTCGCGCTTCGACGACCGCGTCATCGGCAATCCGACGCACTTTTTCCGGCCCGACCGCAAGATCATCCACATCGACATCGACCCGTCGTCGATTTCCAAGCGCGTCAAGGTCGACGTGCCGATCGTCGGCTACGTGGCCGATGTGCTCGATGAGATGCTGAAGCTGATCGAATCCTCGCCGCAGCGGCCGGATGCGCAGGCGCTCAAGGAGTGGTGGGGGCAGATCAAGGACTGGCAGCGCAAGGACTGTCTCAAGTACGACCGCAAGAGCGCACTGATCAAGCCGCAGTACGTAGTCGAGAAGCTCTACGAGATCACCAAGGGCGACGCGATCGTCACCTCGGATGTCGGCCAGCACCAGATGTGGGTCGCGCAGTACTACAAGTTCGACAAGCCTCGACGCTGGATCAATTCGGGGGGCTTGGGGACCATGGGCTTCGGGCTGCCGGCCGCGATGGGCGCGGTTCTCGCGAACCCCGGTGCGACCGTCGCTTGTGTGACCGGCGAAGCCTCGATCCAGATGTGCATCCAGGAGCTCTCGACCTGCAAGCAGTATCATCTGCCGGTCAAGATCGTGAACCTGAACAACAAGTACATGGGCATGGTCCGGCAATGGCAGGAATTCTTCTACGGCAATCGCTATGCCGAGTCGTACATGGACGCGCTGCCCGATTTCACCAAGCTGGCGGAAGCGTACGGCCACGTCGGCATGAAGATCGAGAAACCCGGCGACGTCGAGGGCGCGTTGCGCGAGGCATTCAAGCTCAAGGATCGGCTGGTGTTCCTCGATATGATCACCGATCAGGCCGAGAACGTGTTTCCGATGATTCCCGGCGGCAAGGGACTCACGGAAATGATCTTCGCCGAAGAATTGTAGCCATGCGCCACATCCTGTCGATTCTCGTGGAGAACGAAGCCGGTGCGCTGTCGCGCATTTCGGGATTGTTTTCCGCGCGCGGCTATAACATCGAGTCGCTCACGGTTGCGCCGACCGAGGATGCCACGATGTCGCGGATGACCATCGTCACCGCCGGTTCCGACGACGTCGTCGAGCAGATCACCAAGCAGTTAAACAAGCTGGTCGAGGTCGTCAAAGTCGTCGATCTTACCGATGGCAATCACATCGAGCGCGAGCTGATGCTGGTCAAGGTGCGCGCCGCGGGCAAGGACCGCGACGAGATGAAGCGCCTCGCGGACATCTTCCGCGGCCGCATCCTCGACGTCACCGACAAGAGCTATACCATCGAGCTCACGGGCCCCGGCGAGAAGCTCGACGCGTTCCTGCAGGCGATCGAGCCGGGCGCCATCCTCGAGACGGTGCGCACCGGTGCATCGGGCATCGGGCGCGGAGAGCGCATACTGCGTGTTTAGCTTTGGTCGTCTCGGCTCCCCGCCTTCGCGGGGACAGGGTCGCGGGGACCCAGCGTCGTTCACGCGCCCTTGGATTCCCGCTTTGGCGGGAGTGACGCCAACAAGAAGGGAATCGACATGAAGGTGTACTACGAAAAGGACGCGGACCTGTCGTTGATCAAGGGCAAGAAAGTCACGATCGTCGGCTACGGCTCGCAGGGCCACGCGCATGCGCAGAATCTTAACGACTCCGGCGTGAAGGTAACGGTCGGATTGCGCGCCGGGGGCGCGTCCTGGGACAAGGCTAAGAAGGCCGGGCTCAAGGTCGCCGCGGTCGCCGATGCCGTGAAGGGTGCCGACCTCGTGATGATGCTGATGCCCGACGAGCACATCGCCGCGGTCTACCGCGAAGAGGTCGAGCCCAACATCCGCAAGGGTGCGACGCTCGCGTTCGCGCACGGATTCAACATCCACTACGGGCAGGTGATGCCTCGCGCCGACCTCGACGTGGTGATGATCGCGCCCAAGGCGCCAGGTCATACCGTGCGCTCGACCTACGTGCAGGGCGGCGGCACGCCGATGCTGATCGCGGTGCATCAGGACATCAGCCGGAAAGCGCGCGACCTCGCCCTTTCCTACGCCGCGGCAATCGGAGGCGCGCGCGCCGGCGTCATCGAGACATCGTTCAAGGAGGAAACCGAAACCGACCTGTTCGGCGAGCAGACCGTGCTCTGCGGAGGCTGCGTCGAACTGGTGAAGAATGCCTTCGAGGTGCTGGTCGAAGCCGGCTACGCGCCCGAGATGGCGTATTTCGAATGCCTGCACGAACTGAAGCTCATCGTCGATCTGATGTACGAGGGCGGGATCGGGAACATGAATTACTCGATCTCGAACAACGCGGAATACGGCGAATACGTGACCGGACCTCTGATCATCAACGCGGCCACGAAGGACGCAATGCGCGCGGCGCTCGCGCGCATCCAGAGCGGCGAGTATGCGCGGAACTTCATCCTGGAGAATCGCGCCGGCGCGCCGACGCTGCTGTCGCGACGGCGCATGACCGCGGAGCACCCAATCGAGCAGGTCGGCGGCAGGCTGCGGGAAATGATGCCGTGGATCAAGAAGAACAAGCTGGTGGACCAGACGAGGAATTAGCGGCGTTGCCGTCGACATGAGCCGAGCGCAACGGCAGCGCGGTTGGATCGGCCTCGTCGGCCTCCTGATCGCGCTAGGGATCGTCGCGGTGGTGGCGCAGACGGTGCTGAAAACCTACGGCTTGCTGCCCGGCACCGACGCAGCGATCAAGGCCGGCCCCCGCGGCGTCGGGGGCGTCGGTCCCGCGCCGACCGATCCGACGCTCGCGACACCCGCAGCGACTGCTCCGATCGAGCGGGCGCGCGGCGTGGAGCAGCAACTGCAGCGCGACGCGCGGGACCTCGCGCGGCGCATCGACGAGTCGACGAAATAGCCTGCCGATGTCCGGAGCCGTTTACCCGCACCCCGTCATTGCCCGCGAAGGCTGGCCGTTTCTGGCGATCGCGATTCTCATCGCGCTCGCGCTGACGTGGACCGGCCTGTGGCTGCTCGCCGCCATCGCGTGGCTGGGCGTCGTCTTTATCGCTCAGTTCTTTCGCGATCCCCCGCGCGCCGTGCCGGAGCAGGCGAACGCCGTGCTGTCGCCGGCCGACGGCAAGGTAATGCTCGTCGAACGCGCGCGCGACCCCTATCTCGACCGCGACGCGCTGAAGATCAGCGTGTTCATGAACGTATTCAACGTCCATTCGAATCGCAGTCCGGTCGATGGCGAAGTAAAGCACCGGTGGTACCACGCTGGCGGGTTTCTCAATGCCGCTCTGGCCAAATCCTCGCTCGAGAACGAGCGCAATGCGCTGCACATCACGAGAGCGGACGGCGTCGACATCGTCTGCGTGCAGATTGCCGGGCTGATCGCGCGACGCATCCTGTGCTACGTCGGACCCGGCGATCGCCTGACGCGCGGGCAGCGTTTTGGTTTCATCCGTTTCGGCTCGCGGGTCGATGTCTATCTGCCACCGAATGCGACGCCCAAAGTCGCGGTGGGCGACGCCGTGTACGCCACGACGACCATCCTCGCCGAGAGCTGATCCCGGCTTAGAGCGGCGTTGTCTTGCCGGTGGGTAGCTGCTAGGCTAGTTCAAATGGGGGATTATCAGCAGGAGCGGGCGCTCGCCAAGAACCGCATTCGCCGCCGCGGCATCTACCTGCTGCCCAACCTGTTCACGACCGCGGCGCTGTTCGCCGGCTTTTATGCCATCGTCCAGGCGATGAACGGCCGCTTCGATCATGCGGCGATCGCGATCTTCGTCGCGATGGTACTCGACGGGCTCGACGGCCGCGTCGCACGGCTTACCAAGACACAGAGCGCGTTCGGCGCCGAGTACGACAGCCTCTCGGACATGGTCTGTTTCGGCGCTGCGCCCGCATTGGTCGTCTACGAGTGGGCGCTGCTGAGCATGAAGAACTGGGGTTGGTTCGCCGCATTCGTCTATTGCGTCTGCGCTGCGCTTCGGCTTGCGCGCTTTAACACCATGCTCGAGGTCGCCGACAAGCGCTATTTCCAGGGGCTGCCCAGTCCTTCGGCAGCGGCGCTGGTCGCGGGTTTTGTCTGGATCATGGACGACAATGCCATCGATCCGGATAGCGTGCGCTGGTGGGCGTGGGCGGTGACCGTGTTCGCGGGCCTCACCATGGTCAGCAACTTCAAGTACTACAGCTTCAAGACCATCAATCTGCGACGCAGCGTGCCCTTCGTCGTCGTCTTCCTTATCGCGCTGTTCTTCGTGCTGGTGAGCGTCCAACCGGCGATCGTGTTGTTCGCCGGGTTCGTCGCCTACGCGCTGTCGGGCTATGTCTGGTCGGCGTGGCTCGCGCTCAAGCGCCGGCGCGATTAGCGTCAGGTGGGCGGGACCCAAGGCCAGTTGCGCGCGCGAGCCGATCCGGCTATAGTTCCCCTATGAGCAGCCAACGCGAAAGCAATCTTCTCTCGCGTCTCCTTCCGATCGCCGGTCTCGGCGGTCTGCTGCTGCTGCGCCCCGCGCGCAGATAATCGACCCCGCCCCTTGGTTGTGCGAGCCCGCCGAAGCAACGCGGCGGGGAGGAACTGCAGTAGACCCAGCTTGTAGGAGCCAATCATGCCAGACCACTTGATCATTTTCGATACGACTCTGCGCGATGGCGAGCAGAGTCCCGGGGCGTCGATGACGCGCGAAGAAAAGATGCGCATCGCCAAGCAGCTCGAACGCCTGAAGGCCGATGTGATCGAGGCAGGATTTCCCGCTTCGTCGAACGGCGATTTCGAGGCGGTGCGGGCGATTGCGCAAGCGATCAAGGACAGCACGATATGCGCGCTCGCTCGCGCCAACGAGAAGGACATCCGGCGCGCCGGCGACGCGCTCAAGGGCGCCCATTCGGGCCGGGTGCATACCTTCATCGCGAGTTCGCCCATTCACATGCAGATGAAGCTGCGCATGACGCCCGATCAGGTCCTCGAGCAGGCGATCAAATCGGTCCGATGGGCTCGCGAGTACACGGACAACGTCGAGTTTTCCCCCGAGGATGCGGGCCGGTCCGAGCCGGACTTCCTGTGCCGCCTCGTCGAAGCGGCGATCAACGCCGGCGCGACGACCATCAACATCCCGGACACCGTCGGCTACACGATGCCGTGGCAGTTCGGGGCACTGATCAAGACCCTGCGCGAGCGTATTCCAAACTCGGACAAGGCCGTATGGTCCGTGCACTGTCACAATGACCTGGGCATGGCGGTCGCCAACTCGCTTTCCGCGGTGATGAACGGCGCGCGGCAGGTCGAGTGCACGATCAATGGCCTGGGCGAGCGCGCAGGCAATGCGTCGCTCGAAGAGATCGTAATGGCCGTCAAGACGCGCAAGGACGTCTTTCCGTGCACGACGCGGATCGACACGACACAGATCGTTGCGGCGTCGAAGCTCGTCTCCAGCATCACCGGGTTCCCGGTGCAGCCGAACAAGGCGATCGTCGGCGCGAACGCATTCGCGCACGAATCCGGCATCCACCAGGACGGCGTGCTGAAGCACCGCGAAACCTACGAGATCATGCGCGCGGAAGACGTCGGCTGGGGCGCCAACAAGCTGGTGCTGGGCAAGCTCTCGGGGCGCAATGCCTTCAAGACGCGACTCGCGGAGCTCGGCATCGATCTGGGCACCGAGGAGGCGGTCAATCACGCCTTCGCACGCTTCAAGGAGCTTGCCGACAAGAAGGGCGAGGTCTTCGACGAGGACCTGCATGCGCTAGTCTCCGACGAGCAGGTGACGCCGGAGCGCGAGCACTACAAGCTCGTCGCGCTGAAAGTCGTCTCGGAAACGGGCGAAGTGCCGCAGGCGGAGGTCACGCTGGTGGCCGGCGACACCGAGCATAGCGTGCACACACGCGGCGACGGCCCGATAGACGCGACGTTCCGCGCGATCGAGCAGATGGTGCACTCCAGGGCGAAGATGGTGCTCTATTCGGTCAATGCCATTACCACCGGCACCGATGCACAGGGCGAAGTTACGGTGCGACTGGACCGCGAGGGCCGTATCGTCAATGGCCTCGGTGCGGATACGGACATCCTCGTCGCCTCGGCCAAGGCGTACATCAATGCATTGAACAAGTTGCACAGCAAGCAGGAGCGGCTCAATCCGCAGCTAGCCGCGTGAGCCCGTGGCGTCGCCGGTCGCCCCGCGCGCCTGCGCGGGGATCGCGCGAGGCGAATCGCGGCTGCGGCCGACGCGCCGTGGGACCGCGTACATGAATCCTTACAAAGAGGCCGCCGCGTGAGTGTGATGCCGGCGCAGTCAGTGGACCCCAGAGCGGGTGAGCAGGCGGCGCTGCCCGACACGATCCACGTCGGCGGAAACGATCTTCCCGTCTGGCCTCAGGGGCAGGCAGTTGAGCCGCTGTCGGCGCCGCTGATGGCGGCGACGAGATTTGCCGACTTCGAAGCGCTGCATCCGGCGCTGATCGATGCAGT
>DASWDF010000102.1:0-6505 GCA_036395475.1 Casimicrobiaceae bacterium
ACCGCAAGCTCAAGGTGTTCCGGCGCGATCCGGTCGGCGATCGTGCAGGCTTCGTCCAGATCCCTCACGCGTATCAAGGCACCGTGACGTGCCAGCGCCTGGGCGATGATGTCCCTGCGCGCCATTGCCGGGAGCGCTCGCGCGATGCTCGCTGCGACGGCGTCGAGGAGCGCAGCGTCGGGCGAAAGCAGAATCGCCCGCGCCGCCTCGTCGTGCTCAGCCTGCGCGAAAAGATCCATCGCGACCCAGTCCGGATTGGCGCTCGCATCGGCGATGACCAGAATCTCCGACGGACCGGCGATCATGTCGATGCCGACCGTGCCGAAGACGCGCCGCTTGGCGGCGGCGACATACGCGTTACCCGGGCCGACGATCTTGTCGACCGCGGGGATCGTCGCCGTGCCGTACGCGAGCGCGGCGATCGCCTGTGCGCCGCCAATCGCGAAGGCTCGCGTGACGCCCGCCAGGTGCGCGGCGGCGAGCACCAGCGGATGCTTCACGCTGTCGGGCGTCGGCACCGTCATGACGATGTCGGCGACGCCGGCGATCCTGGCCGGCAAAGCGTTCATCAGCACCGTCGACGGATACGCCGCCTTGCCGCCGGGCACATACAATCCGACGCGCGCGAGCGCCGTCACTTTCTGCCCCAGGCGCGTGCCGTCGGCTTCGTGCATTTCCCAACTGCGCGAACAGGACTCCGCGCGCTGGCGCTCGTGATAGACACGGATCCGCGTCGCGGCCGTCGTCAAAGCATCGCGCTCGGCCGTGGGGAGCGCGGCATGCGCGGCCGCGAGCTCCTCTGCCGGCAACTCCAGCGCGGCAACGCTTATCGCTTGCACGCGATCGAAGCGTACCGTGTACTCGAGTACTGCCGCATCGCCGCGGGCGCGGACATCGGCGACGATGGCCGCCACCGCGGCGTCGACGGCGACGTCCTCCTTCGATTCGAACGCGGTCAGGCGCGCGAGCGCAGCGTCGAAGCCCGGAGCCGACGAGTCGAGCCGCGCGAGATCAGTCATGCGCCTGCCCGGTCGCCGCTGCGGAAGCGATCGCCTCGAGCAGAGGCTGGACTTTTTCACGCTTGAGCTTGAGCGCGGCGGGGTTGACGATCAGCCGCGAGCTGATCGGAAGAATCTCTTCGACAGCGACCAGATCGTTGGCCTTGAGCGTGTTGCCGGTGCTGACCAGGTCGACGATCGCGTCCGCGAGGCCGACCAGCGGCGCCAGCTCCATCGAGCCGTAGAGCCGGATCAGATCGACGTGCATGCCCTTGCCGGCAAAGTGCTCGCGTGCCGTCACGACGTACTTGGTGGCGACCTTGAGCCTCGCACCGCGCTTTACCGCGCCTGCGTAGTCGAAGGCGCGAGGCGCCGCGACGACCATCCGACAGCAGCCGATCCGCAGATCGATCGGCTGGTAGAGACCCTCGCCGCCGTGCTCGAGCAGCACGTCCTTGCCGGCGACGCCCAAGTCAGCCGCGCCGTATTGCACGTAAGTCGGCACGTCCGACGTACGCAGGATGACGAAGCGCAGGTCCGCGCGGTTGCTGCCGATGACGAGCTTGCGCGAGGTTTCCGGGTCCTCGGCCAGCGCGATGCCGGCGCGCGCGAACAGCGGCAACGCTTCGTCGAGGACGCGGCCCTTGGCGAGAGCGAGGGTGACGATGGAAGAGTCCACGATTGCGAGGTGGGCTAAGGAACCCAATTTTTCATTCTACCGGACTCGCCTCGCCGGGTAGGCTGTCGCGTCCCCCTCACGTTCGCGGACGGTCGCTGCGGCGTCACTCGCCGCCGGCGTCGCTGACGCGCCGGATCCTTGCCCCAAGCGCGGAGAGCTTTTCCTCGATTCGCTCGTAGCCCCGATCGAGATGGTAGATGCGGTCGACGGTCGTCCGTCCCTCCGCCACCAGACCGGCGATCACGAGGCAGGCGGAGGCACGCAGATCGGTCGCCATCACGTTCGCAGCGGTGAGCCCGCGCACGCCCTTGACGATCGCGGTGCTGCCCTCGACCTCGATGTCCGCGCCGAGCCGCTTGAGCTCCTGAACGTGCATCATCCTGTTTTCGAAGATCGTCTCGGTGATCACTGCTGTGTCGTCGGCGATGGTCATCAGCGCCATCAATTGCGCCTGCATGTCGGTCGGAAATGCTGGATACGGGGCCGTCCGCAGATTGACCGATTTGAGCACCCCACGCCGCGTCAGGCGAATCGAGTCCTCGCCGGCGGCGATCTCCGCGCCCGCCTCGGCGAGCTTGTCGAGCACGGCTTGCAGCGTCCCGGCGCGCGCACCCTTCAGCCTGACATCGCCCCCGGCAGCCGCCGCGGCGGTGAGGAAGGTACCGGTCTCGATGCGATCGGGCATGATCGCGTACGCAGTGCCGTGCAACCGCGCCACGCCTTCGACGACGATCCGATCGCCGCCCGCGCCGGTGATCTTGGCGCCCATCGCGTTGAGGCATTCGGCAAGATCAGCCACTTCGGGCTCGCGCGCCGCATTCTCGAGCGTCGTGACGCCCTCCGCGAGCGTAGCGGCCATCATCAGGTTCTCGGTGCCCGTGACAGTGACGACGTCGAAGACGAACGTGGTTCCGACGAGGCGTTTCGCCTTGGCGTCGATGTAGCCGTGGTCGAGATCGATGTCGGCGCCCAGCGCCTGCAACCCCTTGACATGCTGATCGACCGGCCGCAGCCCGATCGCACAGCCGCCCGGTAGCGAAACGCGCGCCTCGCCGCAACGCCCGAGCAACGGCCCCAGCGCCAGGATCGATGCGCGCATCGTCTTTACCATCTCGTAAGGCGCGAGCGGCCAGTCGACCGTCGCTGCCGCCAGCGTAAGCGTGCCGTCGCCCTGCTCGGCTTTCACTCCCATCTGTCCGAGCAGCGCCTGCATGGTACGCACGTCGTTCAAGCGCGGGATATTGGAAAGCGTCATCTGCTCCGGGGTCAGCAGCGCCGCGCAGATGATCGGCAGCGCGGCGTTCTTCGCACCCGAGACGCGGATCTCGCCTTCGAGGCGCGTGCCGCCGTCGATAGAGAGTTTGTCCATCTACCTGCCGCCTTCGCTGCGCTGCGCCCATTCCGCCGGCGTCAGCGTGGTCATCGACAGCGCGTGTATCTCCTCGCGCATGCGGTCGCCCAGCGCGGCGTAGATGAGCTGGTGGCGCCTCACCTTGGACAGTCCCGCGAAGGCTTCGCTGACGATCAGCGCCTGAAAATGCTGACCGTCGCCGACAACGTCGACGCGCTCACAGGCGACACCGGCTTCAATCGCGCCTTTGATGGATTCCGGTGTCGTCATCTCGATTTCGACGTCAGCGAAGCTCGCCGAGCGCAGCCACGAAAGCTCTCCGAGAGCCGTCGCGAGGACGGCCAGAGCAAGTCGAGAGGATGCGAGAAACGTGAGCGTACATGAAGTAATACATGAGGATTTCGAGCGTACTAGGAGCCGTTATGCCAAGCGCAGGATGCTATCGGCCGGCTTTTTCAGTGCCGCAGCTTGTAGCCACGTTGCAGCAGGAACAACGTCAGCGCTGTCAAGCCAAGGCAGAAAATTCCTACGACGACGAGACTCGTCTCCGGCGCAATGTCGGACAGGCCGAAAAAGCCGTAGCGAAAGCCGTCGATCATATAGAAGAACGGATTGAAATGCGACAACGTCTGCCAGAACGGCGGCAGGCTGTGGATCGAGTAGAACACGCCGGACAGAAAAGTAAGCGGCATGATCAGGAAATTCTGGAACGCCGCAAGCTGGTCGAACTTGTCGGCGGTAATGCCGGCGATCAGACCCAGCGTGCCCAGGATCGCACTTCCCAGCAGCGCGAAGGCGAGCGCCCACAGCGGATGGGGCATCGACAAGGGAGCGAAAGCAGCCGTGACCAGGTACACACCCAGGCCGACGACGATGCCGCGGATCATTGCGCCCAGGACGTAGGCGGCGAACATGTCCAAAGGCGAGAGCGGCGGCAGGAGCATGAAGATGAGATTGCCGGTGATCTTGGACTGGATAAGCGACGACGAGCTGTTGGCGAAAGAGTTCTGCAGCACCGACATCATCACCAGCCCGGGGATCAGGAACGCCGTATACGCCACGCGACCGTCGAATACCGAGACCCGCGATTCGAGCACGTGCGAAAAGATCAGCAGGTATAGCAGCGCGGTGAGCACCGGCGCGAGAATCGTCTGGAAGCTCACCTTCCAGAAGCGCAGCAGCTCCTTGTACAGGAGCGTGAGCCAGCCGCTGCCTAATGCCGGGATCACTCGCGCCTCTAGCAGGCTGATGCAGAACCCGTCGTGGCCGCGCAGCGGCTTGGCGGGATGGGATGCCGAATTTGCCAACTAAGGCGGCGAGCGACGTGTGCCAAATCGCACACGAGCGAGCCGCGACAAAGCAGACCGCCCGCCAAGCCGCTGCCGACCGGGTTTCGACGCTCATTTGACAAATGAGGGCCCCGGCTACGGTGTTGCTCGCCTTGCGAATATGCACGAGCTATTCGACGCGGCTCGCGCCTTGCATCCGGGGCCATCTCGTCCGAAACGCGGCTCATGAGGGGCTCTGCATCAGCCTGCTCTAGTGATGCCGCGCCATGATGCGCAGGAACACCTGCTCGAGGTCGGCTTCCTGCAGCGACAGCTCGGCGATGGTGGCGCCGACCTCGCGCAGTGCGGCAAGCAGCCTCTCGAGCTCGGCGTAGCTCGCGAGCGAGACGAGATACGTGCCGTCCTCTTCCCGCACCACGCGCGATTGCCATCCCTCGGGCAGCATGTCGGCGGTGAGCCGTACCGTCAGTCCGGCGAAGCTCGACAGCAGATTCCGCTTGGTGTCGAGCGCGACGACCTTGCCGGCCTTGAGCATTGCGATCCGCCCGCAGAGCGCCTCGGCTTCCTCGAGGTAATGCGTCGTCAGAATAATCGTATGGCCGTCGCGATTGAGCTTGCGGATGAATGCCCACAGGCTCTGCCGCAATTCGACGTCGACGCCGGCGGTCGGCTCGTCGAGCACGATCACCGGAGGCTTGTGCACCAGCGCCTGGCCGATCAGGACGCGTCGCTTCATGCCCCCCGAGAGAGCGCGCATGTTGGCATTCGCCCTCGCCGTGAGATCGAGATGGTGCAGGATCTCGTCGATCCAGTCAGCGTTGTCGCGGAGGCCGAAATAGCCTGATTGGATCTCGAGCGTCTCGCGCACGGTGAAGAACGGGTCGAAGACGAGCTCCTGCGGTACAACGCCGAGCAGCCGCCGCGCGTTGCGGTAATCCTCGACCACATCGTGGCCGAGCACGCGCGCGGCGCCGGCATCGGCGCGCGTCAGCCCGGCGAGGATGGAGATCAGGGTCGTCTTGCCTGCGCCGTTGGGACCGAGCAGGCCGAAGAACTCACCCGCTTCGACAGCGAGATCGACGCCCGCGAGCGCCTGGACCGCGCCAAAGCGACGCGCGACGTTGACGATCTCGACAGCGGGAGTCATGCGTTGGGCTTAAATAGTGGGCTTAAATAGGGTCAGAGACGACTTTCGAGCAGGTCCGGAGAAACTCTGAACGTGCAAGAAAATTGTCTCTGACCCTACTTAAGCCTGAACAAGTCCCACGCGGTTGCGACGCCGGCTTTTCGGCGCGCCACGGTCATGCCGCGGTTCGGACCGGTCGACTGATGAGTTCCTCGACTCCGTACAGGAGGGCGAGCGCGGAAAGGCTCGCCGGTACGTCGGTGAACGACAGTTCCCTGCCTTCGGCTGCGGCGCGCCGCCGCCACGCGAGCAGGACGGCGACGGCGGCGGAGTCTACGCCGTCGACGCTCGCGAGCGAAACGATGCCGGTCCCCGGCAACTCGGCCGCGCGGCTCGCCTCGAGCACGCTCGCGGCCGTGTCGACGTTGAGCGCACCGCCGAGCATCCAGCGATCACCGGCCGCGAAGTGCGGATTCTCGTCTCCGCATATCTCGCAAGCCAATTCGTCTTCGGGTTCGTCGCTCATTTGGGCGCGGGTCCCTTGTTCTTATCCGCCAGCGTCTTGATCAGGCCGTCGACGTTTGAGCTCTTCACGACGTCGTTGAACTCGTCGCGATAGTTGGTCACCAGACTCACGCCTGCGACGACGACGTCATACGCCTTCCATCCCTCCGGCGTCTTCTCCATGCTGTAGTCGATCGGCACCGGCGCCTGGCCGGGACGCGTCACTTCGGTGCGTACGACGACCTCGGTATCGCCGGCATTCATGCGCAGCGGCTTGTAATTCATCGGGTTGTCGCGATAGTTGGTCAGCGCGTTCGAATACGTCCGTATCAATAGCGTCTTGAATTGCTCGGTGAGTTGCTTCTGCTGCTCGGGGGTCGCGGTGCGCCAGTTGCGCCCCATCGCGAGCGCTGTCATCCGGGCCGTGTCGAAATTCGGCACGAGCTTCGACTCGATAAGTTGCTTGATCTTGGCCGGATTGCCAGCCTGGAGGTCTTTGTCACCGCGAATCGTCGTCAGCGTCTCTTCCGCGATCCGTTTCACCAAGGCGTCCGGCGC
>DASWDF010000103.1:0-7314 GCA_036395475.1 Casimicrobiaceae bacterium
CAAGCATTCGCGCGACTGGAATCTCACGCGCGAAGCCACACAGGGAGCGGGCCTTCATCCGCAGACGCCTGCGTACGACGTGCAGCGTGCCTGCGGCACCAGTCTGACGACGACCGTGCAGCTTGCACAGCGGATCGCCCGCGGCGAAATCGAAGCGGCGATCGCCGGCGGGGTCGATACGACCAGCGACGCTCCGATCGTCTACAGCAAGCCGCTTGCGCGCATCGTCCGCGACAGCGCGCGCGGAAAGACGCTTGGCGCGCGCCTTCGGCCCTGGCTCCGCTTGCGCCCGCGTGACCTCAAGCCGTCCGCGCCGACGGTGGGCGAGCCGCGCACGGGCCTGTCGATGGGCGAGCACTGCGAGTTGATGGCCAAGGAGTGGAAAATCGGCCGCGCGGAACAGGACGAGCTCGCCTTCCAGAGTCATGTCAACGCGGCGCGCGCGTGGCGCGCGGGCTTTTACGCCGACCTGGTCGTGCCGTACGGCGGCCTCGCGAGCGACAACAACGTGCGCAGCGACACGAGCCTCGACAAGCTCGCCGCGCTGAAGCCGGTATACGACCGGAGCGCGGCCGGCACACTGACCGCGGGCAACAGCACACCACTGACCGACGGCGCGTCATGCGTTCTGCTGGCTTCCGAGACTTGGGCGCAAGCGCGTGGCGTCCCGATCCAGGCCTGGCTCGTGCACTCAGCAGTCGCTGCGGTCGACTATGCCGGCCTGGCCGGCCCGCGCGAGGGCCTGCTGATGGCGCCCACCTACGCCGTGCCGGCGATGCTCGACCGCGCCGGAATCACGTTGCAGGACTTCGACATCTACGAAATACACGAAGCGTTTGCCGCGCAAGTGCTCTGCACGCTCAAGGCCTGGGAGTCGGCGGAATATTGCCGCACCAGGTTGAAGCGATCCGGACCGCTGGGCAGTATCGATCGGGCCAAGCTCAATCCGAAGGGCGGCAGCGTCGCGCTGGGACATCCTTTTGCGGCGACCGGCGCGCGCATCGTCGGCGCGCTTGCCAAACAGCTTGCCGAGCGCGGCTCCGGCCGCGGACTGATCTCGATTTGCACCGCGGGCGGCATGGGCGTGACGGCGATCCTCGAGCGCTGACGACGGGCACTGTGCGAATACATTCGCACCTATGAAAAACGTCGATGTTCGTAGGGCCGAATTCATTCGGCCAGGGCGGTCCAAGCGACGCTTGTGTTCATAGGGCCGAATTCATTCGGCCGTGGCGACCCGATCGACACCCTTGTGCGAATACATTCGCACCCACGAAACCCCATGGGCGGCACCGCCGGCTGAACCGGCGCGCCCCCGCAACGGTTTGATCGGCACGATCGTTGCGTTATCCTTCACCGGGCAGACGTAGCTCGAAGGGAGGCGCGCCTGATTCCTCTCGCGTTGGTAGTTCGCGCTTCCGTCGAGGCTGTTGCGGGTCGGCTCGTTTTGTAATATTTACCTGTGCCCGGCACAAAAACGCGGTGGCATTGTCCGACTTCAAGTTGCACTGGCTGTAGACTCACGGCCTTGGAGAACCGATGAGCGCCCAAGACAGAATTCGCTCCATACGCCTGTCGCTGCGGTTCATCGCGCCGTTGGTGGTGACGCTCGCCCTCCTCGCCTACGCGCTGGTGCCGCTGGTCGATCGGCTCACGCTGCGCTGGTGGGTGAGCGACCTCGACATCCGCTCGCAGCTGATCGCCAACACGATGGAGGATCAACTCGCCGAGCTGGTCGAACAGGGAGCCTCGGGCAAGATCAATACGCTGTTCACGCGCGCGCTGCAGGACGAGCGGCTGTACGCGCTGGCTTTCTGCGACGAGTCCGGCAAACTGCGCTATCAAACGGCGACGTATCCCTCGTCGCTCGGCTGCAAGCCGCCGCTGGGCACCGACGAGGAGCACTCGATCGTGCGGCTCAAGCAGGGTCCGCTGCACGTCGTGCAATACCCGCTTTATCAGGGGAACGACCGCATCGGCTCGCTGATCCTCGTGCACGACATGAGCTTCGTCGAGCGGCGAAGCGCCGACACACGCCGCTATCTGATCGGCTTGTTCGTCGTGCTGGGCGTCGTCGTATCTCTGGTGACAGTGTTCATCGCCCATCTGTCGTGGCGTGGCTGGGTCGCCGGTGTACGCGCGCTGTTGCGCGGGGAAGGCATCGTGCAGCCGTTCGCACAGCCGGCATCGGACGACCTGCATCCGCTCGCGAGCGACCTGCGTGCGATGCTGCGCGACCTCGATCTCTCCCGGCGCAATCCCGACCGCAGCGCGACCTGGAGCCCGGAAATGCTGCGCGGCGTGCTGCGCGAAAAGCTGCTGGGCGACGAGATCCTGGTGGTCTCGAACCGCGAACCGTTCCTCCACGTGCATACCGACGAGGGCATCAAGCTGCAGCGACCCGCGAGCGGACTCGTGACCGCGATGGAGCCCGTCATGCGCGCATGTTCGGGAACATGGATCGCGCACGGCAGCGGCAGCGCCGATCGCGACACGGCCGACGAGCACGGCCGCTTGCGCGTGCCGCCGGAAAAGCCGAGCTACACGCTGCGCCGGGTATGGCTCACCCGCGAGGAAGAACAGGGTTACTACTACGGCTTCGCCAACGAAGGGCTGTGGCCGCTGTGCCATATCGCGCACGTGCGGCCGGTATTCCGCACGCCCGACTGGGAGCAGTACGTGCGCGTGAACCGGCGCTTCGCCGACACCTTGCGCTCCGAAGCGCGCACCGACGATCCCGTGGTGCTGGTGCAGGATTATCATTTTGCGCTGTTGCCGCGGCTGATCCGCGAACGGCTGCCCAAGGCGACGATCATCACCTTCTGGCACATTCCGTGGCCGAACCCCGAGTCGTTCGGCATCTGCCCGTGGCGCGAAGAGCTGCTCGATGGTCTTCTCGGCAGCACGATCCTCGGCTTCCATACGCGCTTCCATTGCCAGAATTTCGTCGAGACCGTCGACCGCTATCTCGAAGCGCGCATCGAGCGCGAATCATCGACGATCACCCACGGCGGTCATCTTACGCAGGTCGAGCACTACCCGATCTCGATCCAATGGCCGCCGGAGTGGGTCGAGTCGCAGCTTTCCGTGCCGCTGTGCCGCGCCAAGGTGCAGCGAATCGAGCAGCTGCGCGACGATGTGCTGATCGGTATCGGCGTCGACCGGATGGACTACACCAAGGGCATCCTCGAGCGCTTTGGCGCGATCGAGCGCCTGCTCGAGCTTCGCCCCGAATTCATCGACCGCTTCGTGTTCATCCAGATCGCGGCGCCCTCGCGCTCGTCGCTCGACGAGTATCAGAACTTCGAGTCGCGCGTACGGGCGCTGGCCGGAAGGGTGAACGCGCGCTTCGGGCGCGGGGGCTGGGAGCCGATCCGGCTCAAGATCGAGCATCACGAGCCGCCGATCGTCAACGAATACTATCGCGCCGCTGACGTGTGCGTCGTGACCAGCCTGCACGACGGCATGAACCTGGTCGCCAAGGAGTTCATCGCCTCCCGCGACGACGAGCAGGGCGTGCTCGTGCTGTCGCAGTTTACCGGCGCGGCGCGCGAGCTGCACGATGCGCTGCTTGTCAACCCGTATCACAGCGAGCAGTGCGCGCACGCGTTGTATCGGGCATTGACCATGCCCGCCGACGAGCAGCGCGTGCGCATGCGCAGCATGCGGCGGCTGGTGCAGGAGTTCAATGTCTATCGCTGGGCAGGCGCCATGCTGCTCGACGCTGCGCGGTTGCGGCAGCGGCAGCGCGTCTCCGAGCGAATCTACGCGCACCAGCGCACGGCGGGGGTCGAAGTGAAGTGAAGTACGCGCTATCCCCCGACGGGTTGACGCGCATCGGCGCGTTCGTAACGAGCAAGACGCTGCTCGCGTTCGATATCGACGGCACGCTGGCTCCGATCGTCGACCGGCCGTGGGACGCGCGGGTGCCTAACGAGGTCCAGCAGGGCTTGAGCGCGCTCTCGCAGCGTGCTGCGGTGGCGATCATCACCGGGCGCGCCATCGAGGACGCGCGGCCTATGCTCGGCTTCGCCCCGCGTTATCTTGTCGGCAATCACGGCGCCGAGGGTGTGCCCGGCTTCGAGGAAGCCTCGGCGCACTGCGCTCGCGTCTGCCGGGCGTGGCTCGATGAGCTCTCTACCACAGCCGAGGTGTGGCGCGAGGTCGCGGGTATCGTGCTCGAGGACAAGACCTGCTCGCTGACGTTCCACTTTCGTCACGCCCGCGACCAGGGCGCTGCGCGGAGAATGCTGGTCGGCCGCACGGGCCGACTCCTGCCCCCGCCGACACTGCTCGATGGCAAGTTCGTGCTCAATCTCCTGCCGCCCGGCGCGCCGCACAAGGGCGAGGCGCTCTCCGCCCTGCTGGCGCAGTCGCACTGCGACCGCGCGCTCTATGTCGGCGACGACGCGTCCGACGAAGCGGTTTTCCGCCTGCGCTCGCCGGCCATCCTCTCCGTGCGCGTGGAGCACGACCCGAACAGCGCCGCCGATCTGTTCTTGCGCGGGCAGAAGGACGTCGCGCGCCTGGTGCGCGAGCTGGTACGGATGACCGCCATAGGCGGTGCCGCATCGTCTACGGAGACGCGACGGGGCGCCGGCGCATGACGGCTGCCGTGCAGCGGAATCTCGCGCGCGGCTAATCGGCAACTGTGCTCTTCCGATACCGGACCGCGGATGATTTCGCCGTTCCGAAGATGGCGTTCACGGCGTGCACGTTCTGGTATATCGATCAACGGCGCAATGCGCCTGTCGCGGCGTTGCGAGACCGTGCTGTAATCTGCGGCCTTGTGTCCGCGACTACACGAAATCCCTCGACCCGCTAGCGGGGAGGCGATTTTGCAGGAGGGACCATGACCGAACGTTTCGACGCCATCGTCATCGGCACCGGGCAGGCCGGGCCTTCGCTCGCGGTGCGGCTTGCCACCGCCGGCCGCAACACCGCGATCATCGAGCGCAAGCTCATCGGCGGCACCTGCGTCAACAACGGCTGCATTCCGACCAAGACGCTGATCGCCAGTGCGAGAGCCGCCTATGTCGCGCGCCGCGGCGGCGACTTCGGGGTGACGATCGATGCGCCGATTCGCGTCGACATGGCAGAGGTGAAAAAGCGCAAGGATTCCGTTGTGCGCCATTCCACCGATGGTCTGACGCGCTGGCTCGGCGAGACGTCCGGTTTGACGATGATTCAGGGACATGCCCGCTTCGAGGGCCCGAAGACGATCCGCGTCGGGGACCGGTTGCTCGAGGCGAAGCAGATCTTCATCAACGTCGGCGGCCGCGCGTTGGTGCCAGACATGCCCGGGGTCGCCGAGGTCCCGTATCTGACCAATTCGACGATCATGCACGTCGACTTCCTGCCGGAGCACCTCGTTATCGTCGGCGGCAGCTACGTCGGGCTCGAATTCGCACAGATGTACCGCCGCTTCGGGAGCCGCGTCACTGTCATCGAGATGGGCGCCCGGCTGATCGGCCGCGAGGACGAAGATGTCTCGGCGGCGGTCCAGGCGATCCTCGAAGGCGAAGACATCGCCTTCCGGTTGAACGCCAAATGCGTCGCGTTCGAGCGCCATGGCGACGGCATCGTCGTGAACGTAAGCTGCGACGAGGAGCCGCGGGAGATTGCGGGCACGCATGTCCTGCTCGCGGTCGGCCGGGTGCCGAACACGGACGACCTCGGACTAGACAAGGCCGGCATCGCGACCGACGCCCGCGGCTACATCACCGTCGACGAACAGCTGCGCACCAACGTTCCGGGCATTTGGGCGCTTGGCGACGTCAACGGGCGCGGCGCGTTCACCCATACCTCGTACAACGACTACGAGATCATCGCCGCGAACCTGCTCGATGGCGAGTCGCGGCGCGTGAGCGACCGCATCGGGACCTACGCACTTTTCATCGACCCGCCGCTCGGCCGCGCCGGCATGACAGAAAAGGAGGTTCGCGCCGCGGCCCGCAAGGCGCTCGTCGCAACCATGCCGATGACGCGCGTCGGCCGCGCGCGCGAGCGCGGTGAGATGTCAGGGTTCATGCGCGTTATCGTCGATGCGGAAACCAAGCGGATTCTCGGCGCGTCGATCCTTGGCATCGACGGCGACGAGATCATCCACTCGCTCCTCGACGTCATGTACGCGGACAAGCCCTACACGGTGATCCAGCGCGCAATGCACATCCACCCGACCGTCACGGAGCTCATTCCGACGCTGCTCGGCAAGCTCGAACCGCTCGCGTAGCCCGGGTTGCCCGTAGCCCGGGCTGAGCGTAGCGAAACCCGGGAACACGTCGGGCGATCTACGCGCGGCCCCGGGCATCGCGCTTCGCGCGTAGCCCGGGCTGAGCGCAGCGAAGCCCGGGAGCACGTCCGCGACGCTCGCCTCAGCCCGCCATCCGATCGATACAGACCTGCAGGAACGTTCGCCGGTGGCTTTCCGCCGCACCCGGATGGGCGAACACCTCGCGCGCCGACTCGAGCAGGAACGCCTCGTCATCGGCGTCGCGCACGAACCAGCGCAGCTCGCTGGGAAAGTCCTGGATCACGACGAAGTCCTGCTCCATGCGGCCGATGAACGCTGCCGAGGACATGCCGGCGTCACGTGAAAGCGCAGCGTTGGCGATGAAATCGGAGCCCTCGAAGCACTCAGCCATCGAAGGCCGGCTCGCGGCAGAGGAACCAGCGCAGAGCAATGCGCATACGGCGACACCAGCCAAGAGGTAACAGGATGCCTTGCTCATAAGTTCCTCCTTACACCGCCGCATTTTGCTTGACGGTCAGCGTGTCGGTCCCGACCGCGATTTGCCTTGTGCGATCCCCAGCTCGTGGGGCCCTTCGCTTTCAGGAGCAATTTTCATGCTAGCGCCTGCGTCTCGCCACTTCAAGCGTGCCGCGCCCGCCGCGCTACAATGCCGCCAGCGCTCACCCCGGGGGAATCGATGGCCATCAAGCGCTTCGCCGGCAAGTCCGGCACGCTCGTCGTTCTGGAACACGAATCGAAAGTGCTCAAGGACAACCTGCTCGGCGATCCTCACCTGCGCAAACTCGCCGTCTGGCTGCCGCCGCACTATGACGCCGGTGCAACCGCCGGCAAGAGCGGCCCCGGCCGGCGCTTTCCGGTGTTGTTCGATCTGGTCGGCTTCACCGGCTCGGGCCTCGCGCACACGGGCTGGCGACCGTTCGCGGACAACGTGCCCGAGCGCGTTGCGCGCCTGATCCACGACCACAAGATGGGGCCTGCAATCCTCGTGTTTCCCGATTGCTTCACCGCGCTGGGCGGTAACCAGTACATCAATTCGTCGGCGATCGGCAACTACGCCGATT
>DASWDF010000104.1:0-12304 GCA_036395475.1 Casimicrobiaceae bacterium
GATGTCAGAGGTTGCCCGCAAGAAGCTAACGGATGAGGGAGCGCGGTTGGCCGAAGCGCAGGCAACGTGGCTAGCCTTGCGCATGGGAACGCGCGAAGAGCCAAAGGTGTGAAGGGCGCAGTTCGGCCGAGGGCGTGTAAAAACAGTCGCCAGCGGTTTGGGTTGAGCGATGATGGCGTACCGGACCTTGGAGGCTCGTTGGCGACCCCTATCGCGTCGCGGAGCCCATAAGTGGCAATTGTTTACTCTTATGGGCGGATGAGGCCGAGAGCGCCGGCTCATGAAGCCAAGTACGAGCCTATGCAGCCCAAGCGCTCATCGCTCGCATCAGCTCGCCGATACCCAAGATGCGCATCACGCGCTTCAGGTTATAGGCAAGGACGTGCAGACTCATCTCAGTGCGCACGCGCGCCAGCGTCTTGGTCAGGAAGTGAGTCCAACCCATCCAGTACTTGATCGTTCCGAACGGATGCTCGACCGTTTGTCGTCGCACTCGCATCATCTCGGGTTGCCGATCCAATCGCTGCTGCATTGCCTCGAGGACCGCTTCGTGTTCCCAGCGCGTGATGCGCCGATAGTCGCTCGTCGTGCATTGCACTTTGAGCGGACACCTGGGACAAGCTGAGGACCAGTACTTGTGCAGCGTCATGCCGTGCTCGATGGTGGTAAAGCGCTTGATGGCCCGTTGCCCCGCCGGGCAGCGGTACTCATCGTCCGCGGCGAGGTAAACAAAGTCCTGCTTGTCGAAGCGACCGTCGGCCTTGCTGTTTGAGGTCAGCGACTTGGGCACGAGCGGCGTGATCCCGGCCTGGTCGCAATCCAGTATCCGTTCGCCTTTGAAATAACCGCGGTCGGCAACGACGGTGAGCGCTTCGATGCCGGTGGCCTCGTGCGCCTGTTCGGCCATCCGCGCCAGCTGGTCACGATCAACACCCTCGGTGATGACCTCGTGCGCCACGATCAGGTGGTTCTTGGCATCCACCGCGGTCTGCACGTTGTAGCCGACGATGCCCCCGTCTCGACTCTTCATTGATCGCGCATCGGGGTCCGTCAGCGACAGCTGTTGATCGGGACTGGCGAGCATTTGCGCCTCAAGTATCTTGAGCCGCTGCATCTGCTCCTTCAGCGCCGCAATCTTCTCTTGCAGCCGGCCCTTCTTCAGTTCTGCTGCTTCGGGTTCGGCCCGGTCCGCCGTGTCCATCGCCGCCAGGTAACGCGAGATGCTCTCTTCGATCTGCGCCATCCGCCGCTGCATCTTCGCCGGGGTGAAGTTCTTGTCGCGGTTGTTCACCGCCTTGAACTTGCTGCCGTCAATGGCGACGATCGCTTCCGTAAACAGGTCCAGCTGGCGGCACAGCACGATGAACTGGCGGCATACCTTGCGGATCGCCCGCCCATTGTCCTTGCGGAAGTTGGCAATGGTCTTGAAGTCCGGCATCAGGCGTCCGGTCAGCCACATCAGCTTGACGTTGCGCTGCGCCTCGCGCTCCAGCCGGCGGCTGGACTGGATACGATTCAGGTAGCCGTAGATGTAGAGCTTCAGCAGCACCGCCGGGTGGTACGCCGGCCGGCCCGTCGCCGCCGGGTCAACACCAACGAAGCCAAGCGCACCCAGATCAAGCCCATCGACGAAGACCTCGACCACGCGAACCGGATTCTCCGCCTCAACGTAGTCATCCAGACACGCGGGCAGCAAGGTCACCTGGGTTCGGTCCTCGCCTTCGATGAATCGCTTCATGCTGCCCCCCGAAGAAATTCGATGCTTCAGTGTAGGAAATTTCTTCGCTTCGGCAACTTCCGCGTTTTTACACAGCCTCGGCCAGATGCAGACGTCCGGCCATGTCAACCGATCGCGGACACATTCAAGCGCGACTCATGGAGTAACGTTCCCCTACCTGCGGAGCGGCTGCAGATCGTAAGAGGGGAAACCTGCTCTCGGTGATTCGTCGCTGAATGGAACTTGGCTTGTAACCCAGGCGCCGACGATCAGTCTTGGGAGCTCAGGCAGGCGCCCGAACAGTCCGCTGGTGCAGGGCCGGCGCAAGCAGCGGGAGTTCGTTGGCGCGCGTGGGCGCGCCAACCACCTCCCGTGGCTCGTTCCGAGTACGCTTGCGCGCTTAATTCTTCGCGAGATACGCCTTCGCTTGCCGGATTTCGGGCCGGTCGCTATCTGCGCCCTTTGCGAGCTCCGCGAGCTTTGCGTAATAAGCTGCCGCTTTGTGCTTGTCGTTCGACATTTCGGCTGCTCTGGCCGCGCCATAGTAGCCGCGCAGCCGGTTGGGTTCGCGCTGCGCCGAGGCCTCGAATTCCTTCAGCGCCTGCGCCGGCAATTGCAGCTCCAACAGCATGTCGCCCAGCAGTTCGCGAGCCGGGATGAGAGGGCCCGGCACGACAGGATGTTTCTCGGTGGCGTCCTCCATATTTGCTGCCGTGCGCATCAATGCCAGACCTTCTTCCTTCTTGCCCTCGGCGAAGGCTGCCAACGCGGAAGCCGCCTGGATCTGGATCTCCACCTGCTCGGACCAGTAATTGTTCTTTGCTTGCACGAGGTTTTCTTTCAGAGTCTTGAGCGTGGCGATGTCGCTGCGCGCCGCGGTGACGTCGCCGCTACGAGCGGCTCCGATGGCGCGAGCGAATGTCAAAACGGCTTCGGCGTGCGGAAAGCTTGCCCACGGGTAGTCGAGCTCGCTCGGGTGCAGGGCAAGCTTCGCCGCTTCGCTCCAACGGGCCCGCTCAAGTGCAAAGCGGGCCGGGATCGCTGCCAGCGCGAACGCGGTGGGGAAGCTCTCCGAATTGACCTTCTTGAGCGCCTCGACTTCATCGCGCACCGTACTCGCCTTATCGTCCTGGCCCGTCTGCAGGTAGGCATAGACCAGGTAATCCAAGGCGTGCAGACGGTCAAAATGGTTGTCGGTGGAGTTCTTCGATTTCAGATTGCTTTCGATTGAATCCTGCCAGAATCCCCGGCGCGTGAAGATGTGCGAGGGCATGTGCAGTGCGTGCGGCGCGGACGGCGCGATGTCGGCATAACGGCGCGCGGCCGGAAGGCCTTTTTCGGCGATCGGCGGATAGTCGTAGCTGTGGATCAGGTAATGTGCCGCGCCCGGATGATTGGGTTGGTCCTTGAACACTTCTTCGAGTATCGCCGCCGCCTTGAGCTGGTTCGCATACGTCTTGTCGCTCGCAAGCGCCGTCGTGTTCAGCGCCAGCGCATAGAAGATCGATGCTTCGGTGTCGTCGGGATAGCGCTTTGCAACCTGTTCCATCGCCCTCTCATACGCGAGCGCACGCGTGCGGTGGTCGATCTTGTCCGCGTCTTTGTAGAACGCCTCGACGGCCGCGATGTAGTCCTGCTCGCGTGCGGTCTTGGCGCCGGCTGCCTTCGCTCTTTCCACTGCCGCCCAGCCGTCTGTAAGGGCTTTGCCGGTTAGCGGCCAGGTAAACGGGTTTCCGAACAGCGTCACGGCGCTGCCCCAATGCGCCATGCCGCAACTGGGATCGGTCTGCGCGATGGCGGCGAAGGCCTTGTTCGATTCGGAGAACCAGAACGAATGCAGTAGCGCCACGGCGCGCTCGAACTGCCGCTGCGCCGCCGGAGTGCAGGAGGTAGGGAAACGTACCGTCCCGAGTTTTTCCCCGACGGGCTTGAGGTCGCCGGATTGCTCGTCAGCCCATGCCGGCACGACCGTTAGAGCGACTTGCACGGCGGCGAGCAGCAGTAGGCGTGGGAAGAGTCTCATGATCATGCCCTCCATCATCGGATAACGTTTGATATTGCACAGACGCATTGCATCCTGAACGAATGCCTGACTCGGCGAAGAGGAAATCTCAAGTCCTTGTCTACCAAGTGCGTACGTGCCGTGAAGAACATAGATTTATAGACACTCTCGACACGCAGCGCAACACAAGCGTCCGGTTTCACTCGATGCAACTGTTGCCCACCGAATATTCCTTGGTTCGTGCGTGGACAGCAAGCGGCCGACCCTACGGATGCGTGCGAATATTTCTGCTTCGTTGAACAAGCAAGCTGAACAGGGCTGCTTTCACGCCGCCCTGTCGCGCAACGCCGAATGGCCGGCTCGCTCAATCGCGCACGTGTGCCAGGATCGGCGAAAGCGCCTTGCCGATCCGATCCATCTGCGCCGGCGTCACCAGTGCCTTCAACACCTCGGCGAAGCGCGGCTCCTGCACGCCCGTGACGATGTATTGCCAGCGATAGGCCTTCAGCAGCAGGTCTTGGATTGCCGTCTGCTCGGCCGACGAATACGTCCGGCCGGCACGCAGAACGAAATAGCCGGCATCTGCCTGTGCCTGCATCTGCACGATGCCATCGACGGCGGCGACGAGCTCGATCAGATCGGTCACGCCCTGGTCGCGCTCCATTTCGGTCAGCCGCGCATGCTCGCGCCGCCATTCCAGCTCGTCCATGATCGCGTGCTGCGACTCCTCCTTCCAGTGAAACAGGAACACGTCCTTCCACAGTTCAGACAGGTTCGCGTCGGGCTCGATGCTCGATCGATAGTGCGCCTGCGTGAACAGCTCGATGTCAAGCGTCAGACCGAGCACGGCCCACGTCGATTTGCTGAGCACAACGTGGGCGACATCGTTCGCTTGCGGCTTGAAGCTGTAGCCTGCCGGCATCCCCGTCGCGGCCATTTGCTCGAGCCGCCGGAACATCTCCTGATGCTTCAGCTCCTCGTCCGTGAAGCGCACCAGTGCCTCGAGCGCAACCTGGTCGCCGAACCAATAGTCCTTGCTGATTTCAAGAGTCTTGGCGCCGATGTAGCGTTCCACCAGCCCGAAGATGTTGGCGTAGGTTCGGCCCTGGATCTGTGACAGGAACCGCATTTCGGCCGGCCGAAGAAATGGCAGTTCGGCGACCTTCGACAATCCGTCGGGCAGGAACTTCTTGTCGAAGTCGAACGGGCGCCCGCGGATCACGTCGCGATCGATGTCCCAGCGGATGCGCTTGGATGCCTCGATGCACTTTGCGTAGCGCTGCGTCGTCTGCGGAGCGGCTTGACGGGTCGGTTCGAGTATGGCTGCGTCCATGGTGGTGCTCTCCTGTGGAGGTCGAGTTGAAGACGCGCTATAGCGGCAGGCCGTGGACGGCCCGCTCGATACGCGCGCGGGTGGAATCGGCATCGCCGGCAATTTCGACGGCAACCGACAAGATTTCGCTGCGATCGAATCCGAGGTCGCGCAATGCGCCGGCGTCAAGACTGCGCAGCGCGACAACAGTGGCTCTCGCCAGCTGTCGGCGCTTCGATCGGGCGACCATTCGGCGCACAGGGTCACCGATGGCCTGAAGCGTCGCTTCGATAATCGGCGTCAATCCGCTCGAGCGGTAGGCGAGCCGCGGCAGGTCAATCGCTGACTGGCGCGGCCTGATCGCGGCAAGTCTCTGCGATGGATCGACGGCGATTCCGTCGTGCAGTGGAGGTGTGTCGCGCACGTTCGTCCTTTCGATGGGCGAACTGTGCGCAAGGCGGCGTTGCACGAGCGTTCCTCGTGCTCGCCCTCGAGGCAAGACGATGGCTTCGAAAGACCGGACCCGGTGCGGCTGGGCTAGTGCACGCCGCGCAACGTGGCGATCAACGGCGCATGCGCAATGTTGCTTTCAACGACGATGCGATGGACGAGCTCGTCGAGCTCGAGCCCAGGCCAAGCCGACTGTGCGCTCGCCGCCAGATGCCATTGCGCCAGCCGCGCACGAATCTCGGCGCGCTGTGCGGCGCTGGCCGAAGGATGGGCTGCCGCGAAAGCCATGATCTGCTGTGCGCATTCCGATTCGCCCTGTGCCTCGAGAACCTCCGCGAAGCAACAAGCGCCCGCAAGCTGCAGCGACAGTCGGCCGACGGCGATCGCGATCCCAAGCGATGCTGCAAGATCGGAACGCGCACCGGCCCAGTCGCCGCGCCGCAGCGCGAGACGCACGAACAGAAGCTTCAGCCAGCACGCGAGAGCCCGGTTCCCGATGCCCTCCGCGACTTCGAGCGCGTGCCTGGCATGAGTCTGGGCCGAGTCATGGTCGTCCGTCTTCATGGCGAACTCAGCCAGGTTCGCGAGAATCAACCCGCGCGTGCTGACAAGCCCATGCCGCTCACAGATGGCGAGCCCCTCTCGCAGGTGCGCGCCGGCGGACTCGTACTCCTGCTTGTCCAATAACAGCGCGCCGAGATTGTTCAGACACAGGGCCTCACCGGCGACGTCGCCGAGTCGCTGGTGCTGTACCAGCGATTGAATCGACAGGCGCGCCGCTTCACCATAGCGGCCCATCGCCTTCTCGACCAGCGCCAGGTTGTCCAGCATGGCGGCGGCATTGCGTGGATCGATGCTCGCCGGCGCCTGCTCCAGGGCCTGCTTGAAAAAGCGCTTTGCGTCGTCATGCCGTCCGAGCCTCAAGCAGCACGAGCCAAGGACCTTGAAGCACTGCAACCTCGTGTCGTGTTCATTGGTCGTGCGCGACGCGGCAAGCGCGCGTACGGCGCTTGCCTCCGCGTCCGTATAACGATCCATTCGGTATTCGAGGTGCGCCGCCGCGGCGAGCAGCAGCGCGCCCAGCTTCGGGTCAGCCCGGACGGATCGCGATTCGAGGGTTTCGCGCAAAAGGTCAGGCCCTCTTCGAGGCGACCGCGGTGATCGCAGAAGTGGAGCAACGTCGGCGCGCTCTTCGTCAGCGCATCGGTCGCCTGGTGCGCGAACGACCAGCGCCAGGCGATTCGGCAGTTCTCGAATTCGGTCTCCACCCATTGCAGCGCTTCGCGATCGCCGTCCTCGACCGCGCGCCGAAGGTGAGCCAGCAGGCGATGAAAGTAAAGCGCGTGCGCCCGTTCGGTCGATTCTCGGGCCTCGCCCTCGGCACGACGAAGAGTGGCCAACTGCTGTACCAGAGGGTGCATGAAGATACGTGCGCGATCCTTGCGCAACAGCGACTTGTCCGCGAGTGCGCCCAGAACCGGCAGCGACGCCGCGGCGACCGCGCGTGCTGCTTCGGGCGAGAAACCACCGCGAAAGACCGACAGGCGCGACAGAGCGTCGCGCTCGATCGCGTTGAGCAGTCGCCACGACTGGTCGAATACGACCTCGATGCTCGCGTGCCGAGTCGGGCGAGCGGCATCGACGGCGTGCAAAAGCTCGGTGCCCTGACGCAGCTCGGCGGCGATCGCATCGCAGGACAGCACGCGCGTCCATGCTGCCGCAAGCTGCAACGCCAACGGCAATCCTTCGACCTGCCGACAGATGTCGACGATCGACGCCGCCTCTACCGCAGGAACCAATGCGGGCTCGACACGCTGCGCCGCCTGGACAAACAATCGCACCGCATCGAACGCTTCAATGCGGTCCTGATCCTCGTTCTCCGGACAAGGCAGCCCTTCGACGGGCACCATCCACTCCATGGAGAGGGCCAAGCGCACGCGGGAAGTGACGATGATCCTCAGCCGTGCACAGGCTTGTATCAACCTTTGCAGAATCGATGCGTCGGCCACCAAGTGCTCGAAGTTGTCGAGCACGATCAGCACGTGCCGCTCGCGCAGAAAAGCGATGACTTGATCCAGCGGTTCCTCGCTGCCGACGAGGCCGACGCCCAACTCACGCGCAATCCGCCCGCCGAGCTCGCTCGACGCGGAGATATCTTCGAGCGGGACAAACGCCACGCCGTCCGAATAACCCGGCGCGAGCTCCTGAATCGCTCGTCGCGCGAGCCGCGTCTTGCCGACGCCACCGGGTCCAATCAGGCAGAGCAACCTGCAGTCGTCCTGCGCCAGAAGTGCGGAAATCCGACGCAATTCGACGGTGCGTCCGACAAAGCCATCATCGGGCGTCGCGGGCGCCGTCGACACCGCAGGAACAGAAGACCAGACAGTTGTGCCGATCGAATCGTGCAGCGCCCGCAGCTCGGCTCCCGGAGCAAGCCCAAGGTCCTCCGTAAGGCGTCCGACGAATTCGCGATAAGCCTGGCGTGCGCGTGCGCTCTGGCCGCCGCGCGCAAGCCAAGACATGTGAGCGCGCAGTGCGGCTTCATCAAGCGGGTCCGCGTCGAGGAGCCGCGCCGACAGGTCGATCCCCTCTCCCGTATCGATGTCCACGGCCAGGCGGTTGAGGGCTGCGTCGCGCCAGGCAAGTCGCAGGCGGTCGCGCTCGAAGCTCAGCCAGCTCGACCATGCTTCACCGTGGTCGTCGTCAAATCCGGCCAGCAGCTCGCCGCGGCGCAAGGCCAGGGCATCGGCGATACGATGTTCGCGCAGGGCCGACTCGAAAGCGAACACATCGGTGTCGACTTCGAAGCGAACGGCACCGCCCTGCAATTCGATCTGGCCCGCCCACGGCAATGACTGCAGGCGAAACAAGGTCTTGCGAAGGTTCGTGTAAGCGAGCTTGTTTTCCTGCTCCGGCCACAGCATTGCGGCCAACTCCGCGCGCCCGACCCAGCAGCGCTTGAGCGCAACAAACACGAGCAACTGATTGCGCCGCTCGAAAGGCAGAGCGAAACACTCGCCGCCGTATTCGATCGTCGGCGAGCCGAACAGGGCCAAACGAACCGTCATCTCTGCGCTGCGGGGAGTGCGTCAGCATGCGCAAATCCATTGCCGACCGCAAGCGATGTGCAGGGTCCCGTGGGCGTCTTGCGCGCTCCAAGCCGATCAACGCTGGCTCGGCCTATGCGGCGTCTGTCCCTTGCACTGTCTCGTTTGGGACCAAGACACCGTACACACTTTGCGCAGCCCGCATCAAGCAGCCGGCCAGAAGCGGAACCCGCCATTCAATAGCACGTGTGCTCAGTCTATTCTTACCCCGAGCGCCATAACAACCGGTGACCAGAGAGCAACATCAGCTGCGAGGGAGCGCCGGAAGTGCTCTGGATTGGAGTCGACGATGGGCTCTATGCCTGCGTCGATCAACATCTCCTGCCACGCGGGTTCGGCGACCGCCGTCCGCGTCGCCTGAGTAATCTGGTCGATGATCTCGGGCGGGGTGCTGGCGGGGGCGAGGAGCCCAATCGAGCCTCGCACGATCAACTCGGGGAATCCCAATTCCGCCGTCGTTGGCAGGTCTGGCGCAGCGACAAGCCGCTTCGAGCTGGTCACCGCAAGAATACGCAGCCTGCCGGATCGATGGAGCTCGAGCACCTGACGGGTGACGCCTGGCGTACCCATCGGAATTTGTCCGCCGATGAGGTCTGTAATTACGGGGCCCGTTCCCCGATAGGGCACCTGGACGATGTCGGGTGTTCCTGCCAGCGATTTGAATAACTCGCCCGTCAGATGCTGGATCGAACCGAGACCGGCGTGCCCATACGACAGTTTGCCGGGATGGGCTTTCGCATAATCGATGAGCTCCTTGAGGTTATGCACCGGCACCGAAGGATGCACGGCGATACAGAGAACATTGGCGGCCACGGCCGCAATCGGGTCGAGGTCTTTGACGGGATCGTATAGCGGGCTGCTCTTGAGCAGGGCCTCGTTGACGTGCGGCAGCGTGCCGCCTAGAAGCAGTGTGTAGCCGTCGGGCTTGGCGCGGGCGACGACGGCGGCACCTATCGAACCGCCACCGCCGCCTGTGTTTTCGACCACGACGACGCCAAGCAGAGGCTTCATCTTGTCTGCCCAGGGTCGTCCGACCGCATCGAATGCACCGCCCGGGGGAAAAGGAATGACGAGGCGGATCGGGCGCCTTGGATAGGATTGGGCGTGCGCAATCCAGGAGGCAGCAGGCAGCGCAGCAACGCCGACAGCCCGCTGTAAGAATCGACGGCGAGAAAGCTTCATCAGATGTCCCTCCTCTGAGTTGCTAGCGCGGCGTGCAAGGTGGACATGCGCCGTGCGCTGCGCAAATTGCGGGCCTTCTGACGGGTGCTAGTATCAACGACGTCCTACCTTGAGTCTTGGCCGAAACTCTGCGCTTGTTGACCGAAACGCCATGGATGCGTTGTCAGACGTTCTCAAATCCCTGCGCCTCGAAGGTGCCGTCTACATCAACGCGGAGTTCACCGCGCCCTGGTGCGTGCAATCGAAATTCGGCCTGGGGAGCGTCAGGGCGCGCCTTGCGGGGGCCGAGCACGTGCTGTTCTTCCATTTCCTCACCGAGGGCCGTTGCAAGGTGCGGCTGGCTGACAGCATGGAAGCGCTCGACGTGGCCGCCGGGGACCTGGTCTTATTTCTGAACGAGGACAAGCACGTAATGGGCAGCGACCTGCATCTCGCGCCCGTGGAAGCGGCCAGTCTGATCGGTCCCGATGCCACAGTCGAGGCCGACCTGATCCAGATGCGCCATGGCGGCGGCGGCGCGGCCACGCGTTTCGTCTGCGGCTATCTCGCGTGCAGCCGCAGCGTGTGCCGACCACTTCTCGAAGCGCTGCCGCGCGTGTTGCGCATCCCGATCGGCGAAGGACCCGCATCGGCGCTGCTGCGCGAACTGTTGCGGGTGGGCGTGCTCGAATCCTCGATGTCACGGCCGGGCGCCCAATCGATGCTCGCGAAGCTGTCCGAGCTCATGTTCGTGGACGCCTTGCGTCGTTACATTGAAAACATGCCGCCCGGCGGCAAGGGTTGGCTTGCGGGCGTGCGCGACGCACAAGTCGGCCGCGCATTGGCCTTGCTGCACGCTAAACCGGACAGGCCGTGGACAGTCGACGAGCTGGCGCGCGAGGTAGCGCTTTCGCGTTCTGCGTTGGCAGAACGTTTTGCTGCGCTCGTCGCCGAGCCGCCCATTCAGTATCTGATGCGCTGGCGCTTGGCGCTGGCCGCGCAAAAGCTGCGCTCGGGCCGGGAAGCCATCGCGCGCGTCGCCGAGCACAGCGGTTACGAGTCAGAAGCCGCGTTTAGCCGGGCCTTTAAGCGCGAGTTCGGCATGTCTCCCGCCGCTTGGCGCAAGGCCGGACCACAAGGAACTCACTTTCAACAGACGCATTGACGACGACGCTGCAGCTGTTCGACAACGGTCTTAAGTACTGTGAGCCCGTTCCCGCTGCCGAATCGTCGTTCAACTGTACTGCCGGCGACCTGATTACACGCGTATTCTGATTCGCTCATGACTCGGGCGCCAGCGTAAACGGAGCCGTCTATGAGAGGGGAAAGTGGTCAGCGCGTCGGCAACTTTTTCGGGCCCCCAGTACTACAACGACTGCCTCGGTCCTGTCTGGTTCGAGTCTTTCGCAGCCGATCTCGTGCAGCGTCTTCCGGAACAGCCTGCGGGCGACGTTCTTGAGATCGCGTGTGGCACCGGCCTTGTTACGCGGAGGCTTCGTGAGCGTCTGAAGCCCTCGGTGCGGTTGGTGGCCACCGATTTGAGCAAAGCGATGCTCGACTACGCCCGCGCGAAGCTCGAAGGTTGCCGGGACATCGAATGGCACGAAGCCGATGCGCTGAAACTGCCGTTCGAGGACAGCGAGTTTGGTGCGGTGGTCTGCGGGTTCGGCATCATGTTCACGCCGGATCGACAGGCCGCGCTCAGAGAGGCCCGGCGTGTGCTCACCGAAGCCGGAATTCTCCTGTTCAATGTCTGGGACCGCATCGAGGAGAATCCGCACGCGCTCGCCAATGCCAAAGTCCTCGAAGCCATGTTTCCGGGCGACCCGGAGATGAAGTTCAGGACGCCATACGACATGGGCGATCCGGGTCTTTTGCACCAGCTGCTCGCCGGTGCCGGCTTTCGTGCGACACGGATTGAAACGAAACGAATTGCGATCGCGGGGGCGGATCCGCGCAGCATTGCTACCGGTCAGATCCGCGGCACGCCGAGGGCAACGCTTATCGAGCAGCGAGGCCTTCAGCTCGAGGCCGTAATCGACAAGGTTACAGACGCTCTCACGATCACAGGCGGAGATCCGTATAGCGGCCAGGCGCAAGCTGTCATCGTGCAGGCTATGGCGATCTGATCGAGGCCGGTCACTCACGGTCCGCTACGGGCGCGGTTCGCGCGCCACCACGGCCGCGTCAACGTCCGCTTTGGATGCCTCGGCGACAAAAGGGGGACGCGTCACGCGGCGCGGTGGATCAACTGAGGCGTGAGCCTATAGTGCCGCCAGGCGCAGCACGACATTTGATGGTCACGCCACTTCGAAGAGCCCCGCCGCGCCCATCCCGCCGCCGATGCACATCGTCGCGACGACGAACTTGACGCCGCGGCGCTTACCCTCGATCAATGCGTGGGCGGCAAGCCGCGACCCCGAGACGCCGTACGGATGGCCGACCGCGATCGCGCCTCCGTTCACGTTGAGGCGCTCATCGGGAATGCCGAGCTTGTCGCGACAATAAAGCACCTGCACGGCAAACGCCTCGTTCAGCTCCCACAGGCCGATGTC